>JAHFCG010000061.1 GCA_023249615.1 candidate division FCPU426 bacterium | reverse complement strand
AATGTCAGGTAGGGCCTTAAAGTCTTTCCGTCAATGGCAAACCATTGTGCGTTCATGAGAGCGCCTATGTATTCCTGGGAAGCGGAGTAAAGGGCTGTCGAACCGACCGCGGAATATTGACGCAAAGAAACAGTTTGCATCAGCGAGAAGGATGGGGAAAAAGTCATACCAAAACCAATCTGAAAACCGAAACCCGGATCCAAATTTTTTCCAGCTATCCCGATGGGAAGAGCCGCTCCACCACCCAATTCCAAAAGGTTCGGTCGCAACGGTTCGGCTATTAAAACGGCGGGTAACAAAGCGAGGAAGAGCGGAAGAAAAGCCACTTTGAACACCTTTCCTCCTTTGAGTTAAAAGAATATGGCCAGGTGAATACCCGCGAGAACCCCGCTTAAGTCAATTTGGAGGGGGCGAAAATTCAAAGGCGCGGCATTTCCATCTTTCAAGAAAGTAACTTTTTTTCCGTTGGTATCGTCAAAAACCCCCAACTGACCGGGGTCCGTGGTGGTCGTGCCGTTGACACTGGTCGCGACGCTTCCCTTGAAACCATTCGCCGAGGCGGATTGGTAACCCCCAAAAAGGGAAACCACGAAAGGTTCCCCAACATGGAAATCAAAACCCAATTGTGCCTGTCCCCCAAAAGACAAACTGGAGAAATTACCGGAAATTTGGGTGGTGTTATTCAAAACATTCAGGATGTCGGAATAACTAATCCCGACCGGCACCAGCAGACCCCCTCCCGCCGCGAAAATCCTTAAAGGGCCCGAGCCGAGAATAAATCGGCCGTTTAAACCGACGGAAAATCCGCTGATGGAATAGGAAATCGTATCAGCATAACCACTCGTCCCGCTGCTGGGCGAGGAGACATTCCCAACCGGCATGATGGAAAACGGCAGGCCAATTTCAAAATTTGGCCCCACTTGAACGAGCGGCTCAAGACAGACATCGATGAAACCTGAGGGAACCGCTTCCTTAAAAGTATAGGTGGGATCCGTTAATTGAGAGACAGCGGCGTCCGCCTGGCGGGTGGCCCCATCCGACAAAAAATCGTTGAGGGTAATAAAGGCCATGCCGGGTTCCAACCTAAACCCGATCCCCCCCGGTTTTTGAACCGCCGCGGTCCCTATCCCTGCCGGGCTGGAAGGGGTTTGGCCGGCGGAAACCGGTCCCGTGGAGGCAGGAGCCGATGTTCCCAAAGCCGGTCCGGCGGAGCCCGCCTTTGCCCGAAGGGCCTGGACAAATTGGGAGACGGGCCCTGAGGGATTATTCGCCAGAACCTTCTCATAATCGGCCAGGGCTTCCTGGTTTTTTCCCAAAAAATAATAACTGTTCGCCCGGCTTTGAAGGGCCCTAACGTTCGAGGGATTTACCGCCAGTGCCGCGGTGAAATAGCGGACCGCGAGGCCGTAATCCTTTTTAGCGTAAACCTGGAGGCCGGCATTGGTGTAGTCTTCGGCGGTATAGGCGTAGGTTTCGAGGCCGGGAATGAGGGTGAAAAGCAAAAGAGAAGCCAATAGAACATTGCGGTTCATTAATTTCTCCACGCATAGGGTAAAAGCGGATATTAAATTGGAAAATTACCGGCTGTTCATCCGCTTGATGCGGTCTTTTACCTCATCGGCGAAACGGTCCACGTAGGATTTTACATAATCAAAGTAATCCAAGGAAGGGTTTTGAACCAATGGGGTGAGGTCCATGCCCCAAATGAGGGCCTTATGTTTGTCCACCTGGTGGCTCTCAAAAAAGGTGGCGTGCGCGAGCCTGCGCCCCCTGGCCGCAAGGTCGTACCTTTTGCCGCCGATTATCTGGGAATCAAAAACCCCCATGAGGGAATCCGCCAGGTTCTCGTGGTCATCCACCGGCATGACGACCTTATCCTTGTCGCAAAGCCAATCAAGGTCGCGCCAAACCTCACAGCCAATAACTTTTCGGGGTCTTTTATCGGACGGCATTTTTCGAAGGGCCTCAATGACCCGGGAGGCTACCGCCACGTGGGTGTCATGCTTGTCGGCGAAATTGTGGGTATAAACGACCTGGGGCAGGCAATTGGTCAGGATGGTATCAAGATCCGCCATGAGATCTGAATGGGCGGACTTCACGTTCGCGCTGGGGTGGTTGAGCAAAAACTGGGCCGAGAACTCACCTATCGTCGCGGCTTTTTTTTGCTCCGTTTTGCGGACCTCCACCATTTGTTCGTCGGTATAGGTCTTGTACTGGGCGTCCCGGGCGCTTCCCGCCCCGTTCGTGAGGATGACCCCGGTAAAACCCCTGTCCTTTTTCCCAAAACATTCCAAGATTCCCTCATAGGCCATGATCTCAAGATCGTCCTGATGAGCGGATAACCCCAGATGGGTGGTTCGCTTCAACGCTTCCTCGACGGGTTTTCCGTCGGGAATGAAGATTTCCGCGCCCGGCGCTTTTAACTTAATAACCGTTGAACCCATAACCTAAATCCTTTTGCCGCCGATCACGACCGATGAACGCCGATGGGGTAAATTCGTTATCGGCCTTTATCGGATTTTATCGGCGGTTGCCTTGATTTTGTTGCTTGCTTTTCTATTCATTCTTCATCCTACATTCTACATTTTTCATTTCTTAATCGCCGGTAGACTCGCCGCGGCGATGGCCTGCCCCACCCTGCGGCTGGCCTCATCCGGCAGGTTCACCTTGATTTTCCCGCCCAGCTCGGGCGCTTCCGCCTTCAGGACTTCTTTCGCCTTCCCCAGGATGATATTCCCCCCCTCGCCGGAAGTCACCCGTCCCAAAATAAGAACCTGGTTCATTTTGTAAAACTCCGCGTATTGGGCCAGCGCGTAGCCCAGATAAACCCCGATACTCTCGAAAATGGGCAGGGGCCTCGGGTCGCCCGACTTGAGCAGTTCCTGGACTTTCTTCAATTTGTCCCCGGGGGAAAGCTTGGGGTCCAGCTCGATGCCGGCCTTGGGGGCGAGACGGATGACAGCGTCCTGGGAGAAAAATTGTACCCCGGTTCCCTTGTCCCCCGACCATTCCGCGTCCATGGGCGCTCCATCGGAATAATCCACTGGGGCAAAAGCCAGTTCATTCAACCACCCCGTGATAAAGCCCTTTTCATCCACATACCCCACCGCCTGGCTGGTCCCCATGGCGATCCCCAGTACCGGCTGGTCATTCAGGCTCATGGCCCCCGCGAGCGCGGTTACGTCGCCGTCGTTGCAAACCTCAATGGGAACATTTCCCCACTTCCTGGCGACATCGAGGTAAAGGTTCTTGATTCGTTTCTCGAATAAATCTTTGGGTACTTTTCTAAAAAGGGAGGCAACCCTGGTTTTGTTGTCGATGAAAATTCCAGCGGAACTAACCCCGATTGCGTCAATGCGGGGCAGGTGCTCGGCGGCCCTCCGGATGGAATCCACTACCCCGTCAAAATGATACTGGGGGTCGCTGTTGATCTTGGGCTCCCAAACCACCTCGCAGGAAAAAACTTCCTTTCCGTCAATGACGGCGGCCGCCTTGCGGTCGGACCCTCCGGCGTCAAACCCGATCCGGCATCCCTCCAGGTGGCGTCCAACGGGAGCGGAAGCCTCGTTGGATTTTGGAAAATCCTTTTCCGAAACACCTTCCACCTCGAACGAGGGCCTCTCGTAGACATTCGCCATAAAGTCGGCGTCAAAGGCCCTTTCCCCGCCCTTCGTATAGGCCTTTTTCAAATAAGACACAATGGATTCGGGTCCCTGAACAAAAACCTTTCCCCCGCCTCTTTGCCAAAGGAGAAATTTCAGGACTCTCTCGGCGTGCCTTTGGGCCGCCGCGCTTTGCGGGTGCCCCTCCGGAAAGGTCCTGGTTGAAAAGACCGAAATATTGCCCGAGGAACGGTCCAGGGCGAATTTCAGGTCGACGCCCTTCCCACTTTGCTTAACGGCCTCGGCGAACCTTTGATGGGCCAAAAAAACCGGACGGTAAACAGGATCAAGGGGAGGTTTAAATTTGGGTTGAATTTGAAGAAGGTCTTCCATGATTTAGCCTTCTAGGATTGGTTTTCGGTTTGGATTTTTGTGTCATTGCGAAGCCCAGCCCCAATCGGGGCGTTTTGGGCTAAGCTTGTGGTAGTTGCCCTCCGGGCAACCATGGTTGGCCAGAAGCCAACTACAATCTCAGCAAAAAACCTTGAGAAAACAGCACCACCTGAGATCCCGACGTCGCGAAACGAGCCTATCGGCTCCGCTCCTCGGGATGACAGATAGGAATCAGAGATACTATTTTAGCGGAAGAAAAAGAGTCCCACAAATCGAATAAAAAAATTTGTGGGACCTCGACAAATTTACTGGAGAGCCTTGAACTTCGCCCTCTCCACCGCCTTGCTGTCAAATGACGGGACCACACGAATGGAGGACAGCAGGACTTCAACCACGGGTTCAGCCCCGGGAGCGTGCAAATTGACGTCAAACTCGGACACCCGGCCAAACTTAAAAGGCCCGGTTACCCTTTGGCTGATATTCTCGTCGAAATGGTAGCCGTTCACGGGAAAGTCGGCTAACGGAATGGTCACCAACTGCCATTGGGTGGTGACCTTGCAATAACCACCCAGGGAAACGGTGTTCAAAAACCCGATCTTTTCATCGGCGGCCAGGCCCTTTTCCATGACAAAACCAACATCTAGGTTTTCACCGCCCTTGGCGCCCCGGATGTAAAACTGTAGGGCGCCCTTTTTCAAAAGCGGGTCAAGGTTTTTGCGGGCCACTCCCATTCCCGAGAAGGACCAGGCAGTCCCCTTCAGGACTATATCCACCCAGCGTTTTCCCTGTTTTTGCACGATGGTAATTTTTGACCCTTCCGGACCCGCGTAGGAGTTATCAACCGCCGCGTTGTCGGTGAGAAATTCAACATTAGCCGGCGCGACGGTATCAGCCGTGAGGATCGAGCTGTCAACCTGTTTGCTCGCGAAGGTGGTTTCAGACTGGGTGGAGTTAACCTGCTTCATCACCGTCCAAAAACTTTCGTCCTCCGCCCCGAAGTACCAGACCCCCATTCCGTAAAGCTTGTATCTTTTTACGATGTTCGCCTGATACTCCAGGCAAACCGAATCGGTTATCCAGGCCTCATGTTTGGCGCCTTTTTCATCGGTGTAATTAATCTTCAGCTCCTGGCTGTTCGTGGTGTCGCGGATCGGCTTCACCTTGTACTTTTTTACCAGTTCCAGGAACTTGCTCCAAGTGATGGTGTCCCCGTGGGTCCCCACCCAGTCGTAACCGTAGGCGGGATACCCCACCTCGATTTTTCCCGGCTCCATGACCGACGCCGCGTATTTCATGCACATCTCGGCCCATTCGGGAGAGGTAATGTAACCGGCCGGGCTGGTGGACCAGTGATAATCATAGGTCATGGGGACAAATTGGTCCGTGGCCTTCCCAATGGCTCCGTAATCACGGGATTGGGGATCATCCCAGGTGCCCTGGGAATCGAACTTCGCGGGAAGGGCAATGCCCGTCATTAATCCGTTGGCCTTGGCGGCCTTGTCCAACTCGTTCATAAAAGTGGTAAAGGCGCCCTTGTCGCCGGCAAGAAGATTCTCGTAGTCGATTTGTATGCCCTTGAGGTTGTCCTGTTTAGCGAAATTCACGAGCATTTGGATATGCTTGGCCCTCAGGGCCCCATCGTAAAGAAATTTCTGGATCCAGAACTTGTTGTGTTCGCTGATGGAAACATCGTAGTTTCCTGTCGTGAACCAGGTCTCCACATTGTTCTTTCGCGCGACCGCGTTAACCTGGGCCATCAGCTCGGGAGTGGCGTCCTTGATTCGCGCCGGCAATCCGTCAGGACCGCACTTGTACAACTCGAAGTAGGCCCGGTCAATCTGGTCGGCGTGTTTAATGAAGCTGGCGATGGATTTGTGACCCTCGTCCCAAAAGGTGATCCATCCGGAAATAGCGACGGGCCCTTTTTTCACATGGGTTGTTTGAGCGTTAAGACGGAAGGGCAAAAAAAGCGCTCCTAATAAAAGGAGCGCTCCAATCAATGCTTTGTAACTCTTGTGTAACTTGGCCGTTTTATTTTTAATTCCTCCCCAAGCCAAGACCCCCTTGGAGTCTTGGAGTCTTGGTGGTGGCCCTTGGTGTTCCCTTCTCATTTTCCTGCCTCCTTCAAATTCACGATCAAGGGCTTGGTCTTCAACTTATCCGCCAGGAGGGAAACCGCCTCGGCCCCCGTAATCTTTCCCGACCAGATCGGGTCAAAAGTCGGGGTGATGAATCCATCCCGAATTTCCTTCCAATTGGTGGCCATCGGTTCATAAACACCGTACTGAACGGCTTTTAAAAGCATTTTCTTGTTTAAGGGCTTCTTTCCGTCCAGAAACACGTTGGAAGCCGCTACGCTCATCAAAGACGGTTGGGACAATCCCAAACCGGACATTTTTTTCTGTCCCTCGGCCCCGGCGATGAACCTCACGAATTCCCAGGCGCCTTTTTTGTTCTTGCTGGATTTCAGGATGCCGTAACCCGATCCGCCGTCCTGGTATCCCCTTTGCCCCGTCGTCCCCTTCGGGAACATGGCCACGTCCCAGTCGAATTTTTGGATATCCCTGAAAGCGGGGGTTTTCCAGATGCCCGACAGGAACATGGCGCAGGTGCCGTTCACGAACATGTCCGAACTTCCCATTCCACCCATCGCTGTAACATTAGACGGTCCAGGCATGACTTTATGTTTCAAAATTAAATCGGCCCTGAATTGAAGGCCGGAAATGAAGGCCGGGCTGTTAAAAGCGTATTGGTTGGGTTTCTGGGGATTATCCACCCAGCGGCCGCCGGCGCAATATACGAAGGGTTCCACCATGCCCCAGTCGTCCGCGAAACCCCATTGGGAGGTGTGGCCATCGGCGTCCCGCCTGGTCAAGGCCTTGGCATCCGCCAAAAACTCCGTGAAATTCCAATCGTCCGTCGGGTAGGACAATTTGGCGTCATCAAAGGCCTTTTTATTGAAATAAACCACGCAAACCGGGGAAACATCGCGGGGTATTCCGTAAACATGCCCGCCAATGGTGAAACGGTCGATGACGGAGGGATAAAAATCACCGAGCGCGAAATTATCGGCGTGAATGTACTCGTCCAGGGGTTCCAAAATCCCGCGGGGATAAAGGTCCGCGATATTGTCCGTGGAAACAAAAATAACGTCGGGGGCGATTCCGCCCGCCACCTGGGTTAACAACTTGGTGTTGTATTCGCCCCAGGGAACCCTTTGCAGTTCCACCTTGGTATTGGGATGGCTGGCGTTAAAATCCGCCACCAGGCCCTGCAAAATCTCATTTTCCTTGGGGTCCCCCCAGGATGAAATCTTGATGGAGGAGGATCCAAATTTGGAGCACCCCATTCCCAGCAAGGCCAGGACAAATAAAAATCCGGCCATTTTTAGCAGACCCAATGTTTTCAAAATTTTCATACAGCCACCCCTTTCCTTATTTTCGTCTTAGAAAAACTAACTTTTTTCTGGTTGTTATTACCCTTCAAATAAGAGCGGAAGGTTTCGCCCATCAAACGCCACACCTTGTCCGGATTCCCGCAAGTCTTGTCGGAGACATGCTTGCAAGCCTCAAAACCCCACATGGCCACCCAGTCACCCCCGCCGTCCACACAACCCCGGGCGGCATCCACAACGTCCATCTCCCTGCCTTCGGGCACCAAAAACCCCTTGACCCACATCAGCAGCGGTTTCTTGTACTTCCTCGCCCAGACTTTCAGTTCCCGGGTATGTTCCAGGGCGTGCTGGTAAACATCCTTGGGGAGGGATTGATCGTACTCGAAATAACTTTCCCCGCCCATCACGTGGATGCTTTTTTCCTGAGCCATGGTCTTGAGAAACCAGGCCTTCTCCCCCGGAAGGAAAGTCATCGCGTTTTTCTGGCCCTTGCTCTCAGCATAGCGGGTGAGAGCCAAAAGAAAATCCCTCGTGGAACGGCGTTTGAACTCCTTGACCTCTTCCGTGTGCTCCTTGGGCAGGGTCTTCCCCGTTTCTTTTTTGAATTTTTTCTGGCAATAATCGCATCGGCAGGACCAGGCGGTTGGATTGGGGTCCCACCCGCCGAACTTATCCAGCCAGTTCAGGTAAAAATGGGGTTCATCCCAGAGGATGTAATCAGCCTCGAAGGTACCCACCACGTCAACCCACCTCTTTAAATAAGCCGTCAGCGCGGGGGCGTTCATGCAAAGAGCGGGGGCTTTTTTCCCGTCGCTTCGAACCTGCCGTTCGTCGTCATGCCACATGGGCAATTGGGTGGAAGACTCCCCGCCGAAAATCCCCGCGATGGCCCAGGGATCAATGAGTGTTGTCAGGCCCTGGCTTTTGGCCTGGGCGGTCAATTGGCGGTAGGTATCCTCGTGAAACATCAGGTCATTTTCGGAGAAAGTCAGGACGACAAAGGAACATCCCTGGCGCTTAACCTCGTCCATGTCGGTTTTGAAATGCTTCAGGATGATGTTGTCAAAGTAGGCTGTTCCGAACTTCATTTCCCCTCCAAAGAAATTTCTTTTTCACCGCCGCGCGCGCCGAGTCCGCCACGAAAAACAAAACAAAAAAATAGGGGTAAATCGCAGGAATTAAATCTCGGCCTTTTTCTTTCGTGGCGGCCGTGGTGCCCGTGGCGGTTCATATTTTTCCTTATCTTGTCTGGGTTACTTTTTTTAGAAACGGCGGCTTGTCCGGATCCAGGCCCTTCGCGGTCGCCACAGCCAAAGCTAATGTTTGAATCATCGGAGCCATCCCAAGCGGGCTTGTGACCTCGGGGCCTCCGGGCGTTTCCACCGGAAGGGTGGCCTTGTTTAAAACCTGTTTCACGGGGCTAAAGGCCAACACCATTGCCTGGCGCTCCACCAGTTCATCCAGAAGCTCGAGGGTTCCCCTTAACGTGGGGCCCGCGGGAGCGAGCAATACCACCGGAAAATCCTTTCCCGCTAGGGTTTTGGGACCGTGGTGAAAATCAGCGGTGGAATAGGCGTGGGCCATGACCTGGGCGCATTCTTTGAGTTTCAGGGCGGCCTCCTGGGCCAGGCCGTAATGAAAACCCCTTCCCACCACCACGCAGGAATTCAGGTGAAGAAAGCGGTAGGAGGATTCCCAAACGGCGCGGGAAAGTTTGCACCCTTCCTCGACCAGACGGGGAAGATGGGACAGTTCCTTCCGCACCTTGCGTCCATTCGTCACGCAATTTACAAGGGCGTACAACGCCATCAATTCCGCCGTATAGGTTTTGGTGGCCGCGACGCTTTTCTCCGGCCCAGCCTCCAAATCAACGGTGAATTCGGATTCCTTTGCCAATTTGGATTTTGAATTATTCGTCAAACCAATGGTCAAGGCGCCCTGTTTCCGGGCGTCATGGATAATTTGGCAAACATCCGGGCCCTCGCCGGACTGGGAAATTCCCAGGACCAGGCCCTGGCTGTAATCCACTTTGGAGCCGTAAAGGGTCATGATGGAGGGTGCCGCGAGCGAAACGGGGATGCCCCATTCCTTTTCAATCAGGTACCGGGCATAAGTACCGGCGTTATCGGAGGTTCCCCGGGCGGCCAGGATGACGAAGCGGGGTTTTCGGGTTTGAATGGCTTCCGCGGCCGCGGTCAAGGAGGCCCATTGGGTAGACAGGAACCGCCTTAAAACCAGGGGACTTTCCTGAATTTCCTTTTCCATGTAAGTCTGGGTAGTGGTCACGATTCGCCCTTTCTGTGCGTATAAGGTCTTATAAAAGGGAAAAACTGTATATCGGCATAATACCATATTTATATCGGTTTATTGTCCACGCCAAAAGCCGGGCGGCAGTCCACTATCGACAGTCGTCAGCAAAGGCTTTTTTAAACAAATGGCAATAATGTTTTATGAAAATGCGAGTAATTTGATTTCTAACTCTCACCTTAAAATCTACTTTTTGAATGTTGGTTTTTGGTTTAAAACTGCTGACTGTCGACCGTGGACCGTGAGCTGAAATTAACCTTTTTGCTGCCTAAAGGCCTGAGGGGTCGCGCCGATGCGCTTCTTGAATTGCTGGATAAAATAACTCGCGGACTGGAACCCGCAATCCTGCGCGATTTGGCCGATGGAAAGGCGGGTGGTTTCCAGCAAACGCCGGGCGTGGTCGCATCGAAGTTGGAGAAGGTAATCGGAAAAACCCATTCCGAAGGTTTCCTTGAAACAACGGCTGAAACGGGAGACGGAAAAACCGGTTCGAGAAGCCACCTCCGAAAGCGAAAGGGATCTTTGAAAGTTCTTGGAAATATAATCCTTCGCGCGGTCCAGACGGAAATTTCTTTCGCCCCGCAGCGGGGATTGGAAAAGACTGCTGAAAAACTCAAGGTGGGTTCTGAAGAGCCCCAATAATTCCGGGGTGGTGACCGCCTGGCTGTATTTATCGGACAATTCCTTCGAAAGCGTTGAAAATTGCGGCTCCACGACCAGGGATCTTTTTTGGACAGTATCCATCAACTGGAATAACAGCTGGAGAAGATAAACCTTCAGCACCTCGGGCTTTTCCCCGGAGGCCCTCAGGGCGTCGCGGACATATTCCTCCCTCATCAGCCTTATTTCCTTTTCCTCCGCCCTACCGCAGGCCTCCACCAGCTTGGCGGACCATTCCAAAACCGAGAATTCGGTCCTTTCCGGCTGGCCCGAATACTGGTCCTGGTAAAAAACGAGGGATTTCTGGTGATGAAGGCCAAGATGCAGGGCCAGGGAAGCCTCGCGAAAGGCCTCCGGCAGTTCTTCCGAGGCGTGGTCCAGCCGGCTGACGCCGACATAAACCGAGGATTTAAATTGCTTCCGCAAAAAAACCTCGATGGAGGCGGCCATATCGCGGATTTGAAGCCTAGCCTGGGCGGAACTCCGTTTGGGGTCGGGCGAGGTAAGGAAAAAGGCGCCCTGCTGGTCCATTTGCCCGCAAACCGTTTCCGGCAGTTGGGATATCGATCGGAAACAGCCCCATTGCATTTGGGCCGCCTGGACCATGGATTGGATTTCATTGGTCGCCGCCGCCCCTTCCCTTCCCAACATCACCGCCAAAACCGTATTCGGGTGCCGGGTCAAATGAAACTCCGCCTTGTCCCACGGAGCAAGTTCGGAACCCTGCCAGGCGCCCCACAAAAGACGGTTTCGTTTTACCGCCGTGTAATGCCACATGCGGTTTGGCATCATCCGTGAAAAAACCTCAGCCTTCATCCGGTCAATCTGGGCCAATAGAGCCGGTGTTAACTTTTCCTCGGAAACCATCCTTGCCAGCAAATCCAAAAGTTTCTTGAAATCCGGAAGCGCTTCGTCGCTCACCAGGGGGGTTTTCAGAAAAATCCTTGTGTAGTCGGTAAAGATGGGATCGGAAAGGCCGGGAGCCTTCCCCGCCATGGACGCGAATTGTCGGGCGAGGGTTTCCGCGTTGGGAATGGTCCTGAGAAAGGAACCGGAAATGACATAAGCCACGCACTTCCCGCCCTGCATGACCGGGGCGTAATAATCCCAAAGGCCCATGTACGGTTCCAAAACACCCTTTCGGGTTTGATCCGCCTGTTCAAAACACTTTTGGTTGTGTTGAAAACGGGCCTCCCTTTTCCCGAAAAACAACTCAAACTGAAAAGGCGACGGTTCTAAGGACGGGGTGGAAAGGCTGTACCAAAGATCCAGGTTTTGTTTGGAAATGACGTAACAGGGGAGGGAAATATAATCGGTAAATACGTTGATAACCGCGCTTTGGGAAAGGACGCGCAATAACCAGGCGGGGGTAACGGCTTCTTTGGGCTGGTTGGATTTGGACTCGGTTTTCTGCTTTTTCAAAGGCAATCCATTGATAGGGTTCTGGCAAAATCCTCGTAAGTCTATCATGAAGCCTGGAGGCGGTTAAGGGGCTTCGGCAAAATAATGGTATCGAAATAAAACGGAATAAAACGGTAAAACCACAAATTTTCATATTTTTCCACGCCATTAAGACTCTCGTAGGGGCAAGACATGCCTTGCCCTTACAAAAGCGAGGGTTTTCCCTGAACGCACAACCTCATCAGCGGCGCCAAAATAAACCCGGCCTTCTTCCCCTATAATTTCCACATGAAAAGAACCAAATCTTCCGAATCCCAAAACCTTGTCAACAGGCTAAAAGCAAAGCGCCTCCTGATCCTTCTGGACTACGACGGAACTTTAACCGACTTTAAAAGCAATCCAGAACATTCCCGGATTTCCCCCTCCACCCGGAAGCTGCTTTACCGGCTCAAGCGAAAAAACCCGGTCATCATGGTGACGGGAAGATATGCCGACAGCCTGGTTAAGGTTTCGGGTCTTAGGGGATTTCCCATTATAGGAACCCACGGATTTGAAGCGCGCCATCTGCCGGGAAATATCCGGTTCGCCCCTGTTTCCCTCCAAAAAAAATTCGGAAAAGAAGCCGGGAGACTTTGGGATAAGGTCAAGAACCTTCACAAACGGTATCCCGGCATTCATATCGAGAAAAAACCCTTTTCCTCCACCCTTCATTTCAGGGGCGGCAACCTGACCTCCGCTCAAATCCGTAAATTGGGAGGGGAATTCAGGCGGCTTTTCAACCAAACCGTCACCCCTGGAATTTGGGCGCTTCATGATGGAAAAAAAATGATAGAAGCTATGCCAAGGGGCTTTTCTAAGGGAAGAGCTGTCCGGAAGATACTTCAAATATTTCCCGGCCGCTTCCCTCTTTATGCCGGCGACGACATCGGGGATATTTCGGTCTTGAAATTACTGCGCAAAAAGGGACTACGGATAACCGTTGGAAAAAGGATCCCTAAAAAATTTTCGGATCTCCGTTTTGAAAAGCCCCGGGATTTCCTTTATTGGTTGGACCGGCTGGTTGATTAGTTTGAAATTTTAAAGTCTAACGAACCACCATAAGCTTGGTAATCCATCTTTTTTCCGCCGCCTCAAAAACCAGGTAATAAACCCCGTTGGCGATATTTTGAGGGTCCAAAACAAGGTCGTCCGTTCCCGCCGGTTCTAAAAACTCCCCCTGCCAGACTTTCCGGAAGGCTGTCGTAAATAACCTCGCCCTCACCTTTCCTGGGTCATTTAAAAAAATCCTCACTTTTAACGGCGAATTGTTGTCCCCAGTCCAGGGATTAGGAAATATCACCGGCGTTTTAACAGGAACCAAAGTCGGGGAGAAAGAAGCCGTCGCTGAAAAGGAAGGGGTGAACGAGGAGGTGAAGGTCGGAGTGAAGGTCGCGGTTCCGGTGTAGGTAGGCGTGGCGGTAGGGGTATAGGTACGCGTCGCGGTATTCGTAAAGGTATGGGAATGAGTGGAGGTGTAGATGGCGGTTGAGGTAGAAGTCCGGGTGGCCGAAAAGGTTAGTGTGGCTGTATCCATGGGTGTTGAGGTCCAAGTGGCGCTGTAGGTTGAGGTCATGGTGTTGGTCAAAGTCCTTGTAAAGGTAAAAGACGGTGTCGGACTTGAAGTTCCCGTTGCTGAGTTGGTGGAGGTAGCCGTCGGTGGGATCGGTGTTAGGGTGGGAGTGGAGGTATTAGTTAATGTCCAGGTTGGGGTGCTTGTCCCCGTTTGGGTCAAAGTTCTAGTTGGAGTCGGGGAGGCTGTCGCAGTCGCGCTCGGTGGAACCGGGGTACTGGTATTTGTGCTAGTTGAGGTCGTCGTCGCCGTAAAAACCGGGGTGTTGGTTCGGGTATTGGTCGGGGGAACGGAAGTACTTGTAAAAGTATTTGTTCCTGTCGGAGTCGAGGTAACGGTTGTGGTGGATGTGGCCGTCGCGCTTGGGGGCACGGGGGTATTCGTTCGTGTATGAGTAAAAGTGCTGGTCCCTGTGGATGTCGAGGTTCGGGTAAAGGTCAGGGACGCTGTGGCTGTCGCGCTTGGCGGAACATTAGTGGGTGTCGATGTAGGAGTTAAGGTCGGCGTTGAGGAAGCTGTATTTGTAAATGTTCTTGTACTTGTGGCGGTACTGGTAAATGTGGTTGAAAACGTAAAAGTATTTGTGAAGGTACTTGTGGGGGTTCGAGAAGGCGTAGAGGTAAAAGTAGAGCTTGGGGGAACCGGGGTGTTCGTTCTGGTCGGTGTGGAAGTTGAGGTCGAGGTAAAGGTGGCGGTGGGCGGAACCGGGGTATTTGTATTTGTGGAAGTTGGGGTATTGGTTTTGGTCGGTGTCGGTGTAAAGGTTCTGGTTGGAGTTGCCGTTGAGGTAAAAGTCGGGGTTGGGGTTCGGGTAAAGGTCGGCGTCGGCGGCATGGGGATGATTTGAATCGCGGACACCTTGGCGTTATCCACGCCGGCGGGGCCGAACTGAATGGTAATCAATCCCCCGCTTGGGCTGATGTTGTTGAACACCTTGTCGTCCGCGCTATTGAGCCCAACCTCGCTAAAAATATCCAGGTTGGTAAGCACCTGCGAGCCGTTAATCAATACATTGAACACCCTTTGCCCCGCCGCCGTGATTCCCGTATAGGTTTCCGCGAATTTGAGGGTCACCTGGTAGCTTCCCGCAGGCACATTGAAAGTGTAGGTGAAGGGATTTCCGTAACGCTCGGTTTGATACAAAGCGTCATCGGTCGTGCCGTTAATGGGGCTGGTGACTGTGGCGGGAGTGCCGCCCGTAAAGTTTGAATCCGCTGTCCAAAAATTTCCCGCCCCATCCGTAAAGGCCGGGCCTCCGGCGTTTATCCTCCAGGTGGAGGACACCACCGGCGTTGGTGTTTGCGTCGGGGTATTGGTTGGAACGGGGGCTCCCTGATGATAAACCCGTACATAGTCCACCCGGAACTCCTGGGGAAATATTGTCGTCCCGTCGGGGTTTCCAGGCCAACCCCCGCCCACCGCCAGGTTAAGAATCAGGAAAAAGGGGTTGTTGTAAACCCATGTGGTACCCGCGGGAATCGACGCGGGAGTCCGGCTGGCGTAAAGAATATCGTCAACGTAAAAATCAATCTGGTTCGCCTGCCAGTTGACCGCGAAGGTGTGGTAGGCATCCTTGAAAAGTTGGCCTCCGGGAAGAGTGTAGTTGGCCGAAATTCCCGCGCCTCCGGAATAGCCCGGCCCGTGAATGGTGCCGTAGGTTTTCCCCTGTTCTCCCGCTTTTCCGATATTTTCCATTACATCCACTTCGCCGCAGGTGGGCCACCCCACGGTGCCGATGTTGGTTCCCAGCATCCAGAACGCGGGCCAGATTCCCTGGCCGTAGGGAAGTTTCATGCGGGCTTCAATCCAGCCGTATTGAAAGGTTTGTTTGCCGGAGGTTAAGAGACGCGCTGAGGTATAACCGCAGGATCCCCCGCCGGTGTTGATGGCCTTCAGGACGAGGCACTTGCCGTCGGTGGCGGCGCCGTCCGAAGTCACGAAGGAGTTTTGGGTGCTGTTGGTGTAATTTTCCCATTCGGCGTTGCCCCATCCGGAGCAACCCGTGTCGTAACCCCAGTTGGCGGGGTTGGGGGCGCTGTTGTCGGCCTGGTTGAATTCGTCGGACCAAAAGATGTTCCAGCCTCCCGGGACCGCGAAGGCGGTGGAGGATATGGAAATTAAAAGGAGGGTTACAAAAAACAATTTTAGCCGTGTCATGGTTTCCTCGTGAGCAGTCCTTCAAGACTGATCGGGGATATTAGACTCCAAAAGGGAAAAATGAGGATTGATGGGATTATCAAAAGGATGGACGAAATTGACATTGGCAGACGACGGGCGTCATCTCCCCTCACACGACCCTCACGTGAAAGTTGCAAAGGTTTTTCTTGAGCTTTTCCCCCTCTCCATCGAGAGGGGAGAGGGCGGGGTGAGGGTGATTTATTATTTCATTTAAACCAGAACTACCTGAATTAAGGAAGATTACCGGGCCACAATCAACTTCACGATATGTCTACCGCCCGCGGGAGTGGTCACCAACAGGTAGTAAAAGCCGTTGGAAAGGTGGGTCCCCGCCTTATCCAGAAGGTCTACCGTTAGGATAGTTCCGACAGGAA
>JAHFCG010000180.1 GCA_023249615.1 candidate division FCPU426 bacterium | reverse complement strand
GCCCATGTTTGGCACCGCCAACCAGCTTTTGGCCTCCATCGCCCTTTGCGCCGCCACCAGCGCCATCATCAATTCCGGACGGGCCCGCTACGCCTTGGTTACCTTTATTCCCATGGTCTTTGTGGCCATCACGACCTTGACCGCTTGCTGGCTGAACATCACCAACAACTTTCTGCCCTTAGCCGCGGCAAATCCGGAGAAAGCGACCCAGGCTTATATGAATACAGCTCTCACCGCCATCATCATGGCCTGCGCGGTGGTGGTGCTTTGGGAATCTTTCTCCCGCTGGTACCAGATCTTGATACAGAAGAAGCACCCCAAGGCCGTCCGGAACCACGTCCACAAGGGCCACGAAATTCCGGAGTATGGGTGTTGTTAGTTCGAGTCCACCGAGGAAAAACTCCGTGAGTGGAGAAAAATTAGATCAACAATTTAATACAGAAAAAACATCTCAAAATTCCGTCAATAACAAAGGGATTAAAAGGATTTATTTCAATTTACGTCCAGTGATTTTAATTGGGTTATTTTTCTTCCCAAGCCTATTCCTGTCTTTCGCACAACATTTCAAGAACACAAATCTAACACTCTGCATGATCCCTTTTGGCCTCGCCTTTGTTTACTGTCTTTACGTCTATGTTTATTCTTTTCGAGCCTACGATGAAAAAAGTTATTTCTATTACTTATTTAATAGAAAAATAATTTTTCTTTGGAAAGATGTAAGTTTATTATTCCCAATCAGAGGCAACTTCGCCGTTACGATATACTTTGATGACTCAAAAAGGAGGCATGCGCTTCGTCTTGCGTCCTACGCAACCCGAGATTATTTCAAAGTTCTTGAAGAAATCGTTCATCACATAAAAACCGAAAACCCAGGGATAAAAATCAATCCTGTTATCTTGAACCAATTAACAAATCATCCGAAACATACACTCTGATTAACCCAACAACCCCAACACAAAGAACACCACTCCCACCGCGCCAAAACCCATACTGACAAACCAAAAGGGTCTCTTGCGGGTCAGGGCCGCGATGGCGCCGACCGCGATGGCCACTTGGAAGAAAGTAACCGCCCGGGCCAGGACCACATGATGATGTAAATGGTTTTCGGAAGACGCCTCGAACTCCTTGGCCTTTTCACTGATCTTTTCCTGTTCTTCCTTGTACTCCTTCATCTTCTCTTTATCCTTCTCGGTAACCGATTTTCGTTGGGCCTGGATCGTCTCAATCTTTAATCCCAAAACCGCCGACTTGATTCCCTTTGACTGGTAATAGTTCCATTGGTCGGAGGATTTGATTCGCTCAATCATCGCCTCGTTGGCATGGTGACCAGCCATCAAGGCCGCGGCCGCCGCGAATGCGGCGAGAAGGGCGGAGCTCAGGGCCACCCCCGTCACCCATTTCTCCCCCGAGGAGTGGGCGTGGTGTTCCATGTGCTCGTGCAGGTGTTCCGTGGGGACTTCGATTTCTTCCGGCATGATGTACCTCGTTTATTTTTTTCAAACAGATTATGTAGGGGCGGAGCATGCCCCGCCCTTTACCAACCATAAAAAACATCACCCCGGGCAAGGCATGCCTTGCCCCTACAACACAAAATCAAAACATCATTTGCTTTTCGCTTTCATCGGTCGTTATCGGCGGCTAAAAGATTCTCCGGTAATAAAAAAGGGCCGAGATGTCTCGGCCCTCATGAAAATATCAAATTCGGATCAAAGTGGTGGAGCCCCCGGGCGAGTCGGGGCTCCACGAAGTCCAAGCTTCGCTTGCCGCGCCTTCGGCACGGACGCCTTTCATTCCCGGCTAAAGCCCGGGAATGCAATGCGGCGACTTTAAACCGCAGCGGCTTTTTTTCCGGTTTTGGCTTCCATCAGAATTTCCTTGGGATGAAGCTGAAGGTCCCACACGAGCCCCAGCCACGAAAACACCCTCAGGATGTAATGGGACATATCCACTTCCCACCAGTAAATGCCCTGCCGCTCGGAATAGGGGTATCGGTGGTGATTGTTGTGCCATCCTTCTCCCATGGTAATCAGGGAAAGAATGAGGCTGTTCTTGCTGTAATCGCCCGTTTCAAACCGCTTCTTGCCGATGAGGTGGGCCAACGAATTAATCGAGAAGGTTCCGTGGTAAAGGGCCATCGTGCTGGTGAAAAAGCCCCAGGACAACATTTGAAGACCGTTGGTGTGGAGGGCCGGAGCCGTATGCTCCAGGAACACGCCAAAAAAGAAAATAAGGGTGGCCAGGATAAACGGCGCGATTCCGTGGTACCTGCCGATCCAGCGCATTTCCGGGTACTTCACCAGGTCCTTGACGACCTCGTTATTGGTGGGGTTGTATTTTTTGGAAAGGATCCAGCCCACATGGGCCCACCAGAAACCCCTTAATTTGACCGAGTGAACATCCTCGTCGGTATCTGAATACTTGTGGTGATGGCGGTGATGGGCGGCCCACCAAAGGGGACCCTGTTGGGCGGAAGTGGCGCCCCAAAAGGCCAGAATGAACTGGAAGAAACGGCTGGTTTTGTAGGTGCGGTGGGAAAAGTAGCGGTGATAGGCCCCGGTGATGGCGAACATCCTGGCGTAGTACATGAAGAAACACATGGCGACTGCGGCCCAGCTGATACCGGTGAAGATGGCGCAAATTCCCACCACGTGAACCAGCAGGAAGGGGACGGCCCCCCTCCAATCCAGCTCGTCGCCCTTGTTCAAGTGCCAGGAGATGCGTTGGACCAGGGACATGTTTTTAACGTTAGCTTCTCGCATAAACAAATTACCTCACAAAAGGGTTAATGGGATGATTCGAAACCGTCGAAACGAAAACGAAAAGGGGGGCGGCCTTGCAGGACCCGCGCCTCTGTCCCGGAAAACACGCTTGGGATCAAGCCGTGTCTTTTACCTACAACCTGATTATACCTCAGCCCGGTGGGTGGAAAAACCTGAAATTTAAACTAAAAGTTCCTTTTCACAAACAAATTCGAGGTAAATTTAAAACCCTAAAACCATCATGGATAAGGATAGGACAATAGGTAAACGCATTCACCCCGCTTTTAAAAGAAAATAAGAAGGAAAAAACCAAGCCAAAAACCTATTAGCCGCCGATAACGACCGATATCCCGCATGTCCTTTTGGAAAAAATGATTAGAAAATGCGGGATGATACCACCCTCCTTTAAAATCTCTAACGATGAAGGGTGGCATAAATGCCGATGACACCTTTGGGTTAAAACAATTCAGAATTTATCGGCGTCCATCCCCCTTCGCTTTCAGCTTCGGCGGACATGTCGGGTTTGATCGGCGGCAAATGCCTGGTTTTAAAGCTCGATTCCGAAAGCCTGCCCCACCGCCACGGCCGATTTCACCGCGTCCTCATGGAACCCGTAGCCGAAATAACTTCCACAAAAGTAGGTGTTATTCATTCCGTTCAACTTGGGCAAATCCTTTTGGGTTTCCAAGGACCCCCTGGTATAAACGGGATGGGTGTAATAAATTTCCTTCAGGATATATTTTTCGGGAATGGGCCTCAGCCGGTTAAAAGTGACGAAGTACTGGGTGTCAATGTCGAGTCCCTGGATCCGGTTCATGTGGTATGTGATGGAAACAGGTTCCGACATGGTGGTTTCTTTTTCCCTCGTGTAGTTCCAGGCGGCCCAGGCCCGCGAATGGGGAGGCAGGACGTCCTTGTCGGTGTGGAGAACGGCGAAGTTTTTCTCGTACTTCCAGGGCCCCAAAAGCCTTTGTTCCTCTTCCGAGGGATCCACCAGCAATCCCAATGCCTCGTCGGCGTGGCAGGCCATGACCACCTTATCAAATGTTTCTTCCTTGCCCGAACGGGTTTTAACCATGACCTGGCCCTCCTGGCCCATGGGACCGCTGGTCGGTGGTTTTCGGAAAATTTCCTCCACGGGGTCGCTCACCTTTATCCGCATGACGCTTTTTTTCAACAGAGCCCTCACATACTGGTGGCTTCCCTCCACCACCGTTTGCCACTGGAGCCGGTTCTTGAAACCAAGAAAACCCTGAAAGTGCATGTGCTGGACAAAAGCCGCGGCCGGGATTTCCTCGATTTCCCTCACCGAGATGGACCAGATGGCCGCGCCAAGGGGAATCAGGTAATCATGGATAAACCGGATGGAAAATTTTTCAAAATCCAGATACTCCCCCAGAGTCATGTTTTCCAGTTTCCCAAGGCGGAGGTCCCTCAGGGCCTTCCGGTTGAACGACCGGATTTCCCAGAGCATCCACCATAAGGATGGATTCCAGAAATTGGTCCTTTGCGCGAAAAGCCCGTTTAAATTCGTAATGGCGTATTGAAAATTCGTTTTCTCATCGAAATAAGCGAAGGACAAATGGCAGTTTCGAACGGGAATCTCGAGTTGCTTTAAAAGTTTTTGAAAGACGGGATAGGTGCGGTTATTGAAAACCACAAACCCCGTGTCAATGGGCGTCCATTTTTCCGGTCCGCTTGGAATGACGATGGTGTTGGTGTGCCCCCCGACGTAGGCGTTCTTCTCGAACAAGGTGACGGTGTGGCGGCGCTGAAGCAGGTAAGCGGCGGTTAAACCCGAGACCCCCGAACCGATCACCGCGATTTTTAAAGGCTTCTCATCCATGGACTATCCCTTTTGTTTTGGGGCGGACAAGCTGATTAAACCTACCGCCCCTACGATAAAACCCGCCGACATAAATAGTTGGACCGTCAGGAGCTCACCCGCCATCAGCCAGCCGAGGAAAACCGCGATCACGGGATTTACGAAGGCGTAGGTGGAGGCCAAGGCCGGCGTGGCCTTTTGAAGAACCCAAATGTAGGAGGTAAATCCTACCAAAGAGCCAATCAAAGTCAAATAAACCCACGACTCAATGGAGGGGGAGGTTACGCTGGAAAAATGAAAATGGGTTTGTTCCCCCAGAATGAAACCCAGCCCCAACTGCATCACCCCGCCAGTCAGCATTTCCATGGAGGTGGAAAGAAGCGCCGAGGAGGGCAAAGGGGCTGAACGGGCGTAAAGGGAGCCAAAAGCCCAGGCAAGGGAGGTTCCCACTAAAAGACGGGCGCTAAAAACGTCCACCTCCCCGCCAAGCCCCCCGCGGGAAAAGACCAGCATGGCGA
>JAHFCG010000179.1 GCA_023249615.1 candidate division FCPU426 bacterium | reverse complement strand
GATTTTACGGGGGAGGGTGGGGGAGCGGCGGCGGTGGTTTTGGAGGGGGCGGTTTTGGGGGATTCGGCGGGGGCGGCTCCGGCGGAGGAGGATCGAGCGGGAGCTGGTAAAAGTCAAAATGGGAAATTTAAAATGAAGAGTGAATTGCGAGGGGAAAATGGCAAAGTGGACAACGGAAAAAGCGGTGCAGGAACTAAAGACCCTTTTGGGGGAAAAACTGGTCGCCGTGGTTTTATACGGATCGGCGGCGGGCGGGGATCACGCCGGCAAGAATTCCGACATCAACCTGCTGGTAACCACCAAGGAGTTGGGCTTTAAGGGCCTTCAGCTTTTATCCAAAGCGGTAGTTCCCTGGGTGAAGCAAAATAATCCCGCGCCGATGTTTTTAATCGACGGCCATTTGGCGGATTTAACCGATGTTTTCCCGGTTGAGATCCTCGATATGCAGTACAACCATCAAATGCTTTATGGACCGGATCCCTTTCCCGGCTTGGAAATTAAAAAGGAGCATGTCCGAGTGGAATTGGAGCATGAACTTCGCGGAAAGCTCATGCAGTTAAAAAGCAGGTTTACCCTTACCGAAGCAAGACCCGGACTGGTTGAAAAACTGATGTTGGATTCCGTTTCGACCTTTTTGGTTCTTTGCAAGGGAGTCTTGTGGTTTCACGGCGAAAAACCCCCCCTGAAAAAAATGGACGCCCTTCGAAAACTAAAGGAATTTATTTCGTTTGATTTGGAAGTTTTTGAAACCATCGACAAACTGAAAAACGGGGAAAAAATACGAAATTTGGATGTATTGGGTGCCTTTGAGAAATACCTGGGGGCCATCGAGAAAATTGTCGATAATGTTAACCAGTAAAAGCAGTCCATCCCCCCCGCTATCTACCAACGCCAAGGCTACGGTAAATAAGCAGCTAGGGGGGGCAAGAAGACGGCGGCAGGAAAAGGAGATGTTATGAGGAAAATAAACAGGGTTGGGCGGGTGGTTTTAACGGCTCTATTTATTTTTAGTCTGGGAAACGCTTTCGCGGCTCCCCTAAAAGGAAAAACCACCCTCCGCATGAAATCCACTTCCTTCAAGGACGGGGGAATGATCCCGGATGACTTTACCTGTCATGGAAAAAAGGGTTCCCCGGAGCTCAATTGGAAAGCCCCGCCCCTCAAAACCACTTATTTCGCGGTCATTTGTGAGGACCCCGACGCTCCCGGACTTGCCTGGACCCATTGGGTTATCTACAACATTCCCGCGAAACTGGACTCCGAAAAAAATGTTTTTGAGCTTTTGGAAGGCTTCCCCAAGGTCGAAAAAACACCCCAGGGAATTTTCCAGGGGGTCAATGATTTCGGAAAAATCGGCTACGATGGGCCTTGTCCCCCGAGCGGTCTGCACCGATATTACTTCAAGCTTTACGCCCTGGATTCGCCGTTGGCCATTGGCGGAGGTGCGACGAAAGGCCAGGTTTTGAAGGCCATGGAAAAACATATTCTGGGTTGGACCCAGATTATGGGAACATACGGAAAGTAGCATTTAGAAATTTATGGGGCGATCCAGATTTATCGCCCCTCGGTTGTAAGACAGAATGGTTGGATTACCATGGGCGAACATCAGGTTCGCCCGTACAATTATTTTAAACAAGGAGAGAATGGATGAATTCCAAAATTTGGTTGTGGGCGTTGTTGGGTTTTGTGGTCGTTTTCTTTTTGATACTCATGGGCTCCTACAACGGGCTGGTTTCCGCGAATGTTTCCATTGATTCCAGCTGGGCCCAGGTGGAAAACCAGCTTCAAAGGCGTTTTGACCTGATCCCCAATTTGGTGAATACGGTCAAGGGTTACGCCAAGCATGAAGCCAATGTCCTGGAGGAAGTCACACGCCTGCGCAGTCAGTGGGGGGCGGCAAAGGATACTCCTTCCAAGGTGAAGGCCGCGAACGACCTTGAAAGCGCCCTGAGCCGTTTGATGGTGGTCATCGAGAAATATCCGGACCTGAAAGCCAATGAGGGATTCCTGAAACTGCAGGATGAGTTGGCCGGCACCGAAAACCGCATCGCGGTGGAACGCATGCGCTACAACGAGGCTGTCCAAAACTATAACCTGAGAGTGCAAACCTTTCCCTCGAACCTGATGGCGGGTATTTTCGGGTTTAAGACAAAGGACGTTTACTTCAAGGCGAAAGAAGAAGCCAAAGCCGCGCCGAAAGTCGAATTCTAATCAATCTGTCATCCCGAGGAGCAGCCCCAATCGGGGCGTTTGCGACGTGGGGATCTCAGGTTGTGGTCGTCATCCGTCGTTGTTAAAACCTGAGATTGCGACGGTTGTTTCGAACCCTATCGGGTTCACTCCCTCGCAAGGACAAAAGAGGGTGGCTCGTGGGTTTAGGTGGGTTCATCGTCGTAGCGTTGTTCCTTGCCATCATCCTTTACATTCTCGCCACGGAAAAACCCTTCCAAACAAGGAAAGACACAGACTCCGCTGGGGCCTTGCTGGCGGGACTTCCCAAAGTCGCGGTGACTCTTGTCAAAGCCCCTGGAGAAATGACCGAGGCGCTGACCCCCAAATGGCAGGCGGATTTTACCCAAAAACTTCAGGACCAGGGTTACATCCTGTTGGGGGATTATTCCTACGCTTCCATGCTTTTTTTCTGGGCCAGAACTTTTCTCTCCCCCGACAAGAAATCCGCGCTCCTGATGGTGAATTGGGTGGAAGGGAAGGATGGAGGGAAAGTCATTATTCCCAATCTGGAAATTTATTCCTTCGATGGAAACTCTTTTATTCTCACCGCCTGCGCCCAGGATGGCGCGGCCAAACTTTTGACCGGAGCCAACCGTCCCACTCCCGATCAGTTATCCCTTCATCTAAAAGCTGTTTTCGCTGAAAGCGCCGCGAGGCCGATTATTGAGGAACATCAGAAACGTTTGGAGGATTGGGAATCCAAAGGCGCCAAAGTCCGTGAACTTACCAAAGAAAACGTTCTGCCAAGTCTTTCTAAAATATTTTCCTGACAAGTTCGGATAAGTATACTAGTGTATACTTATGAAACGAATCATCGCGCATGTCGATATGGACTCCTTCTTCGTCTCCTGTGAAAGGCTGGTGGACCCGTCCTTGAACGGGAAGCCGGTTATTGTGGGAGGCCGAAAGGGGGAACGCGGAGTGGTTGCTTCGGCGTCCTACGAGGCCCGCAAGTTCGGTATTCATTCCGGGATGCCTCTTATTTCCGCTGAGAAGTTATGCCCCAAAGCCCTCTTTGTTCCCGGACACCACCGTCTTTATTCCAAATATTCCCGCAAAGTTTATGTTCTCCTGAAACGAATCGCTCCGGTGGTTGAATACGCCTCCATCGACGAGTTTTATCTCGATTTCTCCGGTTGTGAAACCCTTTATGGCAATGATTTCAACGCCATGGCCCTCAAGGTTAAAGAAAGTATTTTTAATAGGACAAAGCTCACCTGTTCGGTGGCCATTGCCTCCAACAAATACGTCGCGAAGATCGCGGGAAAGACTGTCAAACCTTCCTCCGGTTCAAAGACGGGTGTCATCGTTGTCCCGGAAGGCGAAGAACAAACCTTTTTGGGGGCTTTGCCCATTGAGCGTCTTCATGGAGCCGGGGAAAAGACCCTGCCCCGGTTAAAGGAAATAGGAATTCAGAAAATTGGGGACATCCTTTCCTTTTCCCTTACCAAACTTCAGAAAAGGATGGGGGAATCGGCCGGCCATTGGCTTTATGCCGCCGCGCGGGGAATGGATGATTCCGAAGTTCATTCCTTTCACTTGGCTAAAAGTGTGGGAAATGAAACCACTTTTGAGAAGGATACGGATAATTCGGAGCAAATTCACCAGACCCTGGCCTGGTTATCCGAGAAAAGCTGTTACCGCTTGAGGCGTTTGTCCAAAAAGGCCAGAACCGTCACCCTTAAGCTCCGTTTTGAAAATTTTCAGACCCTCACGAGGGCTAAAACGGTTCCCGAAACCGACGATGATTCGGTTGTGATGAAAACGGTTTATGAGTTGTTTAAGGAATCCTATATCCGGGGAAGAAAAATCCGTCTTTTGGGGGTGACTCTCTCGAAATTTGAGAAAGGGGAGGAGGAGAACTGGCTTTTCCCCGAAATGAGTTCCAAACGAAAAGAGGCGCTTTATAAGAGTGTGGACGCCATCAAACGGAAATACGGATTTCATAAACTGGAGAAGGCGGCCTCCCTTGATCCGCGCGAGAGGGAAGATGACGACGAAAGGGACGGGCCGTCGCCATTCGCCAAACCGAAAACAAAGTAATAAGGAAGTTTGAACCACCAAGGGCACCAAGTTCACCAAGACGGCAAAAGAAAAATTGGAGAGGATAAAGATTTGAGAAATAATCTTTAGTAGGAATCATTTTTAAGAATTTCTTGGTGAACTTGGTGTCCTTGGTGGTAAATAGCTGTTGGTTTTTTTTTATCCTGTTAAAATACCTCCGATGACCACCTCATTCCTCAAACGAGTTCCTTGGGAAAAATTTCTCCTCCTTTGGTTTTTGGCCCTTTTAATGGGAACCGCCCTTTTGTGGCTGCACTACGGCTTTACGGAAAGGATATTAGCCCAGTATCTTTGGCTGATGCCTGTGACCGGCGCTGGACTTCTTTGGGGAACCACAAGGCCCCGTTGGGAAAAGACCCATTGTTCCTGGTGCGCCCAAAGGGTGAATGCCACTGAAATGAAGTATGATGAAGCCCGCGGGACCTGGATTACCTTTTACCATTGCGCCAAATGCGGGAATGTGACGAAAAAGTCCAAAAACAAAAAACCTTAATGGATTTTTTTGTCATTGCGAGGAAGCGAACCCGATAGGGTTCGGGGCGACCGTAGCAATCTCAGGTTGTGTCTTTTAAAATGAAAAAAATAACTGAGGTCACCACGTCGCAAACGCCCCGATCTGGCTTCGCCGAGGCTACGCCAGACAGGTTGGGGCGGCTCCTCGTGATGACAGAAACTTAAAGGAATTTAAATTGAACAAGGAAACCCCCGTGATCGCGTCACCCCGCCCCTTTTCCCAGTTTATCCTTTGGGAAATATTGGGCATCGTCGGGTTTCTTCACATCCTTCAATACGCCCCCGCGAACGATCCCACACCTCTTTATTTCCTGGG
>JAHFCG010000178.1 GCA_023249615.1 candidate division FCPU426 bacterium | reverse complement strand
GCAAGGCGGAAAACATGACGACAACCATTGAAAAAATAAAATCCGAAGACACCTACCAAATCAACGGCAAAACCTTCACCTCCCGTCTTTTGGTAGGGACGGGCAAGTACGCTTCGAACGAATTAATGGGTCAGTGCCTGGAGGCCTCCGGAACGCAAATTGTAACCGTGGCCCTGCGCAGGGTTAATTTGGACAACAAGGGCGAAAAGAACCTCCTTGATTTTATCGACCCCAAAAAATACACCCTCCTTCCCAATACTGCCGGTTGTTTCAGCGCCGAAGAAGCCATTCGAGTGGCTCATTTATCCCGCGCCACTGGAATTTCTGATTTTGTAAAGTTGGAAGTTCTTTATGACGAGAAAACACTGCTTCCTGACCCCATCGCGACCCTTGAGGCGACAACCGTCTTGGTTAAGGAAGGGTTTACCGTAATGACCTACACCTCCGATGATCCGGTCATGGCCCAGAAGCTGGAACAGGCCGGGGCTCATGCGGTCATGCCCGCTGGTTCGCCTATTGGTTCGGGCCAGGGTGTCTTGAATCCGAACAACATCCGTATCATTTTGGAAAAGTTGAAGTGTCCTGTTTTGATTGATGCGGGAGTTGGTTCCGCCTCCGATGTGGCGGTTGCCATGGAATTGGGTGTGGTTGCGGTATTGCTCAATACCGCGATCGCTCACGCGAAGGATCCCCTCAAGATGGCCCATGCCATGCGTCATGCCACCGAAGCGGGCCGGTTGTCCTTCCTTGCGGGACGCATCCCCAAGAAGCTTTACGCCCAGGCCTCTACCCCCCAAAAAGATTTTTAAATTCAAATGTTTGCTCACTCCCCCATTCGAAAACGTCTTTTAAATTCCCGCCTCTACTTGGTCACCGACCAGGAACTTTCCGGGAACCGGGAAACGGTTAAAACCGTTGAACAGGCCCTGCGGGGTGGAGTGGATATGGTTCAGCTTCGAGAATATTCCCTGAATGATTCTCAACTTTTTGAAATGGCGTTGAAGGTTCGGAAACTCACTTCGAAATATAAAGCCCTTTTTATTGTAAACAACAGACCTGATATCGCGCTCGCCTCCGGCGCCGACGGAGTCCATTTGGGTCAGGATGATCTGCCGGTGCCGGCGGCCCGGAAAATCCTTGGAAAGAGCAAACTCATCGGCGTTTCGACCCATGACATAAGCCAGGCTAAAAGGGCTATCAAAGATTGGGCGGATTACATCGGCGTTGGGCCGGTTTATCCCACACAAACAAAAAAGAATGTGGTCCCGCCGGTGACCCTGGATTATGTCAGGCAAGTTAACAAGGCCCGCTTGCCTATTCCCTTTTTCGCCATTGGTGGTATCAAACTTCACAACGTGGAAGAGGTTTTGAAAGCTGGCGCCAGAAGGATTGCCGTGGTTACTGGAATCGTTGGCGCCCACAAGGTTGCCAAGGTTGCGGGGGAGTACAAAAAAATCCTTCGAAAGTATCCCTGGGTTTAAATTAGGAAGTAGGAATGCGGAATTAGAAATTCAAACATTAAGGCTAAAATAAGCTTTGAATCTTCGCTTTAAATTCCTAATTCCTACCTCCTAATTCCAAATTAGTCGGCCTCCTTCCCTTGAGTTAAAACGCGCTTTACCTTTATAATTCACTCAAGTTCAACCAAAGAGGAAAAACGTGCTTCGTCCCATCGTTCTTTATCCGGATCCACGGCTCAAATTAAAAAGCAAACCCGTCACCCAGTTCACGCCTGAATTAAGGGAATTGGCCGCTGACATGACCGAAACGATGAGGCGGGCCAATGGAATCGGCCTGGCCGCGATCCAAATCGGCGAACCCATCCGTATGATGGTGATGGATGTAAATTATGACGCGGAGGACAAGGGAGAATCCCTCGCCCTTTTTAATCCCGAAGTCCTAAATGAGGATGGCACTGAGGCTATTGAGGAAGGCTGCCTTTCGATCCCTGATGTTCGTGAAGTCATCGAGAGGGCTTTCAAGCTTAAGGTGAAGGGGCAACTTCTTGACGGATCGGAAAAAACCTTCGAGTTTGAGGGGCTTTTAGCCCGTTGTGTTCTTCATGAAATCGACCACATGAACGGCATGCTTTTTATTCAAAAGGTGCCGGCTGTGAAGAGATTGTTCCTGAAACGACAACTTGACGAGTTGAAAAAAAGCTACAAAGAAGCCGCCCGCCTTTAAGAATTTTAAAAGCGAAGCACATTTAGTTTCTCGAGAAAGCCGCCGACTGAATAACCTGGAGCCCAAATAGTTTAACCTTGGTTCGGCCGCGGATATTTTTCCGCGGAGGTTCGTTCTTGATGTTTTATTCATTGCTTGGAATCAAAAGAGGTGGGCCGTGGTTCAACCATTACGAGTCCTGTTTATGGGAACATCCGATTTTGCCGTGCCGGCCTTGCGGGCCCTGCAAACCGCCGGTTATCCGGTCCTTTTGGTGGTGACCCAACCTGACAGGCCGGCAGGCAGAGGATTGGAAATAAAGGCCTCTCCGGTGAAAAATGAGGCCCTTACACTGGGTTTGGCCCTTTATCAGCCCGAAAAGATTAAGGCTCCCGAGGCGCTCGAAACTCTTCAAAAGCTTCAGCCGGATGTCATCATTGTCGCGGCTTACGGGCAGATACTGCCCGCTTCGGTTTTAAATATCCCGAAAATAGCCTGCCTGAACATTCATGGATCTATTCTTCCCAATTATCGGGGAGCCGCGCCAATCCATTACGCGGTGATGAATGGGGAAACTGAAACGGGTGTGACCCTCATGTATATGAACGAAAGGATGGACGAGGGGGACCTTCTACTTGTGAAGAAGACTCCGGTCGGTCCTGAGGAAACAACCGGTGAGGTGCATGACCGTTTGGCCAAACTTGGCGCGGAAGGTTTACTGGAAGCTTTGGAATTATTAAAGCGGGGCAGGGCTCCCCGGGAACCTCAAAATCACAGAATGGCTTCGTACGCGCCCAGTTTAAAAAGAGAACAATGTTTTATTCTGTGGAATGCCAAAGCGGAGGAAGTGGTAAACAAAATCAGGGGACTCGCTCCCTGGCCCGCCGCCGAGACTCGTTGGAAAGAGGTGAGTTTGAAAGTTTTGGCCGCTAAAGTTGAGAGCCATGAACCTTCCGCCCATCAGGCTGGGGAAGTTCTGAAAATCAGTCGTGAAGGCGTGGCGGTTGCCGCGGGAAATGGAACTGTAATCTTGAAAGAAATTCAACCTCAGGGAAAGCGAAAGATGAGCGCTTTTGATTTTACCTTGGGCCACACCGACTTTAAGCCCGGCATAGTTCTTTCATGAAACTAACTCCCGAAAAACCCGGTGATTCCGCGAAATCTAAAAAGATTTCCAAGCCCAAGAAGGCCTCCAAAGCCCCTTTGAAAAATGCGGTTGCCAAAAAGGTTGTGAAAAGGGTTCCCGCGAAAAAAAAACCTTCCAAGGTCCCAGTGAAGAAAGACGCGAAGGCTTCCGCGTCCAAACTAACCCGGGCGCCAAAGGCTCCTAAAGTTATCTTGTCAGAGGGGCCTACGGCCCCGTTCACGGAAGGCTCTAAAGTTCAACCTCCCGTGCAATTGAATACACCTTCGGCCCCGAAACCAACAGGGGAAGTTACTTCGCGTCCTATTGAGCAGGGTGAGCGCCAACCCTCAAGCAATCAAAGCAGGCCGATTTTCAAACAAAGAAATAACCAACGCCATTCCCAAGGGCACTCGCATCACCGTGGCGGCCCGTCGAATCGGCCCAATAACGGCCGGCCTCCTTTTCGATCCGGTTCCTCGAATTATTCCGGGTCCAAGTGGGCCCCAAGGCCCGGGGCTTCTTCCGGAAAAAACTTTGGGCAACCTCATCGTTCGGGACCCTCGGGCCATCCCGGGTCCAGCCGTCCCCAAGGGCCTCCGTCTTCGGGCGGCAAGCACTTTGGGGCTCCCAAAAAATATTACGGTACTTCCAATCGGACCGGGTCCTCGAATTATTCCGTTCCCAACAGGCCTCAGGGGTCGGGGCCCTCACCCCCCCGAACCTTTGATCCCGCTAATCGTCCGGGGTCATCAGCACTTCCTGATTCAAGCCGTCCCCCAGGTTCAGGTTCGTCAGGTGGAAGACGTTTTGGACCTTCCAAGCCACGTTTTGGTTCTCCTGGCGGCGGGCCCGGTGGTTCCGCGCGTCCCAATAATTTTTCACGTCCCCCCATGGGTCGTCCCGGTGAAAACCGGCCGCCCATGGGCCCCCGCCCGGATAACCAGGTTTTCATTTCACCCTCCCGCCTGGAAGCCGCGAAGGCTTTGTACAGTCTCGAAAAGGGAGCGAAGGTTTCCGATGTGTTGGAATTGAAACGTAATATGATTCCCGCCGATGAGGCCTTAATGCGGGAGTTGGTTTACGGATGTACCAGGCAAAAAAGACTTTTAGACCATTACCTTGGTTCCCTTTGCCAGACTCCTTTTGAAAAACTCCCGGTTGAAGTTAAAATTTCCCTAAGACTGGGCCTTTATCAACTCCTTTTTCTGGATCGGGTTCCAGCCCACGCGGCGGTTCATGAATCGGTCAACCTGGCCAAAAAAGGCGGGCAGGCTGGTTTGAGCGGGTTCGTCAACGCTGTTTTGCGAAACGCGGAAGCTAAAAAAGCCACCCTCGCGGTCAAAGGGGATAGCGAAATTGACACCCTTGCTTTGAAGTTTTCTCATCCAACCTGGCTGGTGAAAAAATGGGCCGAGCGCCTGGATCCCATAAAATTGGAAAAGGTCTTAAAGGCGAATAATCAACCCCATCCGGTTTATCTTCATGTGAAGCCGGGTTTTGAACCCAAAGTTGAGGAAGATTTGCAAAAACAAAATGTCAGGGTTTCCAAAGAAGCTTGGCCCCCCGGTGCCTTGCGTTTGAGAAGCCATGAGGGCGGGCTTTTTTCGGGTGAAAGTTTTCAACAAGGGGATTGGATCGTGCAGGATTGGGTGCCCCAGGCGATGTTGGAAATGCTTCCCCTGGAAGAGGGTCAAAGGGTTTGGGATGTCTGCTCCGCCCCCGGGGGAAAAACCGTGGCTTTGGCCTGGGAATTGGGCGAGAAGGGCCAGGTACTAGCCAGCGACGCTTCCTCGGAACGCCGAAAACGACTGGTCGAGAATTTAAAAAGGGTTGGGTTAAATCAGGTGATGGTTTTTG
>JAHFCG010000060.1:9788-16153 GCA_023249615.1 candidate division FCPU426 bacterium | reverse complement strand
CCAAAGCCGGGGGATATACCCCCCCTACCCCCTCCAACCCTCCCCCCAATGACAGCTCAATGACAGGGGAATGGGAAAAGGATGAAAAAGGCGAATGACAGGACTTTTAGAACGAAAATAAAATCTAGTGACCTGGGTTCGTGTCTTATTCGTGTCATTCAATGTCATTCAGGGTCGGATTTTGCGCTCTTTTCTTCTCCCTACTCCTCCCAATGAAAAAGGCCCCTGGCCGGAAAAACAAACCGGACAGAGGCCTTATATCCCGCTAGGGACAACAATTTTAGAAGGTTTTAAAAGAGATTTCGCCGCGAAGAAAATGGTGTACATCAGGCTTCGCCTGAGTACTACCAATATTCTTTTTTAGCGGCTCTCGCCGCCGCGTTATTTATTAATGAAATATTGGTGCCCGAGGTCGGACTTGAACCGACATGTCCGTGAGGACGATAGATTTTGAGTCTATTGCGTCTGCCAATTTCGCCACTCGGGCAGAGTGAGCTGTGGAACAGCCCCTCGACAAAGCTTAGGGCAAGGCCGGTATTGTATAAAAGAAAGTTGGGAATTAGAAGTTAGAAGTGGGGCGTTAAAGGCATATTTAGACTGAGGTTGCCGCGTCGTTAACGTCCGCCTATTCGGCGGACACTCCTCGCAATGACAGATCACCCCAAAAAACGAAATCGACTCGCTTACCGGATTCCGTTCCAGAAATTCATCAAATCCTCCGGCAGGGGATCTTCCAACGTCATTCTCTCGCCTGAACCTGGATGGGAAAAATCCAGTCGGTAGGCATGCAAAGCCATGCGGGGAAGTAATATTTTTTCCTTTAGCCAATCATCCCAACCCTTTTCATAAAAATGAAGAAATGTCTCGTCGGTCCCGGAATAAAGCTTGTCGCCCACGATGGGATACCCAAGGTGTTCCAAATGGACACGGATCTGGTGGGTTCGCCCGGTGAGAAGCTTCATTTCCACCAGCGAAAAATTTTTCCTTGTTTCCAATAGTTCAAACTCGGTAATAGAGGGCTTTCCCTTGGCCCAATCCACCCCCGCCTTCATCCGGATGGGCCCGTTTTTTATCAGGGCAATGGGGGCTTCCAGGCGCTTTTGGGAGTCGGGGAATTTCCCAAACACGATGGCGCGATAGGTCTTGCGGACAGAACCACCTTCGGGCAAGGCATGCCTTGCCCCTACATCGACGAACGAAGGAACCAAAACGTCAGGCGGGCAGGCACGGGGGCCTGCCGCTACAACCCCCGACAATTTCACGGCACCATCGCTTTCGGGCAAGGCATGCCTTGCCCCTACAACATCCGGCAATTCAACAGCACCATCACCCCTCACCCTACCCTCTCCCGCAAGGGGCGAGGGTTCTCTAGTGTCCAATGCTTTCCATTGTTTCTGAAGAACTGAGACAAGACTCCTGTCTTTTACCATCAAAAGTAGTCCGCTGGTTTCAGCGTCCAATCGGTGGATCAGCTGGTAATCCTTGGCTTCGGGAATGTCCTTGCGGAGCATGGCCATAAGGGTGTTTTGAAAATAAGCCCCCACGGCATGGACCGGCAAGGGCGCGGGTTTGGACACCACGAAAAGGGACTTGTCCTCGTAAACCACCTTGTAATTCCGGTTAACGATCGGTTCCGCCCAGGGGGTTGTCAGGTAGGTCACCACGTCTCCGGCGAGGAGCGGCTGTCCCTCGGAGGCTTGCCGGTCGTTGACCGTCACCCGTTGATTGGCAATCCGCTCAGCCCATTCCGACCGGTTATGGTAATGAAAGCGGCGGCAAAGAAAATCCAGAAGGGTCTGGGAGCTTTTGTTCTTGATAGCGGTCGTGAGGGCCACGGTTTCAGAATGGGCGGTTGGTCGGCTGGTCATGGAAACCATTTCACCACAGAGTTAACAGAGTTACACAGGGTAAAAAAATCGATAAAGCAAAGGCCATTTAGCCACAGATGCATGGGATACATGGGATGGAACTACTGAAAACACCAATTATCGATCAACACTTTCACGGCCAAAAACATCAAAGGTAAAATGATTGAATCACCGGTCATCGTGGGTGGCCGTAGGGCCTCCGCCAGGGGCGCCGAGGCGGGATGAGCGGTCGCGGAAAAATCTTTGTTTTTCCGGCGCCGCTATTCCCGCCCCAGCCCACAATGACCAAGGAGTAATCGGGCCTTATCAATATTCATCCCATTCATCTGTGGCGAAAATGCCGTCGTCCATTACAACATCGATTGTGGGTCAAGATCGACCGCCCGGAAAACGCCCGAGGGGGTCTCAAAACGGGAATCCAACGTCTGCAATAGTTGGCGGATTCCCAGGGGCTTGGGGCTTTTCAACAATATTTGGAACCGGAAATGACCCCGAAGACGGAACATACTGGCGGGGGCCGGCCCGTTAATTTCCACATTAAATCTTTTGGCTTCCCTTTCAAGAATTTCCGCGGCCCTTTCCGAAGCCATTTTGGCTTTTCGTTCATCCTTGGACCGGTACATTAAAAGGCCCAGACGGGAAAAGGGCGGATAGCCCAGAACCCTTCGAAGTTCCAATTCCCTTTCCCAGAAACCCTCGTTGTCATGGGTCACCGCGGCCTGAATGCTGGGGTGGTCGGGGTTGAAGGTTTGGAGATAAATCATTCCCTCTTTGTCCGCCCTCCCCGCCCGGCCCGCCACCTGAACCAGCAATTGAAAGACACGCTCCGAGCTCCTGAAATCAGGCAGGGCAAGACCCGTATCCGCCCCCACGATGCCCACTAGAGTGACCCCCGGAAAATCATGACCCTTGGCGATCATTTGGGTTCCGACCAGCAAATCAATCTCGCGCCTTCGAAAGCGGGTCAAAATTTCCTCATGACTTCCCTGCTTACGGGTGGTATCCAGATCCATACGGGCAATCCGGGCCTTGGGAAACTTCTCCTTCATTTCCTCCTCAACCTTTTCAGTACCCAAACCCACCTGTTGAATGGTCCCGTCCCCGCACTTGGAACACTTCAAGGGAATCGGGCCGGACCAGTTACAGTAATGACATAGGAGAGTCAAATTCACCCTCACCCCGCCCTCTCCCCTCGAGGGAGAGGGGGATTTATAAACACCATGGGTGGTCACCGGCACGGAACAGTCGGGGCAATGAACCTGTTCCCCGCATTTCATGCAAAGCGTCACGGTGTTAAAACCACGGCGGTTCAGAAACAGAAGAACCTGTTCCTTGTTTTCAATGGTCTCGCGGATGGCCTCCTCAAGCGCCATGGATAATACGGGCCGGTCAGCCCCGCGGACGCTCCACTCTTCCCTCAGGTTCACCAGTTTGATTTTGGGCAGGGGTTTCTTGTTCACCCGATCCGGCATTTTTAAGAGGGTGTACTTGCCTGACTTTGCGTTATGAACGGATTCCATGGAGGGCGTCGCGCTCCCCAAAAGGGCCACCGCACCGCAAATTTGGGCCCGCTTCACGGCGGCGTCCCTTGCGTGGTATCGGGGGGCGTCGTCCTGCTTATAGGATGATTCATGTTCCTCATCAACCACAATGAGCCCCAGGTTTTGGGCAGGGGCAAAGAGGGCCGACCTGGCCCCGACAGCCACCTTGGCCTCGCCCAAGGCGAACCTACGCCACTCGAGAGTTCTTTCCCCGGTCGCCAGGCGGCTGTGCAGCACCGCCACCCTGTCGCCGAACCGGCTGGTAAAACGCTCGACCGTTTGGGGAGTCAGGGCGATTTCGGGAATAAGAACAATGGCTTGTTTTCCCATTTCAATGACCTTGGCGATAGCGCGAAGGTAAACCTCCGTTTTTCCGGAACCTGTTACGCCATGAAGTAAAAAGGTATGAAAGGTGGAAAGGTTCAAAGGTTTAACAATCGCGTCAAAAGCTTCTTGTTGCTGGGTATGAAGTTTGGGGATTTCCTGGGCCTCGCCAATCTTGCCCGTTCTTTTTACCCGGGAGGAATCAAATGACCCATCAAGCCGAAGGGACCCCAGGGATTCGGTTTTGAGCGCCTCCGCAAGGGCCCTGGTTCTAGCCGTCAAAGGAACCTTTCCCTCCTTGAGGCTTTTCCATTTCACCCCCCGCAAAGCACCCACCTTTTCCAGGACCGCCGCCACTTTTTCCTCATTGGCATCAGGATTTAGCTGGAGGAATGCCTTGGGGTTTTTCCGATAACCAGCGGGCAAAATGGCGAAGAGAGCCTCCCCCAAGGAACAATAGTAGTATTCCGAAATCCATTGGCCAAGCTGAAGAAGGTCTTTGGTCAGGGACGGAACGCTATCAAGCAGGGAGTCAATCGATTTGATATTTTTAACATTCGCGGGGGGGCGGGAAATGATTCCCGTCACGAGACCGACGGTATTCCGGCGGCCAAAGGATACGGAACAACGCATTCCGGGTTGCACCAACCCCGTTAAGGATGGCGGAATTCGATAGGTAAAAATTTGCTTGATGGAAACAGGGAAAACAATTTCCGCGAACTGCTCAGACATTTAATAAACCTCATTTACCACAAAGTTCACAAAATTCACAAAGTGAAGAATAAGGATTTTGTTTAAAAAATCACCTAACTTCGTGACCTTCGTGTACTTCGTGGTGAAGATTGTTTATTGTCTTCCGCTTCCCTTGAGCCTTGGGTCCATCAAATCCCTAAGCCCCTCGCCCAAAAGGTTGTAACCAAGAACCGTCAGGAATATCGCGAGCCCCGGGAAAGTGATAAGCCACCAGGCATCGGTCAGGTGTTCCTTTCCTTCCATCAGCATGTTTCCCCAGCTTGCCGTAGGGGGTTGGACTCCCAACCCCAAAAAACTCAGGGACGATTCAATCAAAATGGCCCCGCCGATTCCCAGGGTCGAAACGACCAGCACAGGCCCGAGGGCATTTGGCAGAAGGTGTTTCATGATTATCCGCCTGTCGCTCATCCCGATAAGGCGGGCGGCCTGGATAAATTCCCTTTCTTTCAGGGCCAGCACCTCCCCTCTCACCAGCCGGGCGACATCGGTCCAGGAGGTCAGACCGATCACAATCATGATATTGACGATACTGGGACCCACAAAGGCGATGACCATGAGAATCAAAAGAAAGGTGGGGATGCAAAGAAAGATATCCGTAATCCTCATCAGCAAACCATCCCAAAAGCCCCCATAAAAACCAGCAACCGAACCAATGCTGGTTCCAATCAGAACATAAATGGAAACCGCGACAAGGCCCACCGCCAGGGAGATGCGGGATCCATAAAGCAGCCGGGAAAAAACATCCCTGCCGAATTGGTCCGTTCCCATCCAATGTTTCCAGGAGGGAGGAAGCAGCCGGTCCTCCAATATTTGGAGATTGGGATCCATCGGGGCGATCCATTGGGCCGTAAATGCCGCGACCACCAGGAGGACCACCAACGCTCCTCCCCAAATGATAAGGGGCTGTTGTTTAAATAGTTTATTAATCATACCGAATCCTCGGATCAGCCAGGGCGTATCCCAAATCCGCCAAAAGATTGCCCACCAATGTAAGAAGGGCGGAAATGATTCCGATCCCCATCACCACGGTATAATTTCGGGACATGATCGCCTCAAAACCCAAACGGCCCATGCCGGGCCACGCGAATATGCTTTCGATAATAAAACTACCGCCGATCAGGGCCGGCAGGGAAAGCCCCAGAAGAGTGACAATGGGAATCATCGCGTTGGGTAAAGCGTGACGAAATACCACCTGAAATTCAGACAGGCCCTTGGCCCTGGCGGTTCGAATGTAATCCTGCCGGATGACTTCCAGCATGGAAGTCCTGGCGTAACGGGAAACGGAGGCCAAACCGCCAAAAGTGGTAACCGCGAGAGGCATGAGAAGATGGAGAAAAAGATCCCAAAGTTTTTCATACCAGGGCAGGTACTCCGCGCCGATTGAAAACATTCCGGAGACGGGAAGCCAACCCAGATGAACCCCGAAAACCAGCATCAAAAGAAGGGCCAGCCAAAAGGTGGGGGTGGCAAATCCCGCGAAGGAAAAAATACTGATGAACCGGTCAATCCAACGGCCCCGATAATAGGCCGCCGCGATTCCCAATGGTACCGCCACCAAAAAAAGAAGAAGTTCCGACAAACCCGAAAGAAGCAAAGTGGCCGGAAGCCTCTCCCCAATAACGGTCAAAACCGGACGGTTGTCCATGAAGGAATTTCCGAAATCAAGAGTCACCATCCCTTTTAACCAGCGCCCATACTGGACGTAAACAGGATCATCCAGACCGTAGGCCTGCCTGAGTTTGGTGATATAGCCTGGGTCAATTTTGGAGTTCATGGCGACGTTCAGGGAAGCGGGGTCGCCGGGGGAAAGTTTCAGGATTCCAAAGGTGAGGATGGAAATTCCAAGGATGAGGGGAATCATCAAAAAAAGGCGGCGGAT
>JAHFCG010000060.1:6897-9688 GCA_023249615.1 candidate division FCPU426 bacterium | reverse complement strand
GTTTGCAATCCCTTGAACCGTTTATGCACGGTCGGCAGGGAATAAGGAACATAAAGAAAAGTGGCGGCCACATCGTCGGATAACACCTTGTGAATTCGATGGTAGATCTTCGCCCTCTTGGCCGGCTCCAGCGTCTCCCGGCCTTGAACCAGCAAACGATCCACTTCCTTGTTCTTGTAGCCCACCATGTTGTACTGGTGCTCCCCCATCTGGCTGGAATGCCAGCTCAAATAACAATCAGGCTCCGGGCCGAACTGCCATCCCATGACCATGGCGTCGTATTTACGCTTATTGATGTATTCGGAAAGAAGGGTGGTCCATTCCATGATGACCGGCTGGCAATCCACTCCAATTTGTTTTAATTGCTGTTGGACGATTGTGGCGATACGTTCACGGCTGACATTTCCCTGGTTGGTATAAAGTTTGAATTTAAACGGCTCTTTTTTTGAATTACGAAGGATTCCATCCTCGCCCGGTTTCCACCCCGCCTGCTTTAAAAGTTTTTTCGCCCCCTCGGGATCAAAGGGCAGCGGTTTCACGTCCTTGTTATTGGCCCAGGAATTGGGAACAAACGGGCCGGTCGCGATGGATCCAAGACCGTAAACCACGTTTTCGATAATGGCCTGGCGGTCGATGGCCATTGTAAGAGCGCGTCGAACTTTGACATCCTTGAACAAGGGATTGCCAAAATTCCAGCCGAGGTAAACATAAACAAACTGGTCGCATTTGTATTTGTTGTAATAATCGTTGAACTTCGGTGTATCGGTTTGACGGGAATATTGTTCGGGTGTTAGCCCGCCGGTGGTCCATGCCCCCAGAGCGTCCGTTTCACCCTTGAGCAGGCTCAGGAACTCCGAGGCCTGATCGGGAATAATCCGCATGATGAAACGCTTGATGCGGGGTTTCCCCTCCCAATAATCCGGATTAGCCTCAAGAACAATTTGCTGGGCCGATTTCCATTCCACAAACTTGTAAGGCCCCGTTCCGACCGGATGGCGGTTGAAGGCGTCGTTATGGTTGATATCCTTCCCCTCCAAAAGATGCTTGGGAAGAATGGAAGAGAAGGTGTTCGTCAAAGCCGGCGCGAAGGGTTTCTTGTAAGTCACCTTGACGGCGTAAGGGTCCATGATTTCGACGTCCTTAATGTACTGGTAGTCGGCCCCGTAGGGGGTATTTACGGTCGGGTCGGAATAAACCTTGTAGGTAAAAAGAACATCATTGGCGGTAAATTCCACCCCGTCGTGGAATTTCACGCCCTTGCGGAGGTTGTAGGTTACGGTTTTTCCGTTTTTGGAAACTTTCCAGCTTTCCGCCAGGCAGGGTTCAAGTTCCATGTTTTGGTTGTATCGGAGGAGGCCGCTGAACACCAGGGAGACAATATCCCCGCCGGCGCTTTCGTCCACCAGGGGAGGGCAAAGGGTTTTCGCGTCGCCGATGGAGGATTCCACAATCATGTCACCGTCAACCGCCGGGCCGTCCTGGGTGTAGATTTTTGGGTCTTTTTTGGAACAACCGGCGAGTATGGCGACGGCGAATAAGACCGCTGTGAATTTCCGAATCATTGGTTTTCCTTTTAGATTTTTATGTCATTGCAATCCGGCTTCGCTAAAGCTACGCCCGACAGGAGAGTAAAAAGACGACTAGTGGGCCGAAGCTTTTAGCGAAGGCCCAAGCAACCTCAGTTTTAAAAAATTTCCCCCTCTCCCTCGAGGGGAGAGGGCGGGGTGAGGGTGCCTTTCCAGCGACACCACCCTCATCCTAACCTTCTCCCCTCAAGGGAGAAGGGATATTCTTATTTCACGCGCCATGGCATTTCTTGTATTTTTTCCCGCTTCCGCAGTAACAAGGATCATTCCTTCCGACCTTTGGGTCTTCCCGGCGGATCGTGGCGACTTTCTGGGGAGGGCCCTGGGGCCCGCCTTCGGGAGGCGTTTCCCACGGCTGTCCGCCCATCGGAGCGCCAAAGCCGGGAGGCGTGTTCCCTCCCAACATTCCCATGGGTTGAGTTTGAGCTTGTTGCTGTGCCATTACCGCCCGGGGATCGAAATCAGGATGTTCCTCTTTAACATTCCGCGGCTGGCCCTGGGGGAAAAGATTCTCAGTGGATTCAACACTTTGAACCAGGAATAAAATCTTGAGGGATTCTTCCTTGATCCGGCCCACCATGTCCTGGAACATGGCAAACCCCTCACGTTTATATTCAATGAGTGGATCCTTCTGTCCGTAAGCCTGGAGGCCGATCCCCTCTTTCAAATGGTCCATGCTCAGAAGGTGGTCTTTCCACTGGTTATCCACCACCTCCAGAATGATGGCTCTTTCCAGATTTCTCATTACTTCCGGGGTTAGGTATTGTTCTTTCTTCTCATAGGCTTTCACCACCTCATCCTTCAAGGCGTCATAAAGCGCTTCCCGGTCAACCAGATGAAGATTTTCCTCCTTCCATTCCAAGGGGTGTTGAAATAAACCGGAGAACCATTTTTTCAGACCCTCTAAATCCCATTCATCAGTTTTCGCTTTTTCCGGCGCGTAGGTATCAATTCCAAGCACGGCCACATCCGACAAAATCTCAAGCAGGTGGGGCCGAATATCCATTTCCCTTAAAACCCTATTACGTTCCTTATAAATAACCTCGCGTTGTTTGTTCATGACATCGTCGTATTCGAGCAAATGTTTGCGGATATCGAAGTTATGGGATTCCACGGCCTTTTGGGCACGTTCAATGGATTTGGAAACCCAGGGGTGGGAAATAACTTCACCCTCCTCCATTCCCAGTTTACCCATCCAGTTTTTC
>JAHFCG010000060.1:0-6887 GCA_023249615.1 candidate division FCPU426 bacterium | reverse complement strand
CGGATCGGCCCCGGAGCTGGTTATCGATCCGACGGCTTTCGTGGCGTTCGGACCCAAATACCGCCAACCCGCCCAAATCCTTCACACCAGGTCCCAACACAATGTCAGTACCACGGCCCGCCATGTTGGTGGCGATGGTCACAGCCCCCGCTTGACCGGCAAGCGAGATGATTTCCGCCTCCCTTTCATGGAACTTCGCGTTCAGGACTTCGTGCTTTACCCCGTTTTTCTTGAGCATGGAGGAAAGCAATTCGTTTTTCTCGATGGAAACGGTTCCCACCAACACCGGCTGTTTTTTATCGTTCAGTTCTTTTACTTCCCTGGCAATGGCGTCAAACTTTTCCTTTACGGTACGGTAAACCGCGTCGGAATCGTCAAGACGGACCATGGGGTTGTGGGTGGGAATCCCCACCACCTCAAGATTGTAAATCTGGGCGAACTCAGCGGCCTCCGTTTCGGCGGTCCCGGTCATACCGGCAAGTTTCTTGTACATGCGGAAAAAATTCTGAAAGGTGATGGTAGCCAGGGTCTGGTTTTCCGCCTCGATCTTTACCTTTTCCTTGGCTTCCAAGGCTTGGTGGAGCCCATCGCTGTAACGGCGGCCCTGCATGAGACGCCCCGTAAACTCATCAACAATGACCACTTCCCCGTCTTTCACGATGTAGTCCACGTCCTTTTTGAAAATGACATGAGCCTTCAAGGCCTGGTTGACATGGTGAACCAATTGGACGTTTTTGTGATCGTAAAGATTATCGACTTTCAAGAGCTGTTCGACGTGCTTGACGCCCTTTTCCGTCAGGAAGGCCGACCTGGTTTTTTCTTCGGTGTCGTAATCCAGTTCCTTGCCCTTTTTCAGGGCGGGAATGATACGGTCGATCTTGTAGTAAAGATCGGTTGATTCCTCGCTGGGGCCGGAAATGATGAGGGGGGTCCTGGCTTCGTCAACCAGGATGCTATCCACCTCATCGACGATGGCGTAATTCAGGGGGCGCTGAACGGTATATTCAAGGGAGGTGGCCATGTTGTCGCGGAGATAATCAAAACCCAATTCGTTGTTGGTTCCGTAGGTGATGTCACATCCGTAGGCTTCTTTTCGTTGTTGATAATTCAGGCCATGCTTAATGACACCGGTGGACAAACCCAGAAAAGCGTAGATGTTTCCCATGCCCTTGAAGATTCCACGGCCCAGACTGTCGCGTTCCGCCAGGTAGTCGTTGACGGTAACGACGTTAACCCCCTTGCCCTCCAAGGCGTTCAAGTAAACCGGAAGAGTGGCCACAAGGGTTTTGCCTTCACCGGTTTTCATCTCAGCGATCCGGCCGGAATGAAGAACCATTCCCCCGATCAACTGAACGTCAAAGTGGCGCATTCCCATGACGCGTTTGGAGGCTTCCCGAACGACCGCGAAGGCCTCGACCAAAAGATCATCCAGTGTCGCGCCCTTGGCCAGACGTTCCTTAAATTCCGCGGTCTTTTGACGGAGTTGGGCGTCGGAAAGAGCCTGGATTTGAGGCTCCAAAGCGTTGATTTCATGGACCTTGGGCCAGAGCTTTTTAACTTCACGCTCGTTCTTACTGCCGAAAATTTTGGTTAAAACCATTCCTAACATTAAAACACCTTTTTCACCGCCAAGACGCGACCCATCAGCCTTTGGCTGAGGGCGTAAACGAGTGCGCCAAGAACGGCATAATTTTTTAACGAAGCAAGCACCCTCGCCCCTTGGGGGAGAGGGCAGGGTGAGGAGTAATTTTAGTTATGCCAATTCACCCTCATCCCAACCTTCTCCCCTCAAGGGAGAAGGGGAAACAAAAAAAACCGTGGAAAGACGGATAAGTATAAGGAGTTTAATGGGGGGGTTCAATACTGACAGCTCACGGCTGACAGGTCGCAGTTGACAGGTAACTTCTTTCAAACAAAGGTGAAATCCCTTCCTCGGCATCATTTGCTGAATAACTAGGGCTTGCTTTTGCTTCCCTGTGACCCGTCACCAGTTACCTGTGAGCTGTTTTTTTCTTCCAACTTGGAAATCTTTTCCCGGATCGCCGCCGTGTCCTTTTGCTGATCGAGCGCCTTCAGCTCAAACTCCTTCGCGGTTTGCCGCAAAACCGCTTCCTGCCAAAGGCTGTAGGCCAATTTTCTTTTTTCAATGGCGAGTTGCAGTTCCAACTCCGCTTTTTCTTTTTGTTCCTTGGCCTTCTCACGAGCTGACTTGACCGCTTTTACCCATCGTTTGTAGGCCCGCTTGGCCCTTTGGTCGTAAAGCGTGGTTTCAAGGCGGGTTTTATCCCAGGTGTTTTTTAGTTCAAGGACTTCTTCCTTGGATTTGTCCAATGCCTTGGCGGCCATGTCAAAGGCGTTTTCCCTAATGGGGGTGGGCTGGGCGGCAAAAGCGGAACCCATTGGCCACAGATAGACACAGATAAGCGCGGAAAAGAACAAGGTAAGTTTTTTCATTCAATCTCCCCAATGGAATAAAGATTGTAGGGGCGGCCCCCAGTGGCCGCCCTGGGGCAGGCTCAGGGGCCTGCCCCTACCACATCGCAATGACAACAAGGGCGAACACAAGGTTCGCCCCTACCATTTATTTAAACTTTTTAATCATCGAATTAAACTTATCCTCGGTCAGAACCTCAACGCCCAGCTCCTTGGCCTTTTTCAACTTCGACCCAGCCGCCTCGCCGGCCACCACGTAAGAGGTCAGTTTGGAGACGGACCCCGAGGCCTTGGCCCCAAGTTTCTTGGCGATTCCTTCCGCCTCCGACCGGCTATAGCCCTTTAGCTCTCCGGTAAACACGAAGGTTTTCCCCGCGAAAGGCTGTTCACCCGACGGCTCTTCTTCTTTCAAACGCTTGAAATTGACCCCGCCCTTCTCAAGTTTCTTCAAAATTTTAACATTTGCTGGATTCGCGAAAAAGGCCGCGATCGAGTGGGCCACTATAGGACCGATCCCGTCCGTTGCCGTCAGTTCCTCTTCAGCGGCTTCACTGGCCGACCACAGGTCCTTGTACCTTGAGGCGATGATTTCGGCGATATGAACCCCCACATGCCGAATGCCAAGCCCGAAAAGCAACCTGCCCAGCGTTCGTTTGCGACTTTCCTCGATTTGACCGATGAGGTTCTGGGCGGATTTTTCGGCTTTTCTTTCAAGGTCGGCGACATCGGATTGTTTCAGTTCATACAAATCGGCGTAATCGCGGATGAGCTTTTCATCCAGAAGTTGTCTGACCACGGCGGGACCGGCCCACCGAATATCCAACGCGTCCCTCCCGCAAAAATGCTCAATGCGCCTCTCCACCTGGGCCTCACAGGCGGCGTTCTCGCAGCGCCAGGCGGCTTCCCCCTCTTCCCTTTCCAACTTGGACCCGCAAGCGGGGCAGGTGGTTGGCATTTTGAAAACCTTTTCATTCCCTTTACGTTTTTCAGGAAGGGACTGAAGCACCTTGGGGATTACCATTCCGCCTTTTTCAACAATAACCCTGTCCCCCACCCGAAGGTCCTTGCGGGCAATTTCATCCTCGTTATGAAGAGTCGCGCGGCTAACGGTGGTTCCTTCCAGTTGAACCGGCTCCAATTCAGCTACCGGTGTAATGGCACCCGTTCGACCGACTTGGAGGGTAATGGCCTTGAGTGTGGTTTCCGCTTTTTGGGCCGCGAACTTGAAAGCGATGGCCCACCGGGGAATCTTGGACGTGGTTCCCAATTTTTCCCTTTGTTTGAAATCATTAATCTTTAGGACAACCCCATCGCAGTCAAAACAAATTTGGCCGCGTTTCTTTTCATATTCCCCGCAATAGTCGTGGACCTGTTCGATGTTCTTGCAAAGCCGGTAATGCTTGTCCTCGGGGAATCCCATCTTCTTAAGCCACTCAAGGCTCTCGTCCTGGGTGTCAAAGGGAAGTTTTTCGGGGGAAAAAACGTAATAAAGAAGAATATGCAGGGGCTTCTTGGCTGATTCAGTGGGGTCAATGGTTTTGAGTGTTCCAGCGGCGGTGTTACGTGGATTAGCGAAAAGCGGCAGGTCAGCCTCCTCACGTTCCTTATTAATCGCCTCAAAATCCTTCGCGGTAAAAAAAACCTCACCGCGTATTTCCACCCGATCCGGAACATTGGAGCCTTTAAGTTTCATGGGCAAACTGGGAATGTTCTTAACGTTTTCCAACACGTCGTCTCCCTTTTCCCCATCACCCCTCGTTACCGCGTGGGACAACTGCCCTTTTTCGTAAATGAGCTCAATGCTCACTCCGTCAATTTTGAGTTCGCAAACATACTGGTATTTTTCACCCCCCAACCCCTTTTGAACCCTCTCGTCAAACTCCTTGAGCTCCTCGAGGGAGTAGGTGTTGTCGAGAGAAAGCATGGGGACACGGTGGGCAACCGACTTGAAGTTTTTGCTGGCGGACTCCCCGACCTTCTGGGTGGGCGAATCCTTGGTTTTGAGCGAGGGGTATTCCGCTTCCAGGTCCTTCAGTTCGCGGTAAAGCCGGTCATACTCGAAATCGGTGATTTCCGGCTTGGCCTGGTCGTAGTAAAGCTTGTCGTGGTATTTAATTAAATCATGAAGTTTTTTCACCCGCTTTTGAATGTCGGGTGGAACGCTTGTTTGTTTCACGGTTTTATGCCTTCCCCCTCTGCCTTGAGGGAAGAGGACCGGGATAAGGGCGTCTTTTCATCCGCGCCACCCTCATCCTAACCTTCTCCCCTGAAAGGAGAAGGGATTTTTTAAAATCAAAAAGCATGGTTTTTCCTGCCCCAGTTCAATTCATTCAACGGGTGGAAATATTTTTTCCCCCTCTCCCTTGAGGGGAGAGGGATGGGGTGAGGGTAACTTTGGTATTTGCTGGCGAATATATTCAAGGACACTTTCCATATTGGCAAGCACTTCGTTATTCCAAACCCGAACCACATGAAAACCTTCCACCTGAAGAAACCGTGTCCTTTTCCCATCCTTGGCCTGGTTTTCAGAATGTTGTCCGCCATCCAACTCAATCACAAGTTTTTCTTCCAATGAACAAAAGTCCACAATATAGGCTCCCAGAGGTTGTTGGCGCCGGAATTTTATTCCATGGAACCGCCTGGATCGCAAATGGTTCCAGAGCCTTCTTTCAACTTCCGTTTGTTTACCCCGAAGAGAACGAGATAGCGGTTTAAGGACTTTTCCCCTCATCACCCTCACCCTATCCCTCTCCCCTATAAGGGAGAGGGGAGATGTTTGAATTCAAAATTTTGACGATCAGGGAATGGTTCTACTTGCCTGTTTTTAACCGTTGGGCGAGGTATTCGGGCAGACCGGCTTCGAGGGTCTTTTTGATCGTGGTCTCACGGTCATAATCAATTCGCCGGATGGAAAGTTTCCGGCTGGCGGAGTCATACATTACGTAACAGGTCCGGGGATCCCCGTCACGAGGCTGGCCCACGCTTCCGACATTCACCAGATAACGGCACTCCTTTTTAAGGGTGTATTCCTGGGCCTCAAGGATCTCAACGGAACCATCGGGTTTTTGCTCCGCGATAAAGGGTTTATGAACATGGCCGAAAAGGCAAATGAAACCCTGGAAGTAGCGGAAGTTTCTCTCGATGTCCTCTTTTTGGGTCAGGTAATGCCATTCCTCGCTTTGAAAGGGCGAGGAGTGAACCAGTTGAATTTCCCCGATTTCCTCGTGCAAACGCAAGTTTTCCAGAAATTTATAATGCTGGGGTTTTAGCCGCGCCTTGGTCCAATGGATGGCCTCGGCGGCGGGCGGGTTAAATTTGGAGAGAGGGGCTTTACCAATGCAGGCGGCGTCATGGTTGCCCAAAATCAGCTTCCAGCAATTAAGGGACTCAATTAATTCGATGGTTTCAACGGGATTGGAGTAATAGCCGACAAAATCACCTAGACAAAGATACTCGTCAGCCCCTTCGGTTTTCATGGCATGGGCTACCGTTGTCATGGCTTCAAGATTGCTGTGAACGTCGGAAAAAAGGCCGTATCGCATGAAACCCCCGCGGGGAAATTTACAAGCGAGGGCATTTTATCACGGGACAGGGTGGGAAAAGCACTTGAATTTCGTCGGCCCCTGTCCGCTCTCCCCCGTCCGGATTGGCTTTAAACCTCGTATTTGACCTACGTCGGATAGGAATTTAAGGTTGTGGGGAACGACAAGGGACGAACAACGAAGGATGATATTTAACGGATTTTTTTCTGAAGAAGGTAACTCAAAATTCTAAGGCGGTTTTCCTGGTTTTCGTTATAAGTCCAAAAACGCTCCAGGGCGGGGTAATAGTTTGATTTATGGTTCAAACGGCAGGCCATTTCCCCATCCATTCTTTTTACCAAATGGATCATCCCAAGCTTATCGAGTTTTTGAACCGGTTTTTGTAATTCCTCGGCGGGCCTTCCCAAGAGTTGGGCGACATGGGCAGCCGTTTCCATTTCAGTGGTTTTTTTGGAACAAAAAATGAGTAAATCCCACATGACGAAGGAATCAATCACCTCGTCAATAAAGGCCCGGATATCAACCGGAATGTCAATTTCCACTCAATTACCCCCAACATCTTTCACCACAAAGTTCACAAAGTAAGCACTTGGGTTTTTCCCAAGAGATTTAGGCCACACTTTGGGACCTTCGTGTCCTTTGTGGTTAGAGCTTCTGCTTGTTCAATTTATCCAAAATTCCGTTGATAAACCTGCTGGATTCATCGGTACTGTAGCGTTTTACAATTTCAATCGCCTCGTTGATCGCCACCGACTTGGGAATCTCGGAATCGTAAATAATCTCGTAGGTCGCCAAACGCAGGATATTCCTGTCCACAGCCGCCATCCGCGCCATATCCCAATTTTCCGTCAGGTTCCGTAACTGCTTGTCGATGTCCGCCAGTTTGTCCCAGGTATTGCGGACCATCCGGAG
>JAHFCG010000177.1 GCA_023249615.1 candidate division FCPU426 bacterium | reverse complement strand
AAGGATCTTAACCCTGCCGAAAAGGTTAACCCAATCGCCGCTCTTGCGTTGACCTGGTTAATGCCAGGGAGGTTATATTCCACGGGATCTTCAATGGTGGAAATATTTACGTCGGGATTGTTGATGTAATGAAGGGCCGAATAAAGCGTGGTGGATTTACCCGATCCGGTGGGTCCCGTCACCAAAACCAGTCCGTAGGGTTCCACGATCGCTTTTTCAAATTTGGGAAGAATATCATCCTCAAAACCTAGCTTGGGAAGATCCAGGGAAAGGTTTGAGGAATCCAAAATACGCATAACGATCTTTTCGCCGAATTGTACCGGACAAACCGAAACACGAAGGTCGATTTCTTTCCCCAAAACCTTGATTTTGATACGGCCGTCCTGGGGCAGCCGCCTTTCGGCGATATCCAACGAGGACATGATTTTGATACGGGAGGAAATAGCCGCCCCTAATGAACGGGGGGGGGACTGAACCTCGTGCAAAACCCCGTCAATTCGATATCGGCAACGAAGGTTTTTTTCATAGGGTTCAATGTGAATATCGCTGGCACCGGATCGAACCGCTTCGGTGAGAATCAGATTGACCAAACGGACAACCGGGGCGTCCTCGCCCGCGGCTTCCAGTTTGGAAATATCTATTTCTTCAGCCTTTTCTTCCATGACCTCAAGGTTGTTATCACCGCCCATAGAATTCAAAATTTCCTGCATGTCGCCGCCGGATTCCGCTCCGCCGCCGCTTGCCCCGGACCCCGCGTTAGCCACGGCCGTGCCGTAATACTTGGACTGCATGGCTTTGATTTCAGTTTCACTGGCGATGGCCGGGTCCACATCAAACCCGGTCATCATTTTAATATCGTCAATGGCGAAAACGTTTAAAGGGTCGGCCATCGCCACGGTAAGTCGCTTGTCTTTTTTAACAATGGGGATCAGGCAGTGGTTGATAGCGATGGATTCAGGGACGGAGAAGACAACATCGTTGGGGATTTCACCTATTTCGGTCAAGCTTACATGGGGAATGCCCAGCTGGGTTCCGACGAAAGCCATGATGACGTCTTGGGTGACATATCCCTGGCTAATGAGGATTTTTTCAAGGCGGCCCCCCTTGATTTTCTGCTCGTGCATGGCCTCTTGGAGCTGTTCTTCGGAAATAATACCTTCATCCACAAGCATTTCGCCCAAGCGCTTTTTCATGGATTCAGGCATTGAACACCTCGGATGGGTGAAAGTAATAGACGTGACGAAAAATCAAAGGACACAAAAGAAGTATAGAATTGTTGAAAATTGAAGTCAACGATTGTTCGCCCCGGGACAAGGGCCTTCAGCGGGAACCCAAAGAGTGCAACAACACATTTTCCATAACCTTTAAGGGGGCTTTTTTCCCCGTCCAACGGGAGAAGGACAAAGCTCCCTGATGAAGGAGCATTCCCAACCCGCCCAGGCGGGGTAAACGGCGCCCCCTGGCCTCTTTCAAAAAGGATGTCTCGCGGTGATAAATTAAATCCACAATCCAGGTTGAAGGACTTGCGGCTTTCAACGACAGAGGTGAAGGGTCACCGTGTTTTAACCCCACCGAAGTCGCCTGAACCACCCAATCAAATTGGGGCAAAAGTTTTTCCGCCTCCCGAATTGAAACAGCCCCCACTTCCAAACGTTTAAATTTTCCGCGAAGGGCTCGAACCAATTGAGAGGCTCGTCGTGAAGAACGGTTAGCGATTTGAAAGCCCAACACCCCGGAACCAGCCAGTGCCCCCGCCACGGCCTTTGCCGCGCCGCCCGCCCCCAGCAAAAGCCCCCGCGAACCTTTTAATTTCTTTCTCAACGGGCCAAGGGATCTCAAGAAACCCTCCCCATCCGTTGAGGTCCCGAAAAGTTTTCCTCCCTTTCGATAAATCGTGTTAACCGACCCCAACCAGTTAGCCTCCGGTTCCACGCCATCCAAATAAGTTATGACATTCCCCTTATAAGGAACCGTTACGTTGGCTCCTTGCGCGGGTAGGCTCCGCATCATTTGTAAAACAGGCCGGACTTGTTCGGTGGAGATGTCCAGAGGCAGGTAAAGCCACGGCACCCTCAAACTTTTGAAGGCTGCGTTTTGCATGGCGGGGGAAAGTGTGTGCTCCAGGGGATGCCCAAGGATGAAAACCAATTGGTTTGTTTTGGGAGGGGAGGAGGCCATGGGTTTTACTCCGCGTTGCCGGATGTATGACTCTTGAAAAATTGAAGCATGGCGGCCACGGCGACACCGGCCGTTTCGGTTCGAAGAATTGGGGTCGGAAGGTGGACGGGCAAAGCCCCTTTTTCCTCCGCCTCGCGGACTTCCTCCGTCGACCAACCACCCTCCGGACCGATCAAAATCAAAATCTTCCCGGCATGATTTCTTGATTCTAGCACCGAAGCCAGGGTCGGAGCTTCCTTTTCGTAGGGCAAAAGAACAAGGTCAAATTCCTGAAAAGAACCCAAAAGATCGTTCCATGACGTCACAGGATCAAGCCGGGGCAAATCGTTTCGTCCGCATTGGCGGCAGGCTTCCACAAGAATTTTTTGCCAGCGTTCATTTTTATGTTCGTGCTGGGAAACATCCGGGCGGGAAATACTCCTTCGCGTTACCAGGGGAATAAAACGGTCCAACCCCACCTCGGTTCCCTGCCGGAGAATCAAATCCATCTTCGAGGCCTTGGGAAGTCCCTGGGCAAGAACGAGAACGCCTTGGGAGATGCCGGTATCGATTGGTTTCCTCAAAAGGACCGAGGCGGTTACGGAATGTGAACCGGTATTCTTTAGGGTCAAATCATATTGAAAACCCTGGTTGTCAAATCCAAAAAATTTTGATCCCTCGGCCAAACGAAGCACCTTGACCAGGTATCGGGAGGCTAATTCATCCAATAGGATTTCTTTTTGGTCAGGGGAAATTGGCGGCAAGAAAAGGCGGGGGATAAAACTCATTTCTTGCGCGCGAACAGATTCTTCATTTTGTGCAGGAACTTGGAAATTTCAGGAGTGTTGCCTTCGGCCGAGAGGGCCTCGAACTCCTCAAGAAGCTTCTTTTGTTTGGAGTTCAAATCCGTGGGCGTTTCAACCGTGACGGTCACCAACAAATCCCCCACCGTCGAGTTCTGGGGGTCTTTCAAACCCTTTTCCTTGAGGCGGAAAACCTTGCCCGATTGGGTGCCGGATGGAACCTTCATCTTCACGGGGCCTTCCAGGGTTGGAACCTCGAGTTCCGTGCCCAATGAAGCCTGAACGAATGAAATGGGAATTTCACAATGAAGGTTGCTTCTGTCCCTTTCAAAAAATTCATGGGCCTCGACGTGAAGAAAAACATAAAGGTCGCCGGCTGGTCCGCCGTTGATTCCCGCTTCCCCCTCGCCTCTTATCCGAAGCCGTGAACCTTCATCGACCCCCGGGGGTACCTTGACTGAAATCACCCTGTCCTTTTCCACGCGTCCGTGGCCATGGCAAGTGGGGCAGGGGCTTCCCGGCATTTCCCCTTGGCCTCCGCATTTTCCGCAGGTACGCGCGATCGTAAAGAAACCCTGGGACTGCCGGACCTGGCCGGTCCCCTTGCAGGAGGAACAAACCACCCGGCCAGAACCGGCCTTAGCGCCCGAACCGTGGCAGGAATCACAGGTGGATAATTTTCGTACCTTTATTTCCTGGGAGGTACCAAAAGCCGCTTCTTCAAAAGTGAGTTTTAAATCGTGTCGAAGGTCGTCGCCTTCCTGAGCTTGGGAACGACCGCCACGGCCGCCCCTTCCCCCCTGCGACCCGAAGAAGTTGCTGAAAACATCACCGAAAATATCCTCAAAGTCCGCGGCATTCCCCATGTCCTGGGGCCGAAATCCCCCGCCCCCAAAACCTCCCGGTCCGCCGGCGCCAACACCGGCGTGGCCGAATTGGTCATAAGCGGCTTTCTTCTGGGGATCGGAAAGAACCTCGTAGGCCTCGTTGATTTCCTTGAATTTCTCCTCAGCCGATTTATCGTTGGGGTTGGCATCCGGGTGGTGTTTTTTGGCCATGTTGCGGTAGGCCTTTTTTAGGTCGTCCGCATTGGCGCCCTTCGCGACACCCAGGAGATCGTAATAGTCTTTTTTCGAAGCCATTTTTTCCTTCATTTGGAACTCGCCTTACCTATATTTGCTAGGAAAAATTTAGGAAGGGTTCGGCAAGCTTTCAACGGTGGTTTCTGAAACCGGGATTAAAGTTAAATCATTAAACCAGTTTGACCGGAAATATTTTTCGATTAAACCGGTTGTAGCTCCCTCAAACTACCATTCCGACCTAAACCCGTAAAGACCCGTTTTGAAGGCAAAAAAGACAAAAATGGTCTTGCGATTTAAAGCCTTCCTCTTCTAAACTATCGACGTTTTTCGGTTTTAAACACTCTCCCCAATAAGAGAGCCATTTCGAAGGAGGCATGTCATGCCGTATGTCATTACCGAGAAGTGCCTGAGTGAAGTTTACGCTCAATGCGTCGATGTTTGCCCGGTGAATTGCATTCACCCGGGGGATTACCAAGGTAAGCCCTTTATGATTATCGATCCCGAAGAGTGCACCGAGTGCACCAGCTGTTTCTCCGCCTGCCCGATCGGCGCGATCGTGGAAGACGCGGCGAAAGATCCCGCCTACGCGAAGATCAACGCGGAATTGGCCCCGGCGTTCAAGAACAACGCTCCGATCCCAACCCGCCCGGCGAACGATCCCCCCCGCCGCCCGGAGAACAAGTTAGTCAACTAAGCCTTCAAGCTTAAAGCCGAAAACAAAAAGGGCTCCAACCGAAAGGTTGGGGCCCTTTTTTTATTGCCTAAATTCAAAACTCAAAATTCAGAATTCAAAATTGGTTTAATCTATACCTTCTGGTAAATCTCCGAACCGGTCTCGACAAAGGTCTCGGACATTTTTTTCATGCCCTCTTCCAAAGCCTTCTCTTCCGTAAAGCCCTGTTCCTTCGCATAATCCCGGACATCCTGGGTGATCTTCATACTGCAGAACTTGGGTCCGCACATGGAACAGAAATGAGCCACCTTGGCTCCATCCGCCGGAAGCGTCTCGTCGTGGTAGGACTTGGCCAATTCCGGATCAAGGGCCAAATTGAACTGGTCTTCCCAACGGAATTCAAAGCGCGCTTTGGACAAGGCGTTGTCCCAACGCTGGGCCGCAGGATGT
>JAHFCG010000059.1:9971-16386 GCA_023249615.1 candidate division FCPU426 bacterium | reverse complement strand
TTATTTTCTGAATTAAACCCTTCGCGGTCGGCGGGTTATGTTTTCCTGACAACCAAACGTCTTTCAGTAATTGACAAGCGCCAACCGCCCTGTTAATCTTCAAGCCCTATCAATCAAATTAAATTTATAAAATTTTTTTGTTTGATCTAAAAATTTAAATTTGGAAGTTCCGAAATAAAAGCCGAGGTAGCTCAGTTGGTAGAGCAGCGGACTGAAAATCCGCGTGTCGGCAGTTCAATTCTGCCCCTCGGCACCACTTTTCTTCGCGACAATCCCAAGCCGTGCAGCTCAACACCCTTTGTTTGTCAATGAACCCCAAAATTTATTAAACACAGCCAGGAAAAACGATGACAACAGTTTCGCCTGAACTTCTGAAGCCCTGCGATATCAGGGGGATTTATCCCAAGCCGCTTGGAAATCCTCAAGCCGAAATGATTGGATTGGCGGTTGGAACCCTGGTAAAAAATGAACCTCATCGAAATATCAAGGTTGTGGTGGGGCATGACACTCGAAATTCAAGCGAAAGCCTTAACCGCGTTCTAATCCAGGGTTTGCGGAATACCGGACTAAAGATTGTAGACTCAGGGCTTGTTTCCACCCCCCTGTTGGCGTTCGCGACACGCTTCGCGGGGGCATCGGTTGGCATTATGGTTACCGCCTCCCATAATCCCCCCGATTATAACGGGTTCAAGTTTTTTACCCACGGATCACCAGCGGATACCAAATGGATTGAAAGGCTCTATGAAATTCTCCAAGCCGGGAATTTTCGAAAAGGGGCCGGGGTGGTCGAAAAAAAGAATTTTTACCCTGATTATCGAAATGCCCTGGTCAACGCGGTTGCTCAAAATTTCCAGGGGTTTAAGATGGTGGTGGATGTCGGTAATGGCGCGGCCGCGTTAACGGCCCCGATAGTTTTGGAGGCCCTGAACTGTGATTTGGATATTTTGAACCCGGACGTTGATGGTTTGTTTCCAGGCCGGGGGGCGGACAGCTCCGATCCGATTGCTTTGGAGGTACTGGGTGAAAGAGTTCGAAAGACAAAGTCCCAGCTTGGGGTTGCTTTTGATGGAGACGGGGACAGAATCAGCTTTGTGGATGAAAAGGGCAGGGAAATCCCCAATGACCTTATGCTTTGTCTTTTTTCCGGCGATTTATTAAAAAGACAGAAAAACCAAAAAGTTGTTTTTGACGGAAAATGTTCAGATTGGGTTGAAAAAAAGGTGCTGGCTGAGGGAGGAATACCACTTTTGGAAAAATCCGGTCATTCCTTTATTTTCGCCCGGATGACCCATGAAAAGGCCTCATTGGGCGGGGAAGCCAGCGGTCATTTCTTTTTGCCGGGGGTCTTCCCGGGCGATGCTCTTTTTGCCTGCCTCAGGGTTTTGGAAATTCTTAAGGACGGGCGGAAAAGCCTTGGCCAGTTTTTTGACCAATTTCCACCCCGGGTTTCCACCCATGACATTAAACTGGAAATAAATTCTGATAACATTGAAGGGTTTTATGAGGGCTTGAAACAACAGGCCCAGGATTTGGGTGGAAAAGTTTCCACCCTTGACGGTGTTCGCGCTGTTTTTGAGGAAGGGTGGGGAATCGTCCGTAAATCGGTGACCCAGCCCCATCTCACCTGCCGTTTTGAGGCACCCAATGAACGAAAATTAATCACTTTGGTGGAGGCGTGGTTTAAGGACTTTCCAGAAACACGCAAACAGATTTTGAGGGAAATTAAATAAAACGCCGGCCAGCTGATCTAAGGAAAAAAACCGGATTGGGTCCTGATAAGAAATGATTTATTGTTTTTTTGTTGGAAAATTCAAAGAGAAACGATTTCAAGAGGCCGTGGCTGATTATCATAAGCGTTTGAGAACTCTTTGGCCTGTTACGCTTGTTGAAATACCTGAAAATTCAAAGGAAATCGCCAAGGTTTTGGAATCCAAAAGAAACAAGGGCATCCTTGTTTCTCTGGACGCGGAGGGGGAAAGAATGGATTCCCCCGAATTTATTCGTTGGGTGACCCAATCCTCCCCTGACCTCCATTTTTTCGCCTGGGGGGCGGACGGCCCTCCGAAGAACCTCGGGGACGTGAAAATGAAATCCCTGAGCCTGTCCCCCATGACCTATTCCCATGAATTGGCCCGTGTATTGCTGATGGAGCAACTTTATCGTGCCGGCGCGACCCTCAAGGGCCACCCCTACCCCAGGTAAAGATCTATTCCCCCTGATTTGAGTGAAGTTTGGAACCCTTTAACGGAGCGGATCGTCTTAAAATAGGCCCGGTTTTGGTGAAAGACCGTGCTTGGGAAAATCGACCTTTTTGGGGAGAAAATTTATGAAAAAATTGGAATCATTGTTGGATGGAAAGGGCTGGTTGCCGGCCTTATTCCTGTTTTTGGCGGTTTCGGGTGTGGCCCAGGCCGAAACCCAAAAGGGGACCCCGACGCCGGAACCGGCGGAATTTATCATTGAGGACCTTCATGGTTCCAATGTCCAAGTATTGGAAGAGGGCGAAACCAAGTGGGAAGCCGCAGTTGAGGGACAGGTTGTCGACTCAGGGGATGAGGTGAAGGTAGGGGCCGCCAGCGAGGTATCTTTAATGCTGGAAAATGAAACCACGGTCCACCTTGCCGAAAATTCGGATTTGAAAATTGGAAAAGTCGGTTCGAATGAGTCGGGTGGTTTTTTCAGCAGGCTTAAAATTTTGACCGGCCGTCTGTTGGCGGATGTTAAAAAGAATCTGAGGGAGAGCCAATCCTCCTTTGAAGTGGAATCCAACGGGGTTGTTTGCGGGGTGAGGGGTACGGCTTTTGAGGTAAACGCGGATGGGGAGGAAACCCAGGTTTCGACCCATGAGGGTGAGGTGGAAGTTTCGGGTGAAGGGGAAGCCCACAAGGTTTCCGCCGGAAATCTTTCCATTTTTAAAAAAAGAAGGTTTCAATTACTCCGCCGCCTGGATCGGATGGACCACCAAAGGTTCCAAAAATGGAGGGTTTTCCGAACGGCCGTCCGTCAAAAAAGGCTTCAAAGGGTTTTGGCCATTCGAAACCATCAGCTTAAACCCTGGCACCGATTGCATCCCCGCTTAAATCAGGGGGACAGGATTCTTCCCCAGGAATTAAAAAAGAAAAAACTTAGAAAAACGCTTCACGGGCGCCACTGAGGAAGTTTCTGGCTTTAGCCCTTTTCTTCCTATAAACTCAATTGTCTTCAAAAGAGAGGGAGATTCCCTCTCTTTTGTTTTGTTGCCACCCCTTGGTTCAAAACGACGGATAATTTGGAGTTTAGATGGATATCGCGCGAAGGCTTTCCCAGGTGGTGAGGGAAACCCGCCTTGAAAACCGGCCCCAGCAAAATTCAATGGCGGAAGCTGTAAAGGAAAACCTGCATACAGGGGGGTTTTTAATGGTGGAGGCTGGTACGGGGGTGGGAAAGAGCTTTGCTTATCTTATTCCCGCCATTGAGCACGCCTTGAAGGTCGGCGGACCCGTCATTGTTTCCACCCACACCCTAACCCTTCAGGAACAATTGTTTCAAAAAGACCTGCCCCTTGTATTAAGAGCGTTGGAAAAAGAGGGCCTCGGTTCCGCCACCGCGGTTCTGATGAAAGGCCGGGGAAACTACCTTTCAAAACGCAGGTTGAAACTCGCCCTTGAAAATAACCAACAGATGGATTTTGGCGGTGAAACGTCTAATTTTTTAAAAATCCAGGAATGGTCTTCCAACTCACCCGAAGGAACCCTTGCAACGGCGGGGTTTCCTATCCCTTCGGAAATCTGGGGTGAAATTAAAAGCGATCCTTTCCATTGCTTGGGCCCCAAATGTGGGACCTTTGATACCTGTTTTTATCATTCCGTCCGGCGGAAGGGGTATGGGGCCCATTTAATATTGGTTAACCACGCGCTCCTTCTGGCGGACCTGTCCTTGAAAATGAACGAGGAACAGGGGGTGCTCCCCCCTTACGGCGTTTTGATTGTGGATGAGGCTCATCATCTACCGGCGTTGGCGTCGGAACACCTGGCGACATCGGTTTCCCTTTCTGAGTGTCATGGGCTGGTAAAGCGTCTTCTCTATTCCGATGACAAATCGAAGGAGGGAAGGAAAGGTCTTTTCACCCTTCTTCCCATTCAAGGCGCCGGGGAAGCGGTCATGGATTTTAAAAGCGCGGCCGAGGGTTTCTTTAATGAAATCGGACTCATGGCCATACCTTCCAGCCAACAAAACCGGGCCTATCCCATGCCCGACCATCCCCCCTCGGTCGAGCAACTTGCGAAGCCCCTCCAAAGAATCGAAAACCTCCTGGAATTGGTCGCGTCTTCCGCTCCTTCTGAGGAACTGGAACTTGAGGCAAAAGGAACGAGGGAGGAATGCAGAAATCTCATTAGACAACTATCTTTTATTCTTGAGCGGGGATGGGGAGACGAAGCCTGCTACGTGGTTGAGCCGGACGGGGCGGCATTGAAAAGGGGGATCATTACCGCGGGCGCGGTAAAGGCTATTCCGCTGGATTCCTCAAGCTTGATCCGGGAGCATCTTTTGGCCTCGGCGAAGTCAGTGGTTTTTACGAGCGCCACCTTGTCGGTCGGGAATGATTTCAGTTATTTCAAGCACGCTCTTGGGCTGGATGATCATGATGTGGCTGATAAAGTCAAAACTCTTTTGGTTGGATCCCCCTTTGATTTTAAAAAACAGGTAACGCTTTTCCTTCCCAGGGCCATGCCTCATCCCCGAAGGGAGGAAGAGGGATACACCAGGGCGGTAATTGAATATGTAAGGGCGTCCCTTAAAAATTCACGGGGCAAGGCCTTTGTGCTGTTTACGAGCTTTAAGATGCTTCGCCAGGTTTCCGAGGCGGTTCGGAACGATTTGGATGAAATGGGTATTACATTATTGGTGCAGGGGGAAGAGGGTTGGGATCGAACAAGACTTCTCAAGGTTTTCCGCGAGGACATTAATTCCGTTTTGTTCGGTGTTAACAGCTTCTGGGAAGGGGTCGATGTCCCCGGGGAGGCGCTTTCCAACCTGATCATCACCAAGCTTCCCTTTCAGGTACCTGAGGGTCCCCTGGTGGAGGCGCGCCATGCCCGGTTGAAGGACCAGGGTTTGGAACCTTTTCAGGTGGAAAGCCTTCCCGAGGCTGTTTTGAGATTGAAGCAGGGCTTTGGACGCTTGATTCGCTCCGCCTCGGATGTTGGCACCGTGACCCTTCTGGATCCCCGCCTGACCACTGAAAGATGGGGCAGGGTTTTCCTCAACGCTTTGCCGGAATGTGAAGTGGTTTACCTTTCAAAGCCCGGGACACCGGAAAAGAAGGAAAAGGCAAAATTAAAATTGAAAAAAGGAAAATAAGGGGAGGGTGCCGGGGGAAGGCCGGAACATTCACCTGGGTCCAATTTACATTGTTCATTTCGTTTGAATTATCTGTAAAATGATCCCATGGCCCGTTCAAAAAATCCCATCCCCCCAGATTCCTTGAAGGAAGCAGCGGAAGAACTCCGCGTGATGAATCCAGAAAAGGCGGGGGATGATCTTGAACCGACTCTTCGGCCCCAACATTTGGACGAATATGTGGGCCAAACCTCGTTGAAGGATTCCCTTCGAATCACCCTATTGGCAGCCCAAAAAAGAAAAGAAGCCCTTGAACATCTTTTGCTTTCTGGTCCTCCGGGTTTGGGAAAAACCACTCTGGCCTCCATTATCGCGAGGGAAATGGGCGTCAATTTAAAACCACTTCCGGCCCTGTTATTGAAAGGGCGGGGGATTTGGCGGCGCTCCTGACCAATCTTCAACCCTTTGACCTGTTATTTATTGATGAGATCCACCGTCTTCCCCGAATCGTTGAGGAGATTCTTTATCCCGCGATGGAGGATTTTCAACTGGACATCATGATCGGCAAGGGTCCCACGGCAAGGGCCATCCGGCTTCAATTGCCGCCGTTTACCCTTGTGGGGGCGACCACCAGGGCGGGAAAGGTCAGCGCCCCTTTACGGGACCGTTTCGGGCTTTCCTTCCGGCTTGAGTTTTACAGTCCCGAGGAATTGACGGATATTTTAAAAAGGTCCGCCCAGGTCCTGAAAATTAAAATTACGGACGATGGGGCTGTTGAAATCGCTAGACGTTCCCGGGGGACACCGCGTCTTGCCAACCGTCTTTTAAAAAGGGTGAGGGATTTCGCTGAGGTAAAGAGAAAGGGAAACATTGACCGTGAGGTGGCGGATTCGGCTTTGAAACTTTTGGAAGTGGACACCCTTGGCCTCGATCGAATGGACCGTAGAATACTTTCGTTTATCGTTGAGAAATTTTCAGGAGGTCCCGTGGGAATTGAAACCCTCGCGATGGCGGTGGGGGAAGAGGCGGATACGGTGGAGGATGTTTATGAACCCTTTCTTGTTCAAATTGGCTTTTTACAACGGACCTCCATCGG
>JAHFCG010000059.1:4484-9961 GCA_023249615.1 candidate division FCPU426 bacterium | reverse complement strand
TCCAGCGGGAGAAAGGCGACGGGCTTGGCCTATCAACATTTGGGGATTCCGGCTCCGTCCGGTTTGCAAGGAAACCTTCTATGAAAACCCTTAACCACCGCCTTCTTCTTTACGGTCTGGTTATGTTGATTGGCTCCGGGGGCGGGGTTCTTTTTCCCTCGGTGTCCAGTTACGCGGCGGGAAACACAAAACTTCTTTATATTATTAGTATTTTATCAGGCGTTTTTCTATCAGCTCTGATTCTGGAGGTGGTCAAGCGAATCATTTTAAAACCCCTTGAAGAATTTTTGGATGGGATGGAAAGGGCTTCCCAGGGTGATTTGAATGTTTCCATCCGGGGAATTTACATTGGAGATTTTGAAAAACTCGCCCAGCATTTTAACCTCATGCTGGAATCACTCCGCCAATCCGTTTTTCAGTTGAAAACCAGCTCAGAGGAAACACTTCATTTGGCCCAGCAATTGACCCAGACCATTCAACAAATGCACGGCGCGACCGAGGAGGTTTCCTCCACCATTCAAAATATTTCCAAGGGGGCCGAGGAACAGGCTCTTAAAGTTCAGGAGGCTTTTAACATCATCGATAAAATGGCTGGAAATATTCAGGTTTCGGCGGAAATTTTAAGCAATTCTGAAAAAGTCGTTTCCCGTTCCCGCAACGCCTCGGCCGCGGGAAGCCGGGCGGTTCAGAAAACCACCGTTCAAATGAACGCCATTCATGAGGTGGTTCAGGGGTCGGCCAAGGAAGTCAATGAATTGGGCACCCGATCCAAGGCCATTGGAAAGGTCGTGGACGTAATTACCCATATCGCGGAGCAAACAAACCTTCTCGCCTTAAACGCGGCCATCGAGGCCGCCAGGGCGGGGGAATATGGAAGAGGTTTCGCGGTGGTCGCCGAAGAGGTCAAAAAACTCGCGGAGGGGTCCGCTGAGGCGGCCAATCAGATCGGGGTTATGATTCGGGAAATTCAGAAGGAAATTTCAACCGTCGTCACCACGATGGGAGCCGGGGCCGAAAAGGTTTCCGAGGGGTTGACGGTCGTGGCCGAAGGCGGGGAAGCCTTAAGGGAAATCCAGTCGGCGTCGGACGAGGTGGCGAACCAGGTCCAGGAAATATCAAAATCTTTTGAAAGCCAGGCGGACCAGGCTGGAAAGGTGGTTGAGGCCATCACCAACATTGTGGCTGTTTCCGAGGAAAACGCGTCCGCGACCCAGGAAATTTCAGCCTCAACGGAGGAATTAACCGCCTCCATGGAATCGATGGTGGCCGCCGCGCGCCAGCTTGAAGGGGTGGCGCAAAGATTGAGGGAAGCCTCGGCTAATTTTAAGGATTAGAAAACCCCTTCTGTGTAATAGATGATGGTGTGTCTTTTAAGCGACCTCAATCAAACCCTTCAATCCCTATTGGAAACACGTTTTTATGGTATAGTTTCCCTTCGTTTGGGCGGTCTTTCCGGGGTGACAAAAACCCCTTGATAATTTTTTAAAAATTAATATATTTTTCCTGTTTCAACGGCCCTTTTCGCGGGGTTTAAACGTCCTTAGAACCGGGCTTCTGAATTTAAATTTTGTTTGAAATACAAGGTCCTTTCCAATGATTGAAGTTAAAGATCTGGTTAAAAGTTACGGGACAATTCCGGCCGTTGACCGGGTCACTTTTTCCGTTCCCAAGGGTTCCATTCTTGGTTTGTTGGGCCCCAACGGCGCGGGTAAAACCACCACTATGCGTGTTTTAACCACATCCCTCGCCATGACCAGCGGAAAAGTCACCTTGGATGGTTTTGACGTCGCGGAACAGGCGCATGAGGTGCGGAAGCGCATCGGATATCTTCCCGAAGTTCCCCCCATTTACGGGGACATGAATATCATTTCCTACCTCAAGTTTGTCGCGGACATCAAGGAAATTGCCCCCGAAAAAAAAACCAATCGAATCGGCGAAGTTTTGGAAATGCTTGATCTTGAGAATATGAGCCGGCGTTTGATCGGCCACCTTTCCCTGGGATACCGGCAAAGGGTCGGGTTGGCCCAGGCCCTTCTTCATGACCCTGACGTTTTGATTCTGGACGAACCCACCCGGGGACTGGATCCCAAACAGAGTTCTGAAATCCGCAAGCTGATCAAATCCATGAGGGGCCAAAAGACCATCATTCTTTCAACTCATATTTTGCCGGAGGTTTCCTTAACCTGCGACAATGTCGTCATTATTGACCAGGGGAAGGTGGTTGCCGCGGATTCCGTGGAAAACCTCTCCCAACGCTTGGCGGGGGGGAAAACCCTTGAGATTGAGGTGAAAGGTCCGGGGGCGGAAGTTGAGAAAGCCTTTGGTAAGGTTGAAGGGGTCGCGTCCCTTAAACTTCTGGGAAAAGAAACCAGGGGGATTTCCAAGTTTGAGGTGACGACCGATGGTTCCGCGGAAGCGAGGGAAGCCCTGTTCCAGTGTGTTGTAAAAAACAAATGGATTCTTTATCAATTGAACCCCTTGGGCGTAAGCCTTGAGGACGTCTTTCTGAAACTCACCACAAAGGAAACGGCGTCATGACCCGAAAAGAGCCAAGTCCGATAAATGGGACGCGAATCAGCGAGAATTTTCGCGAAATAAGATCTTTAAATCCTGAAAAAAAGCCCGCCTCTTGGATTGGAGAAAAGGTTTCAGGTTTCGTTTTTACATCGGCTCAAATTCGCGCGAATTCGCGGCTGAATTTGGTTTTGAGATTGGCTGGAGGGGAGTCATGAACTTCAACAAGATTTGGGCCATTGCCCGGAAGGACATGGGGCATTATTTCGCCTCGCCGCTGGGATACGTGGTTTTGGCCGTCTTTTTCATGGTGACGGGCTTTTTCTTTTCCCTGATCGTTGAACAGACCCGTAGCGCCAGCATGATTCCCATTTTCCAAAACTCGGTCATTATTTTGCTGTTTATCACGCCCATGATCACGATGAGGCTTTGGTCCGAAGAGGAAAAAACAGGGACCGCCGAGTTATTGAGAACCTCGCCCCTGACCTTGTGGGAAATAGTTCTTGGGAAATACCTGGCGGTTTGCTCTTTTTTTGGGGTCATGTTAAGCGCCACCCTGGTTTACCTGTTGATCATGGTGCTGGCGGGAAATCCGGATTTGGGACCCATTTTCGCCAATTACCTTGGCTACAGCCTGGCGGCCCTGACTTTCTTTTCCATCGGTCTTTGGGCGTCCACTATCAGTGAAAATCAAATCGTTTCCGCCGTAATCACCTATGGAATTCTGTTGATGCTTTGGGTCATCGGGGCGGCCGGAGGGTCGGTTCAGGGAGCACTTGGCGAAATTTTAAAATACCTTTCCATTTTCGAGCACATGGATGATTTCTTTAAAGGGGTGATTGACCTGAGCCATCTGTTTTATTTCCTCAGCCTGATTTTCCTAGGACTTTTTTTCTCGGTTAAGGTTCTCGAAAGCAAGAGGAGTTAAATTTGAAACTCACTGAAATGGTGATGAAAATCAGGGCTTACAACCAGGTTTTACTCGGGATCGGCCTTTTGTTGGTCGCGGGGGGGATTTTTTCCGTCCTCGTGTTCGATGCCACCAACTGGTGGAACATCACCCTGGTCCTTTTGGGTATCCTTCTTTTGGGGTTTTTCCTCGCCGCCAACCTGGCGGAGGTAAAGGCGGTTGGAAAGAAACGATCCACTCTGGTGCGGGCGAACCTGGCCCTGGTGGCGGTCGCTATGCTGGGTATTGTCGGGGGGCTTAATTATGTGGCCACCCGCCATCCTGTCCGGTTCGATTTGACCGCGAATAAATATTACACGCTCTCCGAACAGACCCTGGATATCCTTAAAAAGTTACCGAAGGATGTAAACGCCTCCCTTTTGACCTCTCCTAAAAGGTCTTCGGCTGAAATCATGAGGGCTCAGCATTTGCTGGAGGAGTACGCCAAAACCGGTTCCAAATTCCATTTCAAAGTAATCGACATTGAAAAAAATCCCTCCGAGGCCAAAAGGCTTGGGGTCCATGAATACAATACTGTTGTTTTTGAAAGCGGCGAAAACCGAAAGGATGTTTTGCAAAGGGACTATGTGACCTACGCGATGGGTCAGGGGCGCCAGCCTCAGCCCAAGTTTCAGGGAGAGGGTGCTTTTACCTCGGCCCTGGTGAAAATGGGGGATACGACCCATTTGACCTTTTACCTGACCGAGGGCCACGGTGAAAAGGATTTTAATAATCCCCAAGCGGAGGGATTTAATACCTTCAAGGATATGCTCGAAAAGGAAAATTTCACGGTGAAAACCGTCAACCTCCTGACCTCGGGCAAAATTCCGGAGGATTGCGCCGTGTTGGCAAGCATGGGACCCTCCAAAACCCTCCAGCCTTCCGAAACCGCGTTGATGAGCGAATACGCCAAAAAGGGGGGGAAAGTGGTTCTTTGCCTCGACCCCGGAGTCAAGACGGGGCTTGATTCCTTCCTGAAGGATTTCGGGATCAGGCTCGGAAACGATGTCGTGGTGGATCAAACAAGTTACGCTTTCCCGGACATCCGGGTGGTAATACCCCAATACAGTTTCCACCAAATTGTTGAGAAATTATCCGACGGCCACGTAATGACGCTTATGCCATTCTGCAGGAGTGTACAGAAAATCGATCCGGCATTAAAAAATGTCACTCAAACGGTTTTTCTCCAGACGACGGACAAGGGATGGGGCGAAACGAATTTCAAGGAGAAGGCCCCCCAATATAACGAGGGGATCGACACCAAAGGACCCGTGCCGTTGGCGTTGGCCTGCGAATGGACTCCCGCGGATGACGCGTCCAAAAAGGTCCGGGTGGTCGTTTTCGGGAATTCCAATTTTTTTACCAACCAATTTCTCCAGGGGCCCGGAAACATCGACATGGCGTTGAACACCTTTAGTTGGGCCGCCCTCGAGGAAAATAAAATCTCCATACATCCCAAGGAAGAGGAGAACAGGGTCCTGACCCTCTCAAATAAATCCTCGAACTTCATCAAGTATTTGACGGTCGGAGTAATGCCCCTTGGTGTTCTCGTCATCGGCGGGGTTATTTGGTACCGCCGCCGATCCTTATGAAGAACTTTCGAAACGCCCTTATTTACCTGGCCGCGGGAGTCCTCCTTGTCGGCTACATTTATTTCTTTGAGAGGGGACCCGCCAAGAAAAAGGAAGAAGAACCTAAAAAGGTAAAAGTGTTTGAGGGCTTTGTCGCGGATGACATTACTGAAATCAGGCTTGAAAATATCGGAACCACGGTTACGGCCGAAAAGAATCCCATTGAAATTCAAAAGGATGAAAAGGGAACCTGGCGGATTGTATCGCCCAAAAAACTTAGGGCCGATGAATCGATGGTTCGAACCCTCCTTGCCAATGTGGGGGATTTTAATCCCGACGCGAGCATTGATAACCCGGGCAACCTGGGTGATTTCGGCCTCAATACACCGACCGCCCGAAGCACCTTCAAAACCAAGGCGGGCGCCACCTTTCAACTCCTGATC
>JAHFCG010000059.1:0-4474 GCA_023249615.1 candidate division FCPU426 bacterium | reverse complement strand
TGGATTACGTCAAGGCCGCTACCCAAAAAACAATTTTTGTAATTCCCACCAGTTCGATTGACCCCTTCAAAAAAAATCTAGACGGCTTCCGGGACCATTCTTTCGTTAAGACGGACATGGTTTTGGCCAAAAAAGTCAGCGTGACCCATGGTTCCAAAATAGTTGAGTTTGAAAAGGACAAGGAGAACGTTTGGAGGATTACCAAACCCATCCAGGATAAAGTGGACGAAAACAAATTCCGTGAACTTATCAATAGTTTAAACGGCCTTCGGGCCGAGAGCTTCGTCAAGGACGACGCGGTTAATCTTTCCCCTTATGGTCTTTCGCGGCCTCAGGGTAAATTTGAGATTTGGCCAAGCGATGGGGGACCTTCAAAAACGATATTGGTGGGAAAAAAGAAGGATAAAACCACGAGCTATTTCGCCAAAGCGGGGGACAATCCGGCCGTTTGTTTGATAGGGGAGGTTACGGCCAAACAAACAGACCTGAAGATTGAGGATTTCCGGGACAAATCCGTCATGAGGTGCGACCCCGGATCAGTTAAGTCCGTGACCGTTGCGCGCAACGGGAAGCCTGTCACTTATTTGAAAGACGCTAAGGGACTTTGGACCTCCGCGGGGCGGGAAAAGGCCCAGGACGAAGCCAATAATATCATCACTCAACTTTCTCAAATAACGATCCAGAATTTCGCCTCCAGGGACGCGGCGGCGGGGCTGAAGGTTTCTTCCCTGAGGGTGGACGTCGCCTTGAATGACGGAACTTCCAGGCAATATCTTTTCGGCAATCGAAATAAAGACCAGGTTTACCTCGCCTCCGATAAAAACAAGGATGTTTATCTGGTTTCCTCGGGGGTGGTTTCCCTGCTGGAGGGTTACTTTAATACCATCCTCACTCCGGTTCCCACCCTGGCGCCGGCTCCCGCCTCGAAGAAATAAAATTTATTAAGCGCGATAGCTTGTTTATTCCGGCTCCTCTAATAAAAAATCCCTTCTCCCTGGAGGGGAGAAGGTTAGGATGAGGGTGATTTGAAAGCCCTTGGAACCCTCCCCTGTCTTTTTACCACCCGGCCGGTCATTTTGGTCTGGCGGGGAATGCCGCCCCGCGCTCCACTCCCGGCTGACTTGTTAAAAATCAGGTGTTATAGTGTCCCCCATGTCATCCACCGATCGTCCCCGTTATGTAACCGAGCATTTAAAGGAACTTCGTAAAGGTCTTGTCCATTCCCTGGTTTTTACCATCCTGGGGGTGGGGATCGCCTTTTGGCGGTCGGATTTTCTTTTCGCTGTTCTTTTAAAACCCTTTCAAAACGCCCTGGCCAAATTTCCCGAGATGTCCAGTCATGTCCAAACCCTTCAAACCCTTTCCCCCATTGAGGCGTTTATGATCAACATGAAGCTTGCCACCGTGATGGGATTGGTTCTGGCTTCGCCCTTTTTGCTCCGGGAAATCTGGATTTTCGCCTCCCCCGCCCTTAAATCCAATGAACGCTTCGGCATTCTGATGGTTTTTTGTCTGGGGCTCTTTTTTTTCTGCGGCGGACTGGCCTTCGGCTACTATCTGATTGTTCCCCTGGCCCTTCAATTTTTGATTCATTACAATTTGGATTACCATTTTCTTCCCCAATGGACCCTTCAGGGTTATTTTGATTTTGTGGTTAATTTTCTCCTGATTTTCGGGCTGGTTTTTGAATTGCCGTTGGTGCTGGCCGCGCTGGTTAGCATCGGGGTTGCCACACCGGCTTTTCTGGCGCACAAACGCAAGCACGCCATCATCGCCATTTTTGTTTTATCGGCCTTTATCGCCCCCAGCGCCGATCCCGTGACCCAGACGATCGTGGCCGTTCCCCTCATTTTTCTTTACGAGGTTGGCATTTGGCTTTCCTACTTGTCATTCCGGAAAAAAGTTTGAACCACCAAGGCACCAAGACACCAAGAAAGGCTGAAACGTTTGTTTTTGGATGTTAGGCCGACGACGGAGGACGGACGAGGGGCGGTGGCCGTGTCGTTGACTTTTAAATGGCAGGGGCTGATAATTCAATACTTCTAAAAGAATCAGAGGAGATACCTAATGAAATTTTTCCTGGATACGGCGAACATTGACGAAATCAAACAGGGAGTAAGTTGGGGACTCGTGGATGGGGTTACCACCAACCCCTCGTTGGTGGTCAAGGAAGGCGTTGATTTTCATTCCCGCGTCAAGGAAATCTGCGCGGTGGTCAACGGTTCCGTTTCCGCGGAAGTTACCGCGGTTGATTTTGACGGCATGATGAAAGAAGGCCATGTTCTCGCCAAGCTTCACCACAATGTGACGGTAAAGGTTCCCCTGATTCCGGAGGGCATCAAGGCATGCAAGGCCCTCAGCTCGGAGGGGATCAAGGTAAATGTGACCCTTTGTTTTTCCGCCTCCCAGGCTCTCATTGCCGCCAAGGCAGGGGCCACCTACATCAGCCCTTTTGTGGGGCGCTTGGACGATGTTTCGCAGGATGGAATTCAACTGATCAGGGATATTGTCCACATCTACAAAAATTACGGATTTTCGACCCAGGTTTTGGCGGCGTCCCTTCGCCATCCGATGCATGTGGTTCAATCAGCCATGGCCGGGGCGCATGTAGGAACGATGCCCATTGGTGTGATGAAACAGCTTTTCAACCACCCCTTGACGGATATTGGCCTAAAGCGCTTCCTGGACGACTGGGAAAAAGCCAAAAGCCAGGCGCCTAAAAAGTAATCCCAAAGCCGGTTATTTAACAAAAAGGGTGGTCCCAGACCACCCTTTTTTATTTCCGGTCTCGGGTTTTACAAGATGTCTTTATGAGGAATCGAAAAGTGCCTTTACTTCAATCCCGATTGGTTTTCGGTTTCCTAATAACCATAACCTTTTTTAGTGTAGGTTGCGTTCGCTTGACCCAATATTCTCCCGTTGAAACCGTGGTTCAGCCCGATGAAAGGCCCGAGCCCACCCCCCTTAAGACGGCGCCCTCCAAACGTGTTCGGGTGGCGATCGTCGTCCATAAACCTTCCGTGCATTTGGTCGCGCCCGAATCCTTTGTACTTTCAGGTTTTCCCCTCAGTGGAACTCCGGTGGTCCAAAAGGGCCAGAAACGCTTCCGCGAGGCGACCTTGTCCTCCCATCAGCTTTATTCCCACAAGGCCTACATCGAACCCATGGGGGAAGGGGACATTCAAGTGGATGGAAAAAGCTATCGGGGTTCCATGGAAATTGTGGAAGGACCCCGAGGAACCTTGACGGTCATCAACGAATTGCCCCTGGAAGATTATGTGATGGGGGTTTTGGCGGGTGAAATACCCAGGAACTGGCCGATCGAGGCCCTGAAAGCGCAGGCGATCGCCGCCCGCACCTTCGCGATTTTGGCCCAATCCCAGGCGCGGCAAAAAAGGGAGCCCTATGACCTGGAAAACACAGCCTTGTTTCAAATGTACCGGGGTTCGGATTTGGTGAATGAAAATATTCGCAAAGCCGTTTCCCAAACCAAGGACGAAATTTTAACCTACCGATCCGTTCCCATCATGGCTTTCTTCCATTCCAATTGCGGGGGGAGAACCTCCGGGGCCTTGGATGTCTGGAGCAAGGATCAGCCTTATTTGAGGGCGGTTAATTGCACCTCGGGGAACAACGGGGAACATTTCAAATGGAAAACCGAGGTTTCCATTTCGGATCTTGTTCGAAAACTCAGAAAGGCTGGTCTTAAACTGGGGGATATCGTCCGTCTTCGCGCCCTGGGAAGGGATGAGGGAAACAGGATTACCGAGCTGGCCATCATGGATGAAAATGGGAAAAACATTAAAATGAAGGGGTCGGCTTTCCGGATGGCCATCGGTCCCGACTTGATTCGGAGCACGAGGTTTGAGGCCGAGGTGGGAAGGGAAAAGGTTATTTTTTCCGGAAAAGGATGGGGCCACGGGGTCGGGCTTTGTCAGGAGGGAGCCTATGGTTTGGCCATCAAGGGTTACAGCGCTTTTGATATTCTCCGGCACTACTACCAGGGCATTTCGGTTGAAAAAATAAAAGACCTGGCCGCAAATTAGTTGAAAAACACAGCCAGCGCCAAGACGCCAAGAAGGGCAATTTTGAAAGGAATCAGGATGGAAAAAAACCTGAAGAAGTCGGGCCGGAATTGGACCGGATCGAAGCTTGTTTTATTAATTAATTTCAATGTTCCATTGATTAAAGCTGGAATAAAGCGTGTTGTTTCATCTAAATAAAGCATAATTTTAAAAAATTTGGCGTCTTGGTGTCTTGGCGCTGGAAGTTGGTTTAGGTGAAAACAAATTTATTTGACTACAATCTGCCCGCCGAAAGCATCGCCCAGCGTCCTCTCGCAAAGCGGGACGCCTCGCGCATGCTCGTCCTTGACCGAAAAACAGGCCGTATTGACCACAGCATGGTTCGCGACCTTCCTAAATGGCTTTTGCCGAATGATTTAATGATCGTGAATCAAGCCAAGGTTTTTCCC
>JAHFCG010000176.1 GCA_023249615.1 candidate division FCPU426 bacterium | reverse complement strand
TACCAGAGTTCAAGCAATTGCCGATGAATAAAACCATCCCGAAAGAGGTGGAGCAGTACTACATCACCAACCCGGCCTATCAGGCGGTTGACGCCGGTATTTACTACAGCATGATCCGCCATTTCAAACCGAAAAGAATCATTGAGATCGGCGCGGGGTTTTCGACCCTCTTGGCCTGCCAGGCGGTTGTCCGGAACGAAAAAGAAAAGCATCCCTGTGAATTAACGGCTATTGAGCCCTATCCGAGCAAGACCTTGCGGGAGGGTGTTCCGGGGTTGGCGAAACTTTGGGAAAAGAATCTGCAGACAGTTTCTTTGAAGGAATTCGAGAAACTGGGGAAGAACGATATTCTTTTCATCGATTCCAGCCACGTTTTAAAAATTGGAAGCGACGTGCAGTACCAAATTTTGGAGATACTGCCCCGCTTGAAGAAGGGAGTTTTGGTTCACTTCCACGATATCTTTTTTCCCTTTGAGTATCCGAAGAAATTAATCATGCAGGACTTCAAGTTCTGGAACGAGCAATATCTTCTGCAGGCCTTCCTGGCTTTTAACCGTGATTTTGAGGTTCTTTGGGCGTGATACAATATGTTTAAAAAGTATTTTTCGGTAATTAATAAACACTTCGGGGAATACTTTAAGGATAAGGAAAATTCGGAGAGCTTCTGGAAAAGCGTGGGCTTCTGGATCAGGCGAAAGTAAAAGGCGTTTTACCGCAGAGGCGCAGAGACCGCAGAGTAAGGTTTAAGCTTTTTCCGTTGCTGTCATCACGAGGAGGCCAGCTTTTGGCCGACGTGGTGATCCGAAGCAAACCAAAAACTGCAGTTTTTTGAATGGTATGTATGGCCACGTCGGCTTTAGCAGAGCCTCCTCGCCATGACGGCTGGGTTATTGGTTTTGTTTTAGTTGGTGTCGGGAACCTTGCCCCTTGAACCTTGCGCCTTGGACCTATTTCTTTGGTGGGGTAATTCCAACAGCCTTCAAGTCCGCGTCGACCATCAGGCGCACCAATTGCCGGAAGTTCACGGAAGGTTTCCAACGCAGAACTTTTTTCGCCTTCGAGTTGTTTCCCCTCATGGCCTTGATATCAACTTTCCGAACCATCTTGGAATCGGATTTAACGTACTTCCTGTAATCCAATCCCACGTAACCAAAGGCTTCCTTTAGAAAATCCTGGATGGAATGGTTCTCTCCGGTCGCGATAACGTAATCCTGGCCTTGCTTTTGTTGGAGGCTCAGCCACATGGCCTGGACATAATCCTTCGCGTAACCCCAGTCCCTTTTTGAACTCAGGTTGCCCAGGTGAATCTTCTTTTGTTTCTTCGCGAGGATTTGCGCCAGTCCCAGAGTAATTTTTCGGGTGACGAAGGCGCCGCCCCGGCGGGGGGACTCGTGGTTAAAAAGAATACCGCTCACGGCGTAAAGCTTGTGGACGTCGCGGTAATAACCCAGCATGCCGTGGGCGAAGACTTTCGCGAAGCCGTAAGGACTACGGGGATTGAACTCCGTTGTCTCGCTCTGGGGGCTTTCCTTGGCGGAACCAAACATTTCGGAACTGGAAGCCTGAAAGAAACGGGTTTTGATGCCGGACTTGCGGATGGATTCCATCAGACGGACAGGGCCCATGCCGTTGATCTCGGCGGTATATTCGGGAGCTTCCACGGAAACCACGTCGTCCGATTGGGCGGCTAGGTTATAGATTTCATCAGGGGCGATGCCTCGAAGAAGATTGGTCAGACGGCCAGAGTCGGAGAGGTCCCCCGGGTGAATTTTGAAAGGTTTGGATGGGTCGGCCATGATGGGCTCGACGTATTTCATGCTTCCGCCAAGGCGGCGGACGAGGCCGTGCACCTCGTAGCCCTTGTCGAGGAGGAACTCCGCCAGGTAGCTTCCGTCCTGTCCCGTAACGCCGGTGATAAAAGCTTTTTTAGTCAAAGCGAACTCCTAAATCTATTGAACCACCAAGGGCACCAAGTTCACCAAGAAAGCGAAACGTTTAATTTTAAATCGAAGATTCTTATCTGTCTTGGTGCCCTTGGTGAACTTGGTGGTTGAACCTTTTTGGGATTTTCTAGTCTTTAAAAATTTGTAAATAGGGAAGCGGAACGATCATTTGGGTTCCCGCTTTTAACAGATCCTTCTCACGGTTGCGGAAGTGCTCCACGAAGTGCCAGGGCAGGATCAAAAGGTAATCCGGTTTTTGTTTACGGCAGTCCTCCTCCGAAATGACGGGGATGCCGGTGCCGATACACTTCTTGCCGATCTTTTCCGGCGTGCGTTCCGCGATGGCGGGCAAAAGGTCGGGCGTGATTCCGTAGAACTGAAGAAGGGTATTGCCCTTGGTGCTGGCCCCGTAACCAATGACGGTTTTGCCCTCGGCCTTGATTTTCTTGAGCAAATTTAGCGTGTCCTGTTTGTTCTTTTGGACGCGCTTGAAGAATTCCTTGTAAGGCTCGGGCGAAAGCAAGTTCAGAACTTTTTCGTATTCCAACAAGGCCTTGACCCGGAACTCGCCGATTTGCTGGCCATGATGGGACATTTTCAAGCCCTTGGCGTTTTTATGGGTGATATAGACCCGGAAACTGCCAGAGTTCACATCGTTCAACTCCACGTCCAAGACTTTTAAATCATGTTTCTTTAAAAGGTTGTGCAGGACCGTGAAGGAGTAATATTCCACATGCTCGGCCAGGATGTTATCGAAGGCGTTCTGCTCCAACATCAGGGGCATGTAACTCATTTGGATGATCCAGACGCCGTCGTCCTGCAGGCAATCCTTGGCGTCGGCCACGAATTGGTTGGGGTCGGGAAGGTCGTAAAACATGGCGATGGAAGTGATCACCCGGGCTTTTTCCTTGGAGACGCTGTAAAAGTTTTTCTTGGAAAAGAAGTCCTCCACGATGGCCGTGGCGTGTTTTTCAGAGTGTTGTTTCAGGTTTTTGGCCGGGTCGATGCCGAAGCGGATGTAGGATTTGTCCCAGTGGGAAAGCAGGGTGCCGTCATTGCAGGCGATGTCGAGGACCGTGTCGCCGGGTTTCAGGGGCGCCCATTTCTTCACTGATTCCACGATGTCCTTCAAGTCGCGGATCATGGATTCGTTGATGCCGGAACGGTACCAGTATTTGCGGTACATTTTTTCCGGCGGGTATTGCTCATAGAGCTGGAGCAGGCCGGAGGTTTTTCCGATGCCGACCTTCAGCGAGGAAGTTTCCCCGTCCTTGGGGTTGTCCACGAAATCGGAAACGTACTGAACCCCGAAATCCATAACCTCGATGAGATCGGAACCGTCGATCCTGCACTTGTTGATTTCCATATTTATCCTTAACCAATCGGACTTTGCTGTCATTGCGAGGAGCCCTGTTTTATTTTTAAGGGCGACGTGGCAATCCACAGCAATCAAAAAACTGCAGTTTCTGGAAAGTTTGGATGGCCACGTCGGCTCAAAAACGAGCCTCCTCGCCATGACAACAAAGGCCTTTCATCTTGCTGAAATTGAAATTCCTTATTTATCCCCGCTGAGGCGGGCTGTCTACGAAGGCGGATAAATCCTACCAAATTTACTGAAGAATGATAAACTGTTTCTCCACTTAACCTTTTTGACCAAACCGGGAGCCCCTTTTTCCATGTCACCAACCCGCAGCGGCCGTTCTTCCAAGGCGTCCAAAATCCCGAAGACCCTGGTCATTGTTCCCACCTATAACGAAATCGAAAATCTTCAAAACATGTACGACCGCATCATCAAGGCCCATAGCGGCGTGGATATTCTCATTGTGGACGACGGATCTCCCGATGGGACGGGCAAGCTGGCGGATAAGCTGGCAAAAAAAGACCGCAGGGTTCATGTGCTTCACCGCGCTGGGAAACTGGGCCTGGGAACCGCCGTTATCGCCGGGTTTAACTACGCGCTGGAAAAAGGTTACAAACTCATCACCACCATCGATGCCGACCTTTCGCACGACCCCGCTTACATTCCCCAGATGCTTTCCTTAATGGGGGACTATGACCTGGTTGTCGGTTCGCGCTACGTGCATGACGGGGGCATGGTAAACTGGAGCATCAAAAGGCTTCTTATTAGCATGTTCGCCAATGCCATGCTCAAGATGATATTGGGGATCCAACAGAAGGATTGCTCGGGCGGGTTTAAATGCTACCGGGCCGAGTTGATACGGAAAATTGGCGTTGACCGGATCATTTCCCCCGGCTACGTTTTTTACGTTGAAATTCTTTATCGGGCGCTGAAGGCCGGAGCGAGGGTGAAGGAAATTCCCATCATTTTCGTCAACCGGGGCAAGGGCAAAAGCAAGCTGGGGATGGGTGAAGTGATCGGTTACGCCAAGAATATTTTCAAGCTGAAGTTTCTCACCATGATCGGAAGGATATGAAATGAGGACACGCCAGGAATATTTCGGGGATTTTCTCCGCTACACCTCGGTAGCCCACGCCCTTTGGCGCTGCTACGAATGCGAGAGGTTTGAGAAGGATAAGGCGAAGGTCAAACGGCCGGTCCTGGACCTGGGCTGCGGGGACGGTTTTTTCGCCGAGACGGTGTTCGGCCATCTGGAGACCGGTATTGATCTGGACGAGGGGGAAGTGGGCCGGGCGGTCAAGCGCGGCGCCTACGATCAGGCCCTCGTTGTTTCAGCCACCGACATGCCTTTCAAGAACAACAGCTATAACACTGTCATATCCAATTGCGTGATGGAACATATTCCGGATATCGACTCGGTCTTGTCCGAGGTCAAAAGGGTATTGAAGCCGGGGGGATATTTGATAACGACCGTCCCCAGCGAGAAATGGGACACGGACTCGATTTACCAGAAAATTTTCCAGGCGGTGGGCTTGAATAGCGGGGCCCAGTGGTACAACCGGGTCTGTAATAAGGTGTCCAAACACTACCACGTGAACGATCTGGAAGTTTGGAAGAAGAGGTTCAAGAAAGCCGGGTTGAAGCTGGTGACCGCCGAATATATTGTCCCGATGAAAAGCTACCACGCTTTTGAGCGCTGGTTCCTTCCGGCTATCCCCTCGAAACTTTGGAAGGCCCTCTTCAAACGCTGGACTCTCCTGCCGCGTTTCTGGGCTCCGGCTTATTACAATTGGCTTTTCAAGGATGTGCTGGCGACTTCTGATAATTCGAAGGGCGCGGGTTATTACCTGGTGGCGAAGAAAGCTAAATAGGCAATTTTTAATTTTGAATGTTTAGTTTTTAATTAAAAA
>JAHFCG010000058.1 GCA_023249615.1 candidate division FCPU426 bacterium | reverse complement strand
TCTCCTTTGGAAATCGGGCGAGGCCAAAACCAGCGCCGCCAGTTTTTTGGGAGTCAGGGAAGCTTCTTCCTTCGAAAGGGTTTGACGGGTTGTTTCTGAAACCTCGTCGTTCAACAATCGCTTGAATGAGCTTTGGAGTCCGCCTTCGAAGGGTTTTTGATTGAAAACTTCCCTGCCGTTTTCAGTGTAATCAAACAGTTGGGACGCGAAGTTGGTTCTTCCCAAAAGGGAAGCGGAACTGACCCAGGCATTGGCTGTTTGGGGGTAGCCGGTGGGCGCCTCACAGCGGAACAGGGGTTGGCCCATGGATTCCAGAACCCTGATCGCGGGACTCCAATCGGTCGGATGGACGTCCACGGCCCGAAGGGTGCTGGCCACGAATTCCAAAGGCGTTTTTACCTTCACGCGGTAATACTTGGGGTCGGTGAACTCGGGCGAGTTGATCAGGGCTAGGAGGGTTTCCTTGATATCCCCGTCAGAGGCGAGAAACTTATCCGCGACTTTTTTAACGAGCGCGGCGGGGGGATTGTCCGCCACAAACCTTTGGCAAAGCTTGAAGGCGATCCGGTTGGCGGTTTCAGGGCGTTTGGCCAGCATGGCGAGAACCGCGTCCCCTTCGGCGACGCCGCCTTGATCGAAGGTCTGTCCCAGGATGATCTTGGGGTTTCCGTCGTGGTGCCAGGCTTTAAATTTGAATTGAACCGGCTGGTAACCCGAGTCGGTTTGGAGGCCCGCCACGGCCCACCCGGTGAAAACCCGCGCCGTCTCAATGATGTCCTTCTGGGTATAGCCCGAATCCACGCCCAGGGTATGCAGTTCCAAAAGTTCTCTCGCGTAGTTCTCGTTGATCCGAAGTCCCTGGCCCGGCATAGGCTGCATCATCATGCTGGGGCTTTTTCCATTCATGCTCATTTGCGCCACAGGCTTGAAGTTGGGGTCCGCGAAATTGTCGTTGTTGTCCAGGTAGCAAAGCATGGCGGGGCTCTTGGCGACGGCGGTCAGAATGTCCTTAAACTTTCCCAAAACGTGGGGACGGATGACATCCCTGTCGTAGGCGGTCGTGAGCCATTGAACCTCGTTCTTGTCGAAGGCCACGTTGAAATGGTTGTACCAAAAATCCGCCATCACCTCATAGACCTGGCGGCGGCTTTCAACCATGCGGGTCAGTTTGGCGGAGGACAGATCGATCACCATCCCATAGATTCGTCCGTAGGCGTCTTCCTGCGCGCGGGGAGAAAGGATGACGTTTCTCAGATCAGGCCTCATGATATTTTGTCCCGGCTGGGGATATTCCATGAGAAGGGAATCGATGGTTTCGTTGATCGTGGTACAGCGCTTTAAATCAGCCTCACAGACCGTGTCCGTCAGTTTTTCCGGGCTTAATTGCTCATCCAGAAAGGCCTGGACTCCCATCTTTTTTACCCGTTCCAAGTCGCCCGGTTTGGGCCCGAAGGTCAGGCGGTTAAGAATCTGGAGGATGATCTGATCTTCCGTTAAATGAGTCGAGTTTTCCGCGCCGGGAAGAAAGCAAGGGCAAGCGGCGCAAAGAATCAGGATAAAGGAAAGGATTCCAAGGCGGTTTTTGAACATGGAAAAATTGTTACTGTTCAGGCTTTTACCGCGGAGGCGCGGAGAGGCGGAGGGAAATATTGATTTAAAAAGCCTAAACATCCGTGTAAGGGTTAAGGGATTCGTGGGTTTGGACAAAGAATTAAGCCTTTCTCTGCGGCTCTGCGTCTTTGCGGTGAACAATCTTCCGAAAAGAATATACCCATTTCACGGGGGTCACAAGGCCCTTTAAAACCGGCAAAACATCTTTTCGCCACCAAGACACCAAGGGCACCAAGAAAGCATAGGGAAAGACAAAAAAGGGGGACGAGACTAACCGTGCTTAATTTTTTCAGCCATTCAGCGTAAGATAAGGTCCTTCCAACTTAGAGGAGGCTGTATGAAAAAAATTAAAATCTTTCTCGGGTTATTTTTCACGGCGGGTCTTTTATGGGCCCAGGCTTCTTCCCCGGAAGGTTCCCTGAAGGGTTGGACCAACGATCAATTGAAGGCCGAGGTTTACCGCCTCCGGCGGGAGATTCAGGACCTGCGGGTTCGGGTTGGCTACACCGATACCCTGGATATCAAGAACAAGAGTTCCATCAAGGTTCCCAAGGATGCCTGGAAGGTGGAGGATTTTGAGAATCCGTCCCCGACCTCCGGTATCGGAAACTGGTCTGTGGAATATGACCACAATAATATGGGAACCGCAGTGACTCCCGCGCCTTACGACAGGCTGGGAAACGGTTCTCCCGCTTCGCCGGGCTTTTGCGCCGGAATCAAGGGACACCTTGGTCCCAGCGAGGCTCCCTGGACTTGGGCGTTTCTCCAGACGGATTTAAGCAACCAGGGAAAGCTGGTGGACCTGAACGTTTATAAGGAAATTTGGTTCGCGGTAAAAGGGGATGGCAAGTACTACATCACGACCCTTCGCCGGGACATTGTGAAGGACTATTGCGATTTTCAGGCCGACTTTATCGCCCCGGACCAATGGACGCTGGTGAAAATTCCCCTGAGCCATTTTCAACAGCCTTCCTGGGGGAAGCAGTATCCGCGGACCTTTCCGGACGTGAAGAACATGGCTTTCTCGCCGGAACTGCATGAATCGGATTTTGACCTCAAGGTCGACGACATCGTATTCGTGAAGTAATCTTTCCCCTTCTCCCTTGAGGGGAGAAGGACGGGATGAGGGTGGTTTTAAAAAATATCGACACCCCTCACCCAGCCCTCTCCCGCAAGGGGCGAGGGGTTGTTTAAAAAAACCAAGGAGTTTCCTTGTCCTACAAAATTTACACCGACGGCGCCTGCCGCGGAAACCCCGGTCCTTCCGGCATCGGCGCGGTCATCCTGAAGGGTGACAAAGTTGTCCATGAAATTTCAAAATATATTGGAACCGTCACGAACAATGTTGCCGAGTATGAGGCCCTGTTGGCGGCTCTTGATTACTGCGTGAAGAAAAAGCTGTCGCCGGTGGAAATCCTGGCCGACAGCCAATTGATGATCCGCCAATTGTCAGGCCAGTACAAAGTGAAACATCCCAACATGATTCCGCTTCACCAAAAAGCCAAAGAGTACATGACGCACCTGAAGATCACCGGGTTCACCCACGTGCTTCGCGAATTCAATTCAAGGGCGGATGAACTCGCGAACCAGGGCATCGACGATCATCAAGCCAAACATTAAAGCTCATCTATTTGAACCACCAAGTTCACCAAGAAAGCCGAATAAAAACAAAGATTTTAGGTTTTGCCGTCCTTGGTGAAATTGGTGCCCTTGGTGGTAAAAGCCTGGGGCGGTGGATTTTGTTCCATGTTCCCCTTATTATGGTTCGTGGAAGCAGGTCTGTGATCGCGATCGGTTCTCTTTGGGAACCGGTTGAGGAAAGTCCGAACTCCTAAGGACAAGATGCTGGGTAACGCCCAGTCGTCCCCGAACAGGGGATGAAGGAAAGTGCCACAGAAAATAAACCGCCCCAAGGCGCCTAAAGCGCTGAGAGGTAAGGGTGAAATGGTGGGGTAAGAGCCCACCGCGCTTTGAGCGATCAAAGCGGCAAGGCAAACCCCATCTGGAGCAAGATCAAATAGGGAGGCTTTGAGGCGGTCCGCCTCACTCTTTTCCAAACCGGAAAAGGGGGCCTTCGGGTAAGATCGCAAAGACGGAGCCGGCAACGGTTTCCGCGAGAGAAATGATCACATCTACAGAATTCGGCTTATGCCCTGCTTCTTTTTTTAAAATGCCAAAGTTTTTACCACCAAGGACACCAAGTTCACCAAGGTAGGAAAAACTTTAGGATCAAAAATTTTTAATAAAGGCCGTCTTTTTAGACGGCTTTTTTGGTTTTAACAATAATTGATTACGGTTTCGCCTTACTTGGTGCCCTTGGTGCCCTTGGTGGTGAAAAAATCTTAAGGGGTTCCTGTGCAAAAGATATCCGTAAGAGGCGGCAAGGTTCTCAAGGGCACCGTCGAAATCAGCGGGTCCAAGAACGCCACCCTCCCCGTCATGACCGCGGCGCTTCTGGGTGAATCCCCCTCCCATCTCAAAAACATTCCTTACCTCAACGACATCAAAACCATGGCGGAAGTGCTCCGCAAACTCGGTTCCAAAGCCGTTTTGGACGACCACGAACTTAAAATCGATCCCGCTGGTTTCAACAAGTTTGAGGCCCCTTACGATCTGGTCAAAACCATGCGCGCCTCAATTTATTCACTCGGCGCCTGTTTGGCACGGATGGGCGAGGCGAAAGTTTCCCTTCCGGGAGGCTGCGCCATTGGGGCGCGACCCATTGACCTTCATTTGAAGGGTGTTGAGCAATTGGGCGCGAAAGTCACTATTGAACACGGGTTCGTACACGCAAAGGCCTCCAAGTTAAAGGGAGCCACTATTTATCTCGCCGGACCCCATGGTCCCAGTGTCGGGGCGACGGTGAATGTGGTTTTGGCGGCGACGGCGGCCGAAGGGACTACGGTTATCGAATCCGCGTCTTCCGAACCTGAAGTAAATGACCTTGTAAATTTTCTGAACAAGATGGGCGCTTCCATTGAGGGTGTGGGAACCTCGAAACTGGTGATTGAGGGAAAAAAGAAACTAAACGGCGTTGAATATTCCGTCATCCCTGACCGGGTGGAAGCGGGAACCTTCATGGCCGCGGCCGCCATTACCAAAGGCGATGTGTTGGTGAAGGACGCCAACCCCGGACATCTGACGGCGGTCATAGACAAGTTCCGCCAAATTGGGGTAACGGTTGATGTAACGAAAGAGGGAATCCGGGTGAAGGGCGGGGACAATTACAAACCCGCTGACGTGATGATTCTTCCTTATCCGGGTTTTCCCACGGACATGCAGGCCCAGATCATGGCTTTGCTTTTGACAGTACCGGGAAACAGCATCGTGACCGAAACCATTTGGGAGAACCGTTTCATGCACGTGTTCGAGATGAACCGCATGGGCGCGGACATCACCATTGACCGAAGCCACGCGGTGGTGAAAGGCGGAGGGAAATTAAGCGGGGCGCCGGTCATGGCCTCGGACTTGCGTGCCAGCGCGGCATTGATCCTGGCGGGGCTGGTGGCCGAGGGGGAAACGCTGGTTCAGCGTATTTACCACCTGGACCGGGGCTACGAAAAGATCGAGGAAAAACTTTCGAAACTTGGCGCGGACATAAAAAGAATAAACTAAGTTTAGCCACAGATGAATGGGATGTATGGGATGGGAAAAGGAAAAGATTTTGGTTTGGAATCATAAGGATTAAACCCATGTATCCCATGCATCTGTGGCAAAAATGATGGGGTTTGATTAATTTTTTGGATCGGATTTTATGGCTCCGCCGCCGCACAATATGATTGGGCTCGCCATCATTCTCTCGGGAATCATGGCCGTGGTAATCCTTGGCTTGATTATTCGATTCGCCTTTTTCAAGACGGTAGAGGGGAAAGATGTTGAAGCCCAGAAGTTTTACCGTGATTTCATCTGGTGGTGCGCCAAGCTGGTTCTGATTGATTTGGCCGCGCTGATTTTATTGTTTACCGGCGGTTTGCACCCTTCCTGGTTTGGTGCGGGCATAGGGGGAATTATCGTTTATACTTTAATGGGCGTGCATATGAGGGTTCGGGCTTGGAAACAATTCAAGGAAACGAATAAATGAGAATACTCAATTACTCCAATTCTAAAGACCGTAAATCCATTGAAAAACTCACCCGCCGCGAACCATTAGAGGGTCTTAAGGGCGCCGGAAGCCGCGCGTCCCTGACCAAAAAAGTTTTCGGAAGGGACCTGACCCCGGAACAAGCGGTTGACCGCATCGTGGAAGATGTCCGCAAAAAAGGCGACGGCGCCCTCTTTTCCTACACCCGAAAGCTGGATGGTTTTGCCGCGAACCCCAAAAACATCCGCGTGACCAAATCCGAAATTCAGCAGGCCCTCAATCGCCTGGAATACCCGATGGAAGCGGCCATCAAAACCGCCATTCGTAACGTGCGGGCTTTTCACACGAAGGAAAAACCTTCCCGCTGGTTCCATAACGGCCCCCAGATGTCCATTGGTCAGCGCTGGACAGCTATTGACCGGGTGGGTCTTTATGTACCAGGGGGGCTAGCCTCTTATCCCTCTTCCGTCATCATGAATGTCATTCCGGCGAAAGTTGCCGGGGTGAAACAGATTGTGCTGGTGACGCCGGTTAAGAAAGACGGCAAGGTAAACCCGATTGTTCTCGCCGCGGCTTACTTCGCTGGAGCGGATGTGATTCTCAAAATCGGCGGGGCACAGGCCATCGCGGCGCTGGCTTACGGAACCAAATCGGTTCCTCCCGTTGATAAAATCACCGGCCCTGGGAATCTTTTTGTTGCCCTGGCCAAACGCCGTGTCTTCGGGCAGGTTGGTATCGACGGATTTCCTGGACCTAGTGAGGTTCTCATTCTGGCCGATGGATCTGTTTCAGCGGCATGGGCGGCGGCGGACCTCTTGGCCCAGGCTGAACATGATGAAATGGCCATGCCTCTTTTGGTGACCTATTCCCGGAAATACGCCGAAGAAGTGGCGAAGGAAGTGGAACTGCAGTTGGAACTGTTGGAGCGCCGTGAAATCGCGACGGATTCCATCAAGAGCCGGGGTGCCGTCATTTTGGTAAAGAACCGCAAACAAGCGGAGGAATTCTCCGACCGTTTCGCGCCGGAACATTTGGAAATTTTGGCGAAAGACGCCAGAAACTGGCTGGAAAATTTGAGGCACGCGGGCGCCATCTTTATCGGCCCGCTAACACCGGAAGCCTTTGGCGATTACACGGCGGGAACAAATCACGTTCTGCCAACGGGCGGGACCGCCCGCTTCTCTTCGGGGTTATCGGTGTTTGACTTCCTCAAACGCACCAATATGTTGGAAATGAAAAGGCCGGGGCTGAAGGCCCTGGGAAAACCCACCGTTGATTTCGCCGAGGAAGAGGGCTTGGGTGCCCACGCCCAGAGCGTGATCTTTAGACTGGGTAAAGATTAAATAGGTTGTCATTGCGAGGAGGCCTTTAAAGGCTGACGAAGCAATCAAAAGCAAACAAAAAACTGCAGTTTTTGGAATGTTATGGATGGCCACGTCCTGCCAAAAATTGGCAGTCCTCGCCATGACAAATTAATCGTTAGGCTTTTTATGAACCAAAAAAATTATTTCCGGCCTGCCGTCCTAAAGATGAAGGGCTACACGCCGGGCGAACAGCCGAAGAACCTTTCCACCATCAAACTCAATACGAATGAAAATCCCTATCCGCCGTCCGCGACTGTATTAAAGGCGGAACGCGACGCGGCTGATTTTCGCCTGCGTCTTTATCCGGAACCCGCTGCCGACACCCTTCGCCAAGCACTTTCCAAAGTTTATCGCTGGCCGGTGAATGGGATCCTAGTGGGGAACGGATCGGATGAAATACTCTCGCTCCTTTTTAATGCCGCTCTTGGCAAGGGGGACATGGTTCAATATCCCGATATTACCTACAGCCTCTACCCTGTTCTAGCCCAGATTCGGGAAGCCAAGACCCGGGAAGTGAAGCTGGACTCGAACTGGAATTTGGATTTTAATAAATTATCGACCAAAGTCCGTTTAACACTTTTGGCTTATCCCAATCCTCCCGTTGGAAATTGTTTTTCACTGGCTGAGATGAAAGCTTTCTGCAAGAAGACGAAGGGATTGGTTCTAATTGATGAGGCTTACGTTGATTTCGCCGATAAAAACTGCGTCGAAATCGCCCGATCCTGCCCCAATGTCCTCATTCTCCGAACCATGTCCAAGTCCTTTTCGCTGGCCGGTATTCGTCTGGGTTTCACTTTGGCAAATCCCAAGGTGGTTGAGCAGTTGATGAAGGTAAAGGATTCCTACAACGTCAACCGCGTGACCCAATCGGTCGGCCTTGCCGCCTTGAGCGCCGCGGGTCTGAAGGACATGAAAAAGAATGTTGAGAAAATAAAGCTGGAAAGAAACACCTTGATTGGAGCCCTTCGAAATATGGGTTTTATCGTGCCGGACAGCCAGGCGAATTTCCTTTTAGCGACGGTGTCTGGAAAGACAAAGGCCGGGAGTCTCTACAAAAATCTCAAAAAAAAGGGCGTTTTGGTAAGATACTTCTCCCACGTCAGACTCAGGAATTCCTTGAGGATTACGGTGGGAACGCCGCAACAAAACAAAAGGCTTTTAACTGAATTGAAAAAACTGATGTGATTTTAACCCTGTAAGGGCAAGGCATGCCTTGCCCCTACGAAAACGGATCAAACAATGTCCAAACGCACCGCGACAATTACCCGTAAAACCAAGGAAACCCAAATCACCCTGACCCTGAATTTGGACGGGACAGGTGTGACAAATGTTAAAACTCCGGTTCCGTTTCTTACCCACATGCTGGAAGCCCTCGGAAAACACAGCGGGTTTGACCTGACCGTCAACGCGAAGGGCGACACTCATATCGATGACCACCACACGGTTGAAGATATCGGTATTTGCGTGGGGTTGGCTTTGGACAAGGCGCTTGGCGACAAAAAAGGGATCAGTCGTTACGGTTTTTTTTACGTGCCCCTGGATGAGGCTTTGGTCCGCTGCGTGGTGGACCTGAGCGGGCGCAATTACATGAACTACGCCCTGGACCTGAACGTCAAGAAACGCATCGGCAATTTCGACACCGAGCTGGTGGAGGATTTTTTCAAGGCCGCCACCGACAACGGCAAGTTCAACCTGCACCTGGAAAAGATCCACGGCCGGAACAGCCATCACATCGTCGAGGCCGCGTTCAAGAGCTTCGCGCGGGCCCTGAAGATGGCGGCGGCTTTCGACGTCAAGGTGAAGGGTGTTCCCTCAACAAAAGGCAATCTCTAAAACCATTACCGCAGAGGCGCAAAATCTCAGAGTTAAAAATATTTTTGAAACATTGAAATCTTTCTCTGCGTCTCCGCGTCTCTGCGGTGAAAAAATGTTTGGAGTTTTTCATGATCGCGGTGGTTGATTACGGAGTCGGCAATTTACACAGCGTGGCCAAGGCCCTGGAAAAAGTCGGGGCCGAAACTAAAATCACGTCTGATTGGAAGGATGTGGAAAAGGCCGACGGCGTGGTTCTGCCGGGAGTCGGTGCCTTCAAGGACTCCATGGACGCCATGCACCGTTCCGAATTGGCCAAGGCCATTACCGCCTTTATCGCCTCCGGCAAACCCTTTCTGGGGGTTTGCGTGGGACTTCAGATGCTTTTCGCCGAAAGCGAGGAGTTCGGTATTTCCAAAGGCCTGGGAATTTTTCCGGGCCGTGTTGTGAAGTTTGGGGAAGGCCCCAAGGTTCCCCACATGGGCTGGAACCAGATTCAGATCAAGAAAGAGGGAAACCCCCTGTTGAAGGGTTTAAAGGACGGGGAATACCTTTATTTTGTTCACTCTTATTACGTCGTGCCGGAGAACAACTCGATTGTGGCGGCCAAGTGTTCCTACGGGGTGGATTTCACCTGCATGGTTTGGGAAAAAAATGTTTTCGGGACCCAGTTTCACCCCGAGAAAAGCCAAACGGCGGGGCTGAAGATTTATGAGAACTTTAAGAATTTGGTAAAGGCTAATTAACCGCAGAGACGCAGAGGGCGCAGAGAAAAGATTTTTTTTGAAATACCAATATTTTTCCGTATCTGCGAACTCTGCGGCTCTGCGGTAAAAGAGGTTTAAGATGTATGTGATACCGGCGATTGACATCCGAAAAGGCCGTTGCGTGCGCCTGGTGCAGGGCGATCTGCGTGACGAGACGGTTTATTCCCAGGAGCCCGTTTCCGTGGCCAAACTGTGGAAACTCAAGGGCGCCAAACGCCTCCATGTGATCGACCTGGACGGGGCCTTTTCCGGCAAACTCGCCAATCTGGATTACGTCAAGGACATCATCAAGGCCACCGACCTCAAGGTGCAGGTGGGAGGGGGAATCCGCGACCTGAAAACCATCGAGAAGGTTCTTTCGATCGGCGTGGACTTTGTCATCCTCGGAACCTCGGCGGTCCAGAACAAAGAGTTTGTAAAAGAGGCAGCGAAAGAATACGGCAAGTCCATCATCGCCGGCATCGACGCCAAAAAGGGAATGGTGGCCATCAAGGGCTGGAAACAGGTCACGAAGGTCAACGCCATCGATTTGGCCAAGGAAATGGTCGACTTCGGGATCGGTACCCTTATCTTTACCGACATCCAGAGGGACGGCATGCTGGAAGGACCCAACTTCAAAAGCACCAAGGAACTGGCCCGCGTTGTCAAAGTGCCGGTCATCGCCTCAGGCGGCATGTCCGGTTACAAGGACATTGAACACGCCAAGCGTTTGGAAAAATACGGCATCACTTCTGTCATCATCGGTAAGGCCCTTTACACCGGAAAAATCGACTTGAAACAGGCCATCAAAATCGCCAAGGAACCCCTTCAACCAAAAGCCAAGAAGAGAAAATAATTTTCAAAATGTAGGGGCGAACCTTGCGTTCGCCCGAAAAGGAAGTTGAGATGTTAGCGAAAAGAATTATCCCCTGCCTGGACGTCAAGGAAGGACGTGTCGTCAAGGGTGTCAAGTTCGAGAACCTTCGCGACGCGGGCGACCCGGTTGAGATCGCCAAACAATACGACGCCGAGGGCGCGGACGAGCTAGTTTTTCTGGATATCACCGCTTCCTCCGACAAGCGAAACATTCTTCTTGATGTGGTCACCCGAACCGCTGAGGCGGTTTTCATGCCCCTTACCGTTGGCGGGGGGGTTGGAACCACCGATGACATCCGAACCCTTCTCAAGTCCGGCGCGGACAAGGTTTCCCTCAATACCCGCGCGGTGGAAAATCCCCAGGTGCTTCAGGATGGGGCTGAAAAATTCGGCTCCCAATGCATCGTGCTGGCCATTGACGCGAAACGAAAAGACCCCAATGATCCTTCCAAGGGCTGGGAGGTTTATACTCACGGGGGAAGAACCGCGACCGGCAAGGACGCCGTGGAGTGGGCCAGACGTGGGGTGAAATTGGGGGCGGGGGAGATCCTTTTAACCAGCATTGACAGGGATGGAACCAAGAACGGCTACGACCTTGAACTGACCCGCGCTATTTCAGAGTCCGTTCATGTGCCGGTCATCGCCTCGGGCGGAGTGGGAACGTTGGAACACTTGGCGGATGGGATCACCAAGGGCAAGGCTGACGCGGTGCTGGCGGCCTCCATTTTTCATTACCGCGAGTATTCGATGAAGCAGGCGAAGGAATATTTGAAACAAAAAGGTATTCCGGTTCGCCTGTAAAATTCCTTTAAATTGTCATTGCGAGGAGCCCGATGGTTTTCGGGCGACAAGATTGTGGTAGTTGGCCCGAATTCGGCCAACCATGCTCGGCCCGCCGGGCCGAGTACAATCAGAAATAAACAAAAAACCGCAGTTAATGGAATGGTTTGGATTGCTTCGTCGTCTTAAAATAGACTCCTCGCAATGACGGATACAAGGATTGGAACCAAAAGATGAGCCTTCCAGCCGACGTTGTCAAACAAATCCAAAAACTCGTTCAGGATAACGTGAACAAGTTCTTTGGCCCCCTCAAACCAGCCGAAAAGACCCCCGACAAGGTGAAGTTCTTCGCCCAGAAACAATTGGATTTCTTCATCAGCGGGATCGTCAAGGAAATGCCCGAATTGAGAATGAAATGGATGAACGGCCACCCCTACCATGTCCATTTGCGCTTGAACCCAGCTGATCAAAGATTTGAAATCGAGCTTACCTGCGACGAATAACCCCTTTTTCACCGCGGAGGCGCAGAGGTCGCAGAGGAAATATTTCGAGGAACCTATTAAGCCACCCTCATCCCGGCCTTCTCCCCTCGATGGAGAAGGGGCCAACATTTGAAAGACTTTCCCCTCGCCCCTTGGGGGAGAGGGCAGGGTGAGGGGTTATGTGAATTTTGAGGGCTTGTGGTTGGGATTTTTTTGGATTTAAAACATCATTATTTGATGTTTTCTGCGAACTCTGCGGCTCTGCGGTAAAGAGGTTTTTGATGCCCGACCACAAAAGCATGTTGTCCCATCTCGAGAAGGTCATCCGCAGGAACGTCGTCATGTATTTCGCCCGTAAGCCGGACACGGAAAAGACCCTCGCCAAGGTTGAGGAATTCGCGCTGAAGCAGCTGGATTTTTTTATCTCGGAAATGATGAAAAGCGACGCCGTTTTGAAACGCAGCTGGAGCAACGGCCACCCTTTTACCGCCAAGGCTGCCATTAACAAGGAAACGATGGATTTTGAGATCAAGATAGTGGAAAAAGAACCCGGAAAGTGGTGAGTTCGGGAAAAACTCCTTTCCTTTTTCGTTTGGAAATATTACCTTAACGAACCAATTTACTGTTATTTTGAACTGAGGTTGCCGCGTCGTAATCGTCCCGCTATTCGCGGGCCACTCCTCGCAATGACCGCAATTTAATTTTGGAGGGATGTTATGAGCTGGATCGATACCTTGAAGTTTCAGGAAGACGGAATGATTCCCGTCATCGCGCAGGACGCGAAGACCGGGGAAATCCTAATGTTCGCTTTCGCGAACCGCGAGTCCCTCGAGCACACGGCCCAATCCGGCAACATGACCTACTACAGCCGAAGCCGCAAGAAACTGTGGAAAAAGGGCGAGGAATCCGGAAATGTCCAGAAGGTGAAGGCACTTTATACCGATTGCGACAAAGACGCGATTCTGGTAAAAATAGAGCAAGTCGGGGACGCCGCCTGTCACACGGGCAAGCGCTCCTGCTTCTTTAACGAAAGATCGGGCGATGACTGGAAGGATTGCGGAGTCCAGATTTTTGATCCTGAAAAGGTCTACGGCAAAAAGTAAAAAGACGAACCATTTTCACCACGGGTCCCTTCGGGACCACAGAGTTCACAGAGTAAGACCGCTTGAATTAAGAAGTGAATAAAGGCATTCATCATGAAATCTTCCTTTGATTTGAATTTAAACCGCTGGCGTACCGCGCTTTGGCTCTCCTAAGAGCCCAGGGCCGTGTTCGTTCGCGTCAAAAATTCAAAATTTAAGGAGATTTACAATGAAAACCCCAGCCTCTTCCAATGTTGTTCCAACCTTTGAGTCCTTTTCAAACCTAAGCAAAAGCTACAACCGTATTCCCTTGTCGCTGGCTTTTCAGTCCGACCTGGAAACGCCGCTTTCGGCTTACCTCAAGCTGGCCAAGGGCGACCATGGTTTTTTGCTTGAGAGCGTCGAGAAGAACGAGCAGGTAGCCCGTTATTCCATCGTGGGATTCTCGCCTTCAGGTACTTATGAAGCCAAGGACGGTGTTCTGACCCGCAAGGCGGGGAAGACCAAAAGTGTTTTGAAATCCCCCAATCCGCTTACCGTTGTAAAGGCCGAAACGGCCTCTATCCGCCAGGCTCCCCTTGAAGGCTCGACGGGGTTTTTGGGCGGGGTTGTCGGGTTCGTGGGATACGACGCGGTTCGCTATTTTGAAAAACTTCCCAGCCAAAAACCGGATGTGCTCAACCTTCCGGATCTTTATTTGATGGTGACGGACCATCTTGTTCTTTTCGACCACATGAAGCGCACGATGCGTCTGGTGGTGAACGTTCCGGTTGATTCCAAAACCAATTCGAAAAAGGCCTACCAAGGGGCGGTTCAACAGCTGATGAAGTTGTCCAAGGAACTGGAAAAGCCGTTAAGGGGTGTCGCGGAGATTCCCGTGGCTGGTTCCGAAAAGCCCGGGCCCAATGACCTTTTCGGTTTCAAGGCCAACATGACCCCTGAAGCCTTCAAGGGAATGGTGGCCAAGTCGAAGGACTACATTCAGGCCGGCGACATTATCCAGGTGGTCGGTTCCCAGAGGTTTGGGAAGGAAATCAAGACCGACGCCGTGACCATTTACCGGACACTTCGGCGCCTAAATCCCTCGCCCTACATGTTCATCCTCAAAATGGGCGGGACCACCCTGGTGGGTTCCTCGCCGGAAATGATGATCAAGGTTCAGAATGGAATTGTCGAAACCCGCCCCATCGCGGGAAGCAGGCCGAGGGGGAAATCGCCGGAAGAGGATAAGCAGTTGGAAGACGGTTTGCTCGCGGACCAGAAGGAACTGGCGGAGCATGTGATGCTTGTGGATCTGGCCCGCAACGACCTGGGGAGGGTTTGTGACTTCGGTTCGGTGAAGGTGGATCATTTCAAACGTGTGGAGCGCTATTCCCACATCATGCACATCGTGTCCGACGTGACGGGGAAGCTGGAAAAAGGAAAAACAGCCTACGACGCCTTTCAATCCTGTTTCCCGGCTGGCACCTTGTCCGGCGCGCCCAAAATAAGGGCGATGGAAATTATCGAGGAACTGGAGCCTTCCCGGCGCGGGCTTTACGGCGGCGCGGTGGTGGCTTTTGGCTTTGACGGGAATATGGATTCGGCCATTACCATTCGTTCGGCGGTCGTAAAGAAAAACAAAAAGGGAAAAACCACCGCCTATGTTCAGGCGGGGGCTGGTTTGGTAGCCGACTCGGTTCCTGAAAGCGAATACCTGGAATCATGTAATAAAGCCAGGGCGGTCTTGATGGCCATAGCCCAGGCGGAAAAAAACAAAAGCCAGCTCCAAGACACCAAGACGCCAAGTAAGACAATGTTTAAGGGAAAGAATGAAAAAATAAAAATAACAAAAGGTGTTCGGAAAGGAGGCAAATCATGATTCTCGTGATCGATAACTATGACTCCTTTACCTACAACATCGTGCAATATCTCGGGGAACTCGGCGCGGAAATAGAAGTGGTCCGCAATGATGAAATTTCCCCTGAGGATATTCTCAAAAAGAAACCAACCCACATCCTGATTTCTCCAGGCCCCTGCTCTCCCAAAGAGGCGGGAATTTCCGTGGATGTCATCAAGAAATTGGCGGGCAAGATTCCCATCCTCGGCGTTTGCCTGGGCCACCAGAGCATTGGTTACGCCTTCGGCGGGGATATCATCCGCGCGGGGAAGTTGATGCACGGCAAGACCAGCATGATTTCCCATGACGGAAAGGGAGTTTTCAAGGGCCTGCCTAATCCTTTCCAGGCCACCCGTTACCACTCCTTGGTTATCAAAAAGGAAACCCTCCCGGATTGTTTGGAAATAACGGCGACCAGTGAGGACGGCGAAATCATGGGAGTCCGCCACAAAACACTTCCGGTTGAGGGGGTTCAATTCCACCCTGAGTCCATCCTGACGGAATCAGGAAAGCCGCTGCTCAAGAACTTCCTGGAATCCTAAAATTATTGAACCACCAAGGTCACCAAGAGCACCAAGAAGTATTGAGTAAATAAAACATTTTGAATGTTTTGCCGTCCTTGGTGAACTTGGTGGCCTTGGTGGTAAATGGGGGTTTTTTTCGTCTTTTCGGGGTTGGGCGGCGTCGGTTGGGGGACTGTTCCTATGGATTTGAAACGGGGTAAATGAGAATGAGCAAGGGTTGGTCCTATGTCGTGGTGGCCCTGACTGTTTTGGGGGGGTGGTTGTACGACCAAAACAAGGCGCCCAAAATCAATGTGACACTCTGGCAGGGGGAAAAAGCCGCCGAAGTTAACGTGCGTGCGCGGACCGTAACGGAAGCCATCCAAAAGGCCGGCATCTCCTTGAAACCGCAGGACGTGGTGGTGCCGCCTCTCTCCTCCGCCGTAACGGAGGGAATGGAAATCGAGTTGGGTTTGGTCGAACGCCGGGTGAGGGATCAAAAAAAGAAAGTCCCCTTTCCAGTTAACACCATTTACACCGATACCTTGAACGCCGGGGAAATTATCGACGTTCAACAGGGCAAGGATGGCTTGGCCGAACAGGAGACGGAATCCTTTTACCTGAACGGCGAGGAAGCCTTTGAAAAAGTCCTGAAATCAAAAGTTTTGGTTCCAACAAAGAATGCTAAAGTATTGGAAGGAACGGCTTTAAAACAGAAACCTTATCCCTTAAAGAAGCGGGCAAGGGTTTGGAAAACCGTTGAAATGGAAGCCACGGCCTACTATCCCGGGCCGGAAGATACCTGGCCTTACGCCTCCGGCTACACGGCTTCAGGTCTCAAGGCCGGTTATGGGGTGGCGGCGGTGGATCCCCGTTTTATTCGTTTAAAGACCCCGCTTTATGTTGAAGGTTACGGTTACGCCATCGCCGCGGACAAGGGCGGGGCCATCAAGGGAAGCAAGATTGACCTGTGTTTCGACACTTACCAGGAGGCGGTTCGTTTTGGGCGCAAAAAAGTTAAGGTTTATTTATTGCGGTAAAGGAAATTTCAACATTTCAACCACCAAGACTCCAAGGCTCCAAGGGTTGATTCCTGAAAAAAAAGAAAAATGCATTTCTTGGAGTCTTTGTGCCTTGGTGGTGAAAATTTTTGTTTTGTCTGTTTTCTTTTCGTCCTCGGCCGCCTGGGCGCAGTCGCCCACGGGCACCCCGACCCCGACTTTTACCCTTA
>JAHFCG010000057.1 GCA_023249615.1 candidate division FCPU426 bacterium | reverse complement strand
AAGAACTGATCCAGACCGGCAAGGTCAAGCATTTCTGTCTTTCGGAAGCAAGCGCTAAAACCATCCGCCGGGCGCACGCCATCCAGCCCGTCACGGCGCTTCAAAGCGAATATTCCCTTTGGTGGAGGCGGCCGGAAGAGTCCGTGTTGCCTGTTCTTGAGGAACTCGGGATCGGGTTTGTTCCCTTTAGCCCCCTTGGCAAGGGCTTCCTCACGGGAAAGATTGACGAAAATACAAAATTCGCCAGCACGGATTTTCGCAACAGCGTCCCCCGCTTTTCGCCGGAGGCACGCAAAGCGAACCAGGCTGTGGTTGATCTGCTAAGCAAGCTCGCGGCGCAAAAGAAAGCCACGCCCGCCCATGTCGCGCTGGCTTGGCTGTTGGCTCAAAAGCCCTGGATTGTCCCGATCCCCGGCACCACGAAGGTTTCGCGCATGGAGGAGAATATCGGAGCGGCTGACGTGGAACTTTCAGCCGACGAGGTCCTTGAACTCACCCGCGCCGCCTCCGAGATCAAGGTGGAGGGGGCCCGTTACCCTGAGACCTTTGAGAAAATGACGGATCGCTGAGAACCTTAGGGCAGGTCCCTTGCCCCTACCAAACCACGAAAACCTGTTAAAAACCCCGGCACTTTCGGGAATTTGCGGCGTCTAAACGGCATGCGAATCAAGCCCTTAAAACCACAGCACCTTCTCCTTTTAGCGGCCATTTCCCTAAGTCCGGCCCTTTGTCTGGCGAACAGCCATGATTGTGCCAGAGCCAAACACACCCAGGTTCTCAAACAAAAGGCCATTGATCCTCAATCCCTTGAAGCGGGATTGCGGACGGGGCGTTTAACCTCCCACTCCCCTTGGAGAAGCATTTCCAAGAAAGATCCCGAGATCATGGACCTGACCCAAAGGATTTCTAAGGTCAAAAGCCGGCTGACCATGAACCGCCCGTCGCATCAATCTTTCGCTCACCCTGTTTACCCACCCAAGGCCCTGGTGTTAAGAATTTAAAATTCCTCCCTTTCCATCGGCTCACCGTGAAAACCGGGAACCATTCCCGCGCCGTGGGCCCTATTCAATTCCAAGGAGGAATTTATGAAACCCAATTTTATTAACAACATTGAAAATGAAAAAAGCTCCCATAACGCCATCACTTTGTTCCTGAGGTGGTTTCTGTTGAGGGATACCCTGACACTGGACGAGAAAGTCGCCAAATTGCTGAACGACATGGACCAGGGGGAAGTCAAGAACGAGGGTGAATGGGCGGAATCCATCCGCCGGGCCCTCCTGCCCCAGGTCGTGGGGGTCCTAAGCAGTATCCTGGAAAGACCCATGAAACCCGAGGAGATGTTGTATGTATTCGGGAAAATAGATGAGTTTATTTACCGCTACGGGGTGAGGGACCACGAAAAGGAAGTTTCAAATAATTAGCGGACATCGACCTTGTCGGGGCGCCCCCCGTGGGCGCCCCGACAAAATAACGAACAATGGGGTCAGGACAACATTTAACATCAAAAGTTGGGCAAGGTTTTCAGACCCCAGTACAAATCTCCTCCAGGAACTTATCCTCTGCTTGACCGTTCCGGATTTACCCGCTTAAACCTTTGGCTCCTCGCCTAAATTCCGGACGCTGATTAAGCCCCTGGAGGTGGTGATGAGTCCCTTCTTTTCGAATATGGACATCTGACGGATACACGTTTCAACGGTGGTTCCCGCCATTTCGGCAAGTTCCCTCTTGGTCAAATGAATCGTATCCCCCACCTCGGCTTTGAGGTTTCGGAGGGTGTACATAAGCCGTTTTTCAACTTTTTCGTGGTCCATCGTCTGGACACGGCGGGCCATGTGAAGGCGGGAAGACAGGTTTTCAATGATACTCAGGGCGAGTTCATTGTGGCGGCTCATAATGTCCTTGAGATTTTCCACCGCCACCCGAACCACCACCGAATCAATGTCCGCGACGTGGTCGCAATGGTATTTGGCCTCCGAAAAACTGCAACAAACCCCAAATAAAATATTGGGCCCGATGGTGGTCAGAATAAGATCCTGTCCATTGGAAAGGTGGCGGACCGACCGGACCCGTCCCATCCGGACAAACCAAACATCCCCCGCCAATTCACCCTCGAGGTTTAGGACCTCGTTTTTTTCATACCTTTTTTCAATTTTGAAATTATCCAGGTGTTGGAGAACTTCGGGGGAAAGGTTTTTGAAAACGTCCACGGAATTGAGGTAGTTCTTTGACGGCAGCATGGTTGCCCCCTTGTTTGGCTTGAATCACTTCAAACTCAAACCCTTCGATATCATTAAAACCTTTTTAAACCTAAAAGTTTTATGACGAAGATCAGAGAAAAAACCAGGCTTTCAAAACGTTGTCAGGCAAAATTAACCTTATTTCCCTTTTCAATAAACAGAAATATCACTTTTTGAAAAACTAGGCCCCTCCGGTTTATTTTTTCGGGATATCCCTCTTAACAAAGAAGATTGGCCAACTTAACCTTTAAAAAAGCATCACCTCCCATGGGACCCATCTTTGGGTTTCGCGGCTCTCGATTTGTAAGGTCCGATGATCTCCAGCAGTAAACCCACCTTGGGCCCCTCCAGCCAGATGCCATCGCAGTTCTCGCATTGATCCAACTCGACCTTCCCCAGTTTTAAAGCCTTCATTCGTTTTCCGCATAAGGGACAAATGAGGAAAGGCGGCTTGGTTCGGGGTTCAAAGAAAGCCGGAGTCTTGTGGTTGTGTTCTTCGGGACCTATCTGGACAGCCTTCTCTCCCAAAGATTGCAGCTTCATCATCACTTCCCGCTTCACGGCCAAACCCTCGCACTCCGCGCAATGCTGAACCTCAAGACCATCAAGCACCGCGGGATAAACCGGTATCTTGCAAATGGGACAATTGGGCGCCTTGGTCCCCACGCTGGCGAGGCCTTCGGTTTTAAGCAGGGGTTTGCGGCAGGAAGGACAGGCCTTTTCCCCGCCTGTTAAAGGTTGGTCGCAACGGGGACAGGTTTTGGGGGAAGGGTCAGGCATGGGGAAATTATACATCCACCTACGCTAAAGCTTCGGGGGACAAACCGGCACCCTCATCCCGGCCTTCTCCCCTCGAGGGAGAAGGGGTAAAAGAGTTGAGTGTGTTCGCCTAGGTAGGGGCGGGTCCCCGTACCAGCCCAAAAAGGCGGGCTTTTTAAACCGGGATTGCCGCGTCGTTTTCGTCCCGCCTGGCCCCGTTTTTCCATAAAACTTTTATGGAGAACGGGATGATCCCGCATCACATTTTTTTATTTCAAAAAGAAATGCGGGAATCGCGGGCCACTCCTCGCAATGACAAACTGAAAAAGGAATGGAAGGGTTAGAGATTAAAGTTCGCGCCGATATTGATGGGGATAAAGGAAAAGGAACCCGATGAAAAAATATATTCGTAACGCGCCTCAAGAAACAAATTGGCCTGCGGGGTAATTTTAAACGCCAGGCCGCCTCCCCCGATTACCACGGGGTCAAATTCGGAGCTGCTCCCCCCATAACTCACGGGTGGAAAAGGGGGTTTCCCGCTCGAATAATTCAGGTTGTCGCTGCCGCCCGCCATTAAAAGTGAAATACCCCCACCTCCCAGGAGATAGGGCCAGAAATCCCTCCCGCCGAGCTTGTATTTGAACATGGCCGCCAGTTCCAGGCTGGAAATGTCAAAGTTGACCGTTCCGTTAAAGGTGCCCGATATAGTGGTGGGATAGGAGGAACTGTAATTTCCGGACACATTGACCGAACGGGTGAAGGTATAAAAACCAGTTTGCAACCCGATTCCCAAATGGGAATCCAAAAAGTAAAAAGAGCTGGCTTCCCCGCCGAATCCAACCCCAAAATCAATATTGGTACCGCCCGAGGAAAGGGTTGAGCCGGGGGCCAAACCCACCATGAGGTTCATTTCGATAAAGTCCGCCTGGCCAGGGATGGAAATTACCCCGCCGGCGGCCGATGAATTCGGGTTGGAGGCTCCCTGATTCTTTAAGGATTGAACCATCCCCGCCAGTTGGGTATTGCCCGGATTAAGGGAGGAAGCTTTTTCATAAGCCGAGAGCGCCTCGGGCTTCCGGTTCAGGGATAAATAAGCGGAACCCAGGCCCTGATAGGCGGCGGAATTTTTGGGATCGATCTGGATGGCCGCCTGGAAATAAGGAATGGCCTTGTTGTAATCCTTGGCCGTGATCATCTGATTTCCCGCGGTCAAATATTGATCCAGGTTGGCCTGGGAGAAAGCGGTTGAGGTTGCGATGGAAAATAAAAAAATGATCAGAACGTATTTGGGTTTTGACATGGGGTGGATTATAACAGGGGCTCTTTCCCGGAGAACAACGTTTTACCGGTTCAAAAAATTTTTCCAAAAAGGGCGTCCAATCCCTGATTCCGAAATTGTGAATTCAAACCAAGTTTCACGTCTTACCTTTTAACCTTACTCAACCGGGTCACCGGCCCTTTCCAGGGCAAAATTTAATAGGTGATATAATTCTGTCAATTAACTTTTCCTTTACTGACCCAAAGGTATTTTTTTCATGAAAACCCCTCTATATTTCCCCCGCCTTATCCCTTTTTACGGGTTAATTTTCACGGTCCTTTTTAGTTCCCCGAAGGTTTACGGTCAATTCGCGGTAACCGATCTGGGCTCCCAAAACCCAGCCGTCCTCGTGGTCGGGCTCATGGGCCCCGGCGTTTCCGCCAGCGGCGTCACCTATCAGGGGAGCGGGAGTTCGGCGGGAAATTTCACCGGCGGAACCACCGTGGTGGGTTTTGATTCGGGCCTGATCCTCAGCACCGGATCCGCTTCCGGGGTCCTGGGCAATTCGGGCGTGACCAGCAGTACCTGTAATTATTTCCCGGGCGACTCCGATCTCTCGGCCATCTCGGGAAACCCCGTCACGAATATTTTTGACGCCGCGGTCCTCGCCTTCGATTTCGTCCCGACCTACAACACCATCACCTTCAAATATGTTTTCGCCTCCGAGGAATACAACAAGTACGTGGGTTCGAATTTCAACGATGTATTCGGTTTTTTCGTCAACGGCGTCAACGTGGCCCTGATCCCGGGGACCGCCACCCAGGTTTCCACCAACAACGTCAACAATTGCGTCAATCCCGCTTATTTCATCGACAATATCGGGTCACCCCAGGGCGGCGCCTGCGGGATCACCCAAACTACGGCGGGGCTTGCCACCGCCATGAACGGGCGGACCACCGTTCTGACGGCGACATCCTTCGTAAATCCCGGGGTGACGAACCACATTAAACTGACCATCGCCGATGTCGGGGACTGCCTGAACGACTCGAACGTCTTTATCCAGGCCAACAGCTTCAGCAGCGCCTTTACCCCGACCTTTACCCCTGTTTTTACCGACACTCCCTGCGGTTTGCCGGGCAACACCTGCACCTTCACCCCGACATGGACCAACACGCTCCCCATTCCAACGGACACACCCTGCAATTGGCCCGGCAACACCTGCACCTTCACCTCCACCTGGACTCCGGGAAATACCAAAACCTTTACGCCGACCCCCACCCACACCCCGACGGTTTATCTTCGTCATACCGATACCCCAACCTTCACCCTTACCCCCACCATTACCCCTACTCCCACCCTCACCTCCACTCCCACCTTCAGCCCGACACACACCCCCACCCTGACGCCCTGCGGTTGGCCGGGAAACACCTGCACCCTCACCTTTTCCGCAACACCCACCCCGACCCCGTTCCACAGCGACATCTTTACCATGGATAAAAACATCCTGAACGTCTCAACCGATAAAATAGTTTCCGTCTACGTGAGTTATTCCGATTTCCCGGGGGAATATTCTTTGAGGATTTACAACACGGCGGGGGAACACATTCAAACCCTGGACGCGCGCGTGTTAAACGGACCCGTCAACCAGGGCTATACCTGGGACGGAACGAACAAAAGCGGGGAGCCCTGCGCGAGCGGAATCTATGTTTTTTACCTGGAAGAGCCCTTCGGCCGGAAAGTGAAAAAGCTTTTGCTGATAAGGTAGGTGGATTTTGTAGGGGCGGCCCCCCGTGGACGCCCTAGGCAGGCACGGGGGCCTGCCCCTACCGATTTAAAATCCTCCGCGGTCGGCGCCTGCCATCGCCCGTACCATCAAGAAAATTAACGCGCCCAGGGGCCCGATAAATCGGGCCCCTACAGCACCTCAAAATTAAATCAACCCAAAGACCAGGCATCCCCGCACGGCCAGCGGCACGCCTCTCCCACCTCTTAATTTTTTCCCAAACCCACGGAAAGTGTTCCCGCCGGTTTTACGGTTATGAGGTACTCAATATTTTGGGAAAAGAACCCCGGCGCGTCCGCGCCAAATTGAAGGACATGTTGTCCCGCGGGCAGGGGTTTGAGCATGACCCAAAAGCCCGCCGCGAAACCTTTTTTCGGGTTATTGCTTTTGACCTGAAAACAATCCGGCGATTCCTCGTAATATTTTTCAGGATTTTCGAGGGATTCGCCGTCCAGCTTAAAATAAATTTTTTGGACCTTGGCCATGTCGTTTCGGGCCTCCATTCGGAGCTGGAGGCAATCGAAGGTCGGGGATGAAAAGCAGGCTCCGCCCAGGGTATTGATAATGGGGAAAAAAAGCGGCCGGCCTTCCGGGACCTCGCATTTGCGTTTAATGGGCGTGGTGTAATAGGAGCCTGCCAGAAACCAGACCGGAAAGCGGTAGTCCTGGCCAACGGAAGCAAACGCCCCTGTTTCGTCCAAAACGGGATCCTTTCCAACCGCTGGGTTTTTAGCCCATTGCCACCAGCGGGACGCCCATGTTCCAAGGCTTGCGCCTTCCACGATGGAATGGGGTTTATATCGATATTGCTCCAAAGGGCCCGCGGCAAGGGATTCTTCCCCCGCCCCCCAACCCAGCAAAACCCCAAAAACAAAAACCTTGGGGATAATTAAAACAGGTCGCAAGGATCCTCCCGACGAAATCAAGGCTTTAAGGCGTTTTTCACGTCTTCTTCCACACCCTCTGGTTCAATCCCCGAATCAAAACGTCTGAGGGGATGGCCGTTTTTGTCGATCAGAAATTTCGCGAAATTCCAACCAATATCACTGTTGGCACCCTCCCCCGGGAGGGCCTTCTTGAGAAACTGATAAAGAGGGTGCGTTTTGCCGCCGTTTACCTCGATCTTCGAAAAGAGGGAAAATTTCACGCCGTAGTTGGTGGCGCAAAAAGTTTTGATTTCCGTTTCATTTCCTGGTTCCTGGCTTCCAAATTGGTTGCAGGGAAAACCCAGGATTTCAAAACCCTGGTCGCGGTATTTCTCGTAGAGTTTTTCCAGGCCCTTGTACTGGTGAGTGTGCCCGCATTTGCTGGCCACATTGACCACCAGAAGAACCTTGCCCTTGTATTTGGAAAGCTTGAAATGTTTTCCGTCGATGGTCTTGGCCTGGAAGTCATAGACGGTCGGGACTTTCGGGGCGGATTTCGCCCAAGCCGAAACGGACAGGGTGAGGATTAAGGGAACAGACAACAGAAAACCCAAGAGTTTCATCATAAAAAGACCCTCCAAGATTAATTTTTTGTCAGCTTCAGATTGCCGCGTCGCCCCAAACCAAAAGGGGGCTCCTCGCCATGGCGGCTAAAACTGTATTACGCCACTTCCGGTCATTAAAATCCATAGCTTATCCGGGAAAACTCAGGGATTTTCCGGTGGTTCCCCTTTCAGGGGAGCCTTACAATCTTACCTGCGCCCATGAAACCAACGACCCCCAAAGCCCCCAAACACCTAAAAATCATAGTCCTTTCCTCCAAGGGCGGAGGCACCGGTTGCGCCCTGAGGGCCCGCTTCATCGCCGAGGCGTTTCAAAAAAGGGGCCACGAGGTTCATTTCATCCGGCCCATCCCCAGCCTTCCCCTCTGGTTCGACATGGTTCTTTCCAAGCCCTACTATTTTTACAAAACATTCAAGTTAAAATCCGACGCCGTGATCGCCATCAAACCCTACCCAACGCTTGTCCCCGCACTTTGGTGGCAGAAAATCAAGGGAGCGAAGGTTGTCATCGACGTCGATGACCTGGATTACGACTACAGCCATGGCCCCTTCCGGAAATTTCACCTCTGGCTCCAAAAACCCTGGCCCAAATGGGCCGACCTGGTGACCTACCACAACGATCATCTGGTGACTCCCCTTCTGAAAATCTTCAATGTTCCCGTGGATAGGCTGGTTCAGCTTCCCCAGGGAGTGGACACGACGCTTTTTTCACCGTCGGCCTTGAAAAGGGAAAACCTTCCCGGACAGGCCGCGGCGCTTCTGAAAGACACCAAGGCTCGGCCGATTCTGGTTTTCACGGCCCACCTGAACGTCGCCTGTGATTTGGAACCGGTCCTCATGTCCTTTAAAATTATCAAAGGGTCAATCCCCTCCGCGAAGTTGTTGGTGGCGGGCGGGGGCCCCGATGAGAGCCGGTTCAAAAAAATGTCCCGGGATTTTGACGTGAGGCCCTCGGTCCACTTTACCGGCTACCTTTCGACCCAGCAGGTGGCGGCCTGCCTCAAGATCGCGGACGCGGCCCTGGTCTATTACAGCGATATTCCCGTCAACCGGCACCGGGCCTCCATGAAACTGCGGGAAGCCCTGGCCTGCGGCCGCAGGGTGGTGGCGACCGAGGTGGGTGAAATCAAACTGTGGAAAAAGGGGCTCTTCCTATCCCGCCCCGACCCGGCTCATTTTGCCCAGGCGGTTTTAAATGCCCTGAAAACCAAAAAATCCCCACGGGCCGGGGCTTTGCTGGTAAAAAAGTGGGACTGGATCAACTGCGTGAAGGAACTTGAGGCGGAACTTATTCACCGCCAAGACCGCGAGGAAAACTTATAGTGAAAACAACAGCGAGTCATTTTCACCGCCACGACGCCACGCCCGCCACGAAAAACAAACAGAGAATTGGGGTTAACCAAAAAATCAAAACAATATTGTCTTTGGATGTTCGTGGCGTCGTGGCGGTGAACGCCTTGGGGGTTTCATGAGACGCCTCAGTTCACTCTCCGTTCTACTGGGCCTGGCCCTCTTCGCGGCCCTGTTGGGAATCGTGGACCTTCCCGCAACCTGGACTCTTTTAAAAAACTCCAATCCCTTTTGGATCGCCGCGGCCTTTCTCTTTCTTCTTCCGGAGATTTTTATCAAGGGACTCAGGCTCATGTCCCTCTGCCGGCACTTCGGGTCCAGGTTGACCTTCCAAAACTCGGTTTGGATTTATCTCGCCGGCCAGCCCCTCGGCGCGGTGACCCCCGCCAAGCTGGGCGATATCGTGAGGGTTGTCGGAATCGGCCGTTGGGCCAATTTAAGAAACCACTCCGCCTTCGCGGTGCATGTGGCGGATAAGGTTTATGATCTTTTGGCCCTGGTGCTTCTGGCGGCGACGGGCCTTATTACCTTGATCGCCCAGAGCCAGTTCAAGGGCCCGGCCGTCGCGGCGCTGATGGGCATCGGGATCGGCATCCTCATCATGTTCCTTTTCCTCAACCCGCAATGGATGAGGCTCATCCTGAAGCCCCTTCTTCTTTTCCTCGCGCCCAAAAAGCTGGCGGACCAATTGAGCGCCCACGGGCGTGAATTTTACAAGGACCTCCTGGGCCTCTTTCAGCCCTCCAGCCGGCTGATCGTCCCCTTCTTTTTATCCCTGTCGGCCTGGACGGTGGTTTTAATCCGCTCCTACTTTTGCGCCCAGGCCGTGGGCCTGCCCCTGTCCTTCATCACCCTGGCCCTGCTCCTGCCCGTGGTCATTGTGATAGAATTTCTTCCCATCACAATCCTGGGTTTCGGAACCAGGGAGGCCGCCTTGTTTATTCTCCTGGAGTCGGCCCTGGTAACGAGGGCGGGTCTGTTATCCTTTAGTTTCATGACCGTTGTGGCGGGACCCCTGTTGACATCCCTGGCGGGGATCTACTGCGCCCTGAAACTCTTGCCCGGCAAAGAGAGCAAAACATGAAAACCACCCCAAACCCTATTTACCGCGAAGACGCGAAGATCGCGAAGAAAGACAAAAAAAATAATTGGTTTAACCAAAAGCATTCATCCTGTTTATCTTTCGATTTTCTTCGCGTTCTTTGCGTCTTCGCGGTAAAAAAGGGGTTTTCTTTATGAAGCTTTCCTATAGCGTTGTAATCGCGGTGGACCGCGTCGACAAGGAACTTCCGGTCCTGGACGGCCTGAAAAAACTTAAGGGCGGCCTGGGCCCCAGGGAAATATTCGCCTGCGTGGGAAAAAACCCGTCCCTTCAGCGGAACCGCGGGGTGTCCCAATGCAAAACCCCCCTGGTTTATTTTCTCGATGATGACAGCGTCGTGGCCCCGGGAACTCCCGGACTTTTGGCCTCGCACTTTGAGGACCACCGGACAGCCGTGGCGGGAGGCCCCAATCTGGTCCCCCCCAACGCCATCGATTTTGAGAAAACCGTCAACGCGGTGCTGGCTTCCTGGATGGGGAGCTTCAAGGTCCGCGCCCGATACGCCGCCATTGGTTCAGTGAAGGAAGCCACGGAAAAAGATTTGATCCTCTGCAACATGATGGTGCGCCGGGAGGCCTTCACGGCGGAAAAAGGTTTCCGGGTCGACCTTTTCCCCAACGAGGAAAATGAATTCCTCAACCGGCTTCTTCACAACGGCCGCCGGCTTGTCTATGACCCCCGCGGGGCGGTTTACCGTTCGCGCCGAAAATCACTCGGCGCCTTTTGTTTCCAAGCCTTCCGCTATGGCCGGGGAAGGGCCCGGCAAATGAAGGTTTACCCCTGCCTTTCCGACCTGGTTCATCTGGCCCCCGCCTTTTTCCTCCTTTACCTGTTGTCCCTGTTGATTCCCTTTGTTTTTTCCACCACCGAATACCCCCGGCTTTCTTTATTAAAATCCCCCTTCTGGTGGATACCCCTGGATCTTTTTATCGCCGGAGCCGTCGGCACCGGCATTTCCGCGGCCTCCTGGCACCGCCGGTTCATGGATGTTTTCAAGGTTCCCGTCCTTATTTTCCTGCGCCATTCCTTTTACGGCCTCGGGTTAATCGGCGGTTTTTTCACCTCGATTCCAGCGCCCCCCCTGGACGTGAAGGTGTACCAGGTTCGATGGGTCCAGGGCAAACCGCGATTAAAGCTGGCCGCACCAACCCGTTCGGCTGGAAATAAATAATGGAAGAACAACCACGTTCAAAAACCTTTTTCCCCTATCTTCTTTTTTTGGGCGCGGCCTTTATCGCCTTTTCCCCCTGCCTGCTGGGGGGAAAAGTTTATTTTGCCAATGACCTCCTGGCCTCGCACAGCCATTTCCGCTCCTTTTTAAGAACCGAGCTTTTCCAGGGCCATTTCCCGCTTTGGAACCCCTACCTATGCGGGGGAGTTCCCTTTTTCGCGGACCCCGATGCCATGATGTGCTACCCCCTCAATTACCTCACCCTGCTTTTTCCCATCCCCTACGGCCTGGGGGTTTTTTATTTCCTCCACATGTTTCTCGCGGCGGCGGGAACCTACCTTTGGATGAAAAACCTCCGGCTTTCCGAAACCGCCTGCCGATTGGGAGCCATGACCTACGGTCTCTCGGGATTTTTCTGGTGGGAGCTCATCCACCCCTCCATTTTGGCGGCCCTGACATGGTTTCCCTGGGTCCTGGCTTGCCTGGAAAAACTGACCAGGGATCTCTCGACGAAATGGGCTTTCCTGTCCGGCCTTTGTTTCGCGGTGGTCTTTTGCTGCGGCAACTTCCAGATAACCACCTGCGTCCTTTACACCGCGCTTCCCTATTTCCTTTTCCGCGTTTTGACCCGGGAGGAAAAAACGCCTCCTTCCCTTAAAAAGGTTTTCCTGGTCCTCCTTTTCGGCGCCTGGGGTTCCCTTCCACTGATCGCCTCCCTCATCCCAGCCTACGAACTCTCCAATCTTTCCAACCGCCATAACGAAAACCACACCTACGACAATTACAACGGAACCTTTTCCATGGTCCCCAAAACCGTTTATGAGTTTCTTTTCCCGGCCATCGGCGTCCCGCAGGGAAACACCCTTGAAAACGCCATCCAGCAGATCACCGACCGGGTCAACACCGGGAATGATTTTCTCGGGGCCTTCGGTTACGTCGGGATTTGGGCGCCCTTTCTGGCGGTTCTGGCCTTCAAACGAAAGGAAAAAAAATGGATCTTCTTCCTCGCCGGAATGGGATTACTCGCAATTCTGACGGCCTGGGGCCGGTTTGCGCCTTTCCACCAGATTTGGTGCGCCATCCTGCCGGGCATCAAATTGAGCCGCGCGCCTTTCCGTTTCGTCCTTACCTATGTCCTGTCGGCCTGCGCGCTGGCGGCCTATGGTTATCAAACCCTGGAACGCCGTTTGACGGAAAAAAACAAGGAACCCATCCTTGCCCTGGGGGCGGGTTTTTACGGCCTCCTTCTGATCGCCATCAGTTTCGCGCAAATTGAAACCACCTGGCGCGAAACCATTGCTTTGGGCCTCGGAGCCGCCGGTCTCATCCTCTGGTCGCTTTCTGAAACCTGGAAAACCCTGGGAAGAATTTTTTTCATCGGGGCCTGGATCCTTCCCCTTTTCCTGAGCGGGTGGGCGGGTTTTGGCACCGGCCCCTCCACGGTTTATGATTACGATACCAATTTTCCCGCCTTCCCCTATCTCGCCCAAAAAAGGGAAGGCGGCCGGTATTACTTCGATCAAAATTTGCTTTACCAGTTACCCCTGGAGAGCGGGATGACGGCCCAGTACTTTCCCCCCGACGGGCCGATGGAAAAGGGAATCCGGTCCCCCATGGGTTATGTGTCCCTTTACCTGGAAAATTTCATGCAAATCCAGTCGCTCCCCACGGAAACCTTTCTTCGATTAATGGCGGTGAAAGGTTACGTTTTCGGAAATGACCGGGGCGAAATGAAGGAAATGGAACACCATGTCTATGGCGGGGCCCACCTTTATGAATTTTCTAAACCGGTGCCTTATCTCAACGCCCCTTCCCACCTTTTGGTGGCGCCGGATCCGGGAAGGGATCTAGAAATTCTCAAGTCCCCTGAGTTCGATCCCGCGGCCGTGGCATCCCTGGCCGAACCCCTTCCAACTCCCATTTCGTCCCAGCTTACGGGCGCCCAGGCCCAATTAACCTATGAGATCACCCGGGATGAGCCCAATCACCAGGCCTTTAAGGTCCGCCTCGACAAAAATAGCCTCGTCGTATTTTCGGAAGCCATGTATCCGGGATGGAAAGCCCTGGTGGATGGGAAACCGGCTGGGATTTTTACGGCCGATCATCTTTTTAGGTCCGTCTTCGTTCCATCCGGCGACCACCGGGTGGAGTTTCATTTTGAGCCCCGTTGGTTCAAACCGCTGATGGCGGTGTTGTTTCTTTGGTTTTTGTCGGCGATCGGATATGGAATTCACCAACTAAAACAAAAGCGAACACAAACGGCTATTTAGCCACAGATGCATGGGATACATGGGATGAACATAAAAAAATAAAAACTTATGGTTTAAAAGTGGCCAAATCTTCTTAGATATTTAATTCGGAGAAAAAATTTTCCATCCCATGAATCCCATGCATCTGTGGCGAAATGGATTGTGTGAGGTGTGAGTTTGAAATCTAAAAAAATCCCAGGATTCCTCCTTTCCTCTCCTACCGCTCTTTACCTTTTTGTTTCCTTCATCGCCTTTTTTCCGTGCCTGGTCCTCGGCCGGGCTTACTTCGACAACGACCTTCTCGCCCAATTCGGCCCCTGGCGCGCCTTTTTAAGGGACCGGCTTTTCCGGGGACATTTTCCCCTCTGGAATCCCTATAGCCTGGGCGGGGAGCCCTTTTTCGCCAATTTACAAAATATGATGTTGTATCCCTTTAATTACCTGACCCTCCCCTTTCCCGTCGCCTATGGCTTAAGTGTTTTCTTTTTCATCCATTTGTTCTGGGCGGCGCTGGGAGCGCACCTTTGGTTGCGCGTCCTGGGGCTTTCCGAAAACACCTGCCGGACCGGGGCTCTTCTATTCGCCTTTTCAGGATTCTTTTGGCTGGAAATCATCCATCCCCCTGTTTTGGCCGCCTATTCCTGGCTTCCCTGGTTGTTTTTATTCCTGGAAAAACTCGCGCGGGAGAAAAAGACCACTGACGCTTTTTTCGGGGGACTTTCCTTCGCCCTGCTTTTTCTTTGCGGAAGCTTTCAGGTTACCCTGGGGGCTTTTTACGGCGGGCTGGTTTACTTCCTCTTCCGTTCGATGGGACGGGATAAAAATTCAAAATCAAAAACCCGGGCATCCTTTTGGAAAATCCTTTTCTTTCTTTTTTGGGGCGCATTGCCTCTCTTGGGTCAATTGATTCCTACCATGGAATTCTCCGCCCTCACCGACCGGAGAGTTTCACCACCCTCCGTGGATCAATTAAACCCTGGTCTATCCCTTAACCCATCGACTTTGGGTCAATTCCTTCTTCCAAGATTCACGCTTCCTGGGGAAAAAACCATGGCTGAGGCGATTCAGGGAAGGGAAATCCCTGAAAAGTCAGGTTCACCCTTTTTGGCGAACCTGGGTTACCTGGGTATCTGGATTCCCTTTTTGGCCTTCATGGCCTTCCGTGGGGAAAAAAGGGGGCTCACCGTGTTTTTTCTGCTCTTTTCCGGCCTTTCCCTCGCGGTTTGTTTGGGGAAAAATCTTCCGGTCCATGCGTTTTTATTCGATAACATTCCGGGCTTTTCCATGGTCCTGGTGCCTTTTCGCTTCCTTTACCTCTTCATTCTGGGATTGGTGGTTCTCTCGGCCTTGGGTTTTGAGGAATGGTCATCCCAAAATGTTAAAAAAGGGACGAACCCATGGGCTCTTTTCCTGGGGCCTGTTTTTTACGCCGGACCGTTATTAATTATTTCGTTTTTGCACCCGGGCCGAAACTGGAGGGAAATTACCGCTTTGGTCCTTGGGTTGGCCGGAATTTTTCTGTTCCACCAGGTTAAATCCCAAAAAACCCTTGGCTCCCGCCTTTTTCAAAGCGCGCTAATTCTGCCCCTGCTTTTAAGCGCTTGGGCGGATTTCACCCCGGGTCCCGCCTCCAATTTTGATTTCGAGGCAAACTCCCAAACCATACCCGGCATCACGAAGGGAATAAGTCCCTATCGCGTCATCTTTGATACAACCCACCTGAAATATCCCATCCAGGTGGGAGGCAGGAAATTTCTGGTGAATTACCCCCAGAACGCGGCTTGCGCGTTGAAAATAAAAAATTTCGGCGGTTACAATCCCCTCCTTCTTCAAACCAAAATGGATATCACCCAGGCCGGATTGGAGCCGCTTGTTCATCTGGGGGCCATCAAGGGAATTTTGACGCAGGAAAACACCGAGGAAATACCCGGGTTTAAAAAACAAGCCTTCCCTCCTTATCAGTTTTACGAGTACCAATCCCCGCTGGCCTGGGCCTACGCCCCCGAGGAGGCTCATGTCGTTCCCGATGAGCAGATGATCACGATCCTCCAGAAGGCGGATTTTGACCTTACCAGGCAGGTCCTCTTTTCGGAACCGCCCCCCTTTGGAAAAATCAGCGCCGCCGATCAGGGTCCCGTTTCCTTCCTCTGCCGTTTGGAAAAAGACGGAATCGAAAATCAAAACTTTACCCTTCAATTAAGCCGTGATAATTGGGTGGTTTTTACCGAAGTCATGTTTCCGGGGTGGATGGCGTGGGTGGATGGCAAGGAGGTCCCCATGGTGACGGCGGACCATCTGCTTCGTTCGATTTATTTGACCGCGGGCAGCCACCAGGTGGAGTTTATTTACAAGCCCGATTGGGCGCTTCCCATCCTGGTGGGTTTGATACTATGGTTGCTTACCACGCTTGCTTTTGCGCTTAATAGCAGGAACGGCAAAAGACTTCCCAAAAGGCAGGCTTTTAGCCGCCGATAAGGACCGATAAAAGCCGATAAATTCTTTCGGTGTAAAATAAAGGAGCCGTCATCGGCCCCGATCGGGTTTGATCGGCGGTTGCATTTAAAAATTCGATTCAGCTTTTTCTTGAGCCAGCGAGGAAATCGAACCGTGCGTAACCCTTTTCTAGCCATGATAAAAAACTTTGCCCGACTTGTTGGAGGCCATGGCCTGGGGCGGATCAAACCTCTTCGCGCCCTTTATGATTTCTTCTTCAGGCTCTTCACCCCCCGTTCCGTCGTGGTTCAGGGCCATCAAATGTGGCTGGATGACAAGGACACCCTGGAGCTGGCCACCCATGAAATTTACGAACCCCTGGAAACGGGTCTTTTCCTTAAGGAAGTCCGCAACGGTGATGTCGTCCTCGATATCGGGGCCAACATCGGTTATTACACACTGCTCGCCGCCCGTTTGGTCGGACCCGAAGGCAGGGTTTACGCCTTTGAACCGGACCCCGTGAATTTTCAACTCTTGAAAAAAAACGTGGAAGCCAACGGCTACAAAAACGTGGTTCTGGTGAACAAAGCGGTCGCCCAAAAGACCCAGACCCTCAGGCTCTTCCTCAACGAAACGAACCGCGCCGACCACCGCG
>JAHFCG010000175.1 GCA_023249615.1 candidate division FCPU426 bacterium | reverse complement strand
AAATATGTGGAGAATTCGCTTTTTCCTTTTTGGTTTATTTTTTTACCCCCTTTTGGCATGGACTGGTGAAATTGAGACATCTTTTTATAGAATCCATGGCGAGCCTTATGCTCTTAAGGGAAAATTGACAGAAATCGGAATTGAACACACGGCGTGTTTTGGAAAATGCCCTGCGTATAGTTTTATAATCAGAGGTGTTCAGGGTAATGGTGGCTTTGATTATGAGGGTTATGCAAATACAGAACGTTTTGGAAAATTTACTGGAACGGTCGATTTAAATGCCTTGGAAGTGCTCGTCAAAGCCATTCAAGATTATGGATTTTTGAAAATGGAAGACGAATATACTTCAAATGTGACTGATCATCCATCCGTTTTTACAATGGTGATAAAAGGTGGAAAGGCAAAAATAATTCGAAATTATGCGAACAAAGGGCCTGAAAAACTCCGTGAAATAGAAAGTCTAATTGATCGCCTTATGTTGACGGCTAAATGGGTTCGGGTTAAGGATAAAATCGATCCGCCGAGAAAAGTGTCGAAAACGAAAAAATAATTATTCAAATAAGATGAAAAATGGAAACCTCCGTCAATTCTTGACCGTCCAAAGGTCATGAATTCCTTAATCATGCCCCTTCTTAATATTCTCTTCCCAAAAGACTGTCAGCATTGCGGGGATAACTTCAAAGCTGGTCTTTCAAATATCCTTTGCCTCAAGTGCTTTAACTCCCTTAAACCCTACGAAGACCCGGTTTGCGACCACTGTGGGGCCTCGTTACCCATTAGGGCTTTTGAGGATTCGGCCATATACAGATGCCGTGACTGCGGGGATGAACCTTATTACCTCGACCAGGTAAGGGCATTTGGGGTTTATGAAGGCGCGCTCCGAATTGCCCATCACTCTTTTAAATTTGAAGGTATGGAAAATTTTAAAAGTGAAATAGTGGGAAAAATGATGGGGAATACTCCTGAAACGTTTTGGAGTGGGGTTGAAGCTTTGGTCCCGATTCCTCAAAGCCCCGAAAAGGAAAGGGAAAGGGGTTACAACCCGGCTGTTCTATTGGGTGAAGAGTTATCGAAAGCCACCCGAATTTCCCTGGTGAATTTGGTTGAAAAAATAAACCCCACTCAACCGCAAATGTCCTTAACGAGGGAAGAACGATTTAAAAATCCGAAAGGGGCTTATCAAGTCGGGGAAGGTGTAACTCTGCCTCGGAAATTAGTTTTAGTTGATGATGTCTTCACGACCGGTTCCACCCTGGAAGAATGCGCGAGAGTTTTGAAAAAAGCTGGAGTCGAGTGGGTGGGAGCGATTGTCTTTGGCCGAACTCCCAGGCACTTCTAGAGACAATTTTGAATGTTGGATTTTGAATTCTAAATTGCGGTCATTTTCACGAAGTGAAAATCTCAGTAATTCAAAACTCATAATTCGGAACTCATAATTGCCCTTTTGAGCCTTGACCCCTTAAAACCCCTGTGTTAGTTTAACCGATCATTTCACCCAATTCTTGGAGGCGTTTCATGGCAATCAAGGTCGGAATCAACGGATTTGGACGTATTGGACGCAACGTATACCGCGCGGCGATGGGCAACAAGAACATCGAAATTGTCGCGGTCAATGACCTTACCGACGCTAAAACCCTCGCCCACCTTTTAAAATACGATTCCGTTTTGGGCAACCTTCACGCCGATGTAAAAGCCGGAGAGGGAACCATCAGCGTTAACGGCAAAGAAATCAAGGTTTTCTCGCAACGCGATCCCGCCCAGATTCCCTGGGGAAGCGTCGGCGCTGAATTCGTGGTTGAGTCCACCGGATTTTTCACCGACAAGGCCAAGGCTGTCGCTCACCTGAAAGAAACAGTAAAGAAGGTCGTCATTTCCGCTCCCGCCACGGGTGAGGATTTAACCATCGTCTTGGGTGTTAATGAAGACAAGTACGATCCGAAAAACCATCACGTTGTTTCGAACGCTTCCTGCACGACCAACTGTCTGGCACCATTCGCCAAGGTTTTGCATGACAAGTTTGGTATCGTAAAGGGCTTGATGACCACGATCCACAGCTTCACCAACGACCAGGTCACTTTGGACTTCCCGCACAAGGATCTCCGCAGGGCCAGGGCCGCCAGCTTGAACATGATTCCGACCTCCACCGGCGCCGCCAAGGCTATCGGGCTGGTGATGCCCGACTTAAAGGGTAAGTTGGACGGTTTGTCCATCCGTGTGCCAACCCCCGTAGTTTCCGTGGTTGATCTCGTCGCTGAAGTGGGCAAAACCGTCACGAAAGACGATATAAACAACGTCTTGAAAGAGGCGGCTAAGAGCCCTAAGTTGGACAAATATTTGGACGTCACGGATGAGCCCCTTGTCTCACTGGATTTCAAAGGGAACTCCCATTCGTCCATCGTTGATTCGCTTTCGACCTACGTTTCGGGCGGGAACCTTGTTAAAGTTCTTTCCTGGTACGACAATGAATGGGGTTATTCCAACCGTGTGGTCGATTTGATCGAGTACATGGACTCCCGGAAATAAAGAATAAATTTAGAATTACGAATGTTGAATTTTAAATGAAAGTTCATTTTGTTCCGGTTTTCCCGGAATAAAATGCTCCGAAATTCATAATTAAGAATTCAAAATTCAAAATTGCTGTTGAGGTGTCGTATGTATCCAGTCGTTTGGTGGGCAATCACAGCGGTGGTATTTTTCATCCTTGAATTAACAACCGCTTCTTTTTTCTTCCTCTGGATCGGGGCCGGCGCTGCCCTGACCGCCGTCATAAGTTTTTTTGTTGAAAACGTAAACATTCAATACGCGGTTTTCGCCTTGTCCTCAATCCTCCTCGTTACCCTAAGCCGCCCCTGGGCATCCCGAATTTCCGGAAAAACAAAAAGAGCCGCCAATGTCGACGGCCTGGTGGGCCAGCCGGCGGTCGTCACGAAGGTGGAAAAGGACAATTCTGCCCAGGGATATGTGAAAGTGGGCGGTGAATTTTGGAAAGTGGAAACCGAAAACCAGGAAAAATTAAAAGTTCACGAAAAAGTCACCGTTGTGGCGGCTCGCGGGAATATTTTGGTCGTAAAACCTTAAGTTTGGCAAAGGAGTAATTCCATGGGTGGTCCGATAGTTGTCATACTCGCTTTTTTGGGGGTCATTTATGTTTTTCGTTCGGTCCGCATTGTCAGGCCCTATGAAAAGGGCTTGATAGAACGGCTTGGGAAATACACCAAGACGGCTGAATCAGGGTTAACCATCCTTTTTCCCTTCGAAACCATGCGCAAGGTGGATATGCGTGAGCAGGTCATCGAGGTTCCGCCCCAGGAAGTCATCACCAAGGACAACGTCGTAGTCACCGTTGACGCCATCATTTATTTCCACGTCACGGATCCGTTCCGGGTGGTTTACAACGTCGCCAAGTTCGAGTTGGCGGCGCTGAAACTGGCCCAAACCAACCTTCGTAACACCATCGGCGAATTGGCGCTGGACGAAACCCTGAACAGCCGCGAGAAGATCAACACCCAGTTGAGGGAAATTCTGGACGAGGCCACCGACAAATGGGGAGTCAAGGTCAACCGCGTTGAGATCCAGAAAATTGATCCGCCGGCGGATATAGTCAACGCCATGAGCGCCCAGATGAAGGCCGAGCGGACCAAGCGGGCCGCGATCATCGAGGCGGAAGGTATCAAGCAGGCGGCCATCACCACGGCCGAAGGGCAAAAACAATCCGCGATTCTGAAAGCGGAAGGTGAAGCCGGCGCCATCGAAAGGGTTGCCACGGCCAACAAATTTCAAAAAATCGCGTTAGCTGAGGGCGACTCCCAGGCCATTCTGACAGTCTTCAAGGCCATTCACGATGGAAAACCAACCCAGGATGTTTTGGCATTGAAGTACATGGAAATGATGTCGAATGTGGCCCATGGCCCCGCGACTAAAATTTTCCTGCCGATGGAAGCCGCCGGGACGCTTGGCGCCCTTAGCTCCATCGCCGAGGCCTTCAAGACGGACGTAAATCCCAAAAAATAATTTGAACGCGGGAATATAAATCGGGCAGCTCAAAATAATTTGAGTTGCCCCTTGTTTTTTTGAACCTTTTGGATATTTATTTTGTTTGAAAGGACATCTATGGCGGGCTACAACAAGTTAAGCGTTGAGGATTTAATCGTGGCGGGAAAGAGAGTCCTGGTGCGGGTGGATTTCAACGTGCCTTTGGACGAGGCCCAGAAAATAACCGACGACACTCGAATCCGTGAATCCCTTAAAACCATTCAGTACTTGTCCGATAAGGGCGCCAAGGTTGTCCTTTGCTCCCACCTCGGAAGGCCCAAAGGTGTGGATGAGAAACTTCGTTTGAAGCCCGTCGCGGAACGATTGAGCGAGCTTTTAAAGAAACCAGTAAAGGCATTAAAGGATTCCGTCGGCCCCGAAGTTGAAAAGGAAGTGGCCGGGATGAAGAACGGGGAGGTGGTTCTTCTTGAAAACGTCCGGTTTCACCCGGAAGAAGAAAAGAATGATCCCGCCTTCGCGAAAAAACTCGCGGTCTTGGCTGATATTTACGTCAATGACGCCTTCGGAACCGCTCACCGGGCCCACGCTTCCACGGAAGGCGTAACCAAGTTCGTTTCCCAATCGGCGGCTGGATTCCTCATGATGAAAGAAATCAAGTATTTAGGCGGGGCGCTATCGCGCCCGGAAAAGCCATTCGTGGCCATCGTGGGTGGTTCCAAGATTTCCAGTAAAATTGACGTCATCAAAAAGTTAATGGAAGTGGTGGACGTTCTGATCATTGGCGGGGGGATGGCCTATACCTTCCTGAAAGCCCGCAAATTGGAGATCGGGAAATCCCTTGTCGAATTGGACAAGTTGAAATTGGCCAAGGACCTGATGCAGCAATCCCTGGATACCGATGTTCCGCTCCTTCTCCCGATTGACCATGTGGTGGCGGACAAGTTTGACGCCAAAGCCAATGTGAAAATTGTTCCTCGGGGCGGTATCGAGCCTGGATGGGAAGGGATGGACGCGGGCCCCGCCACCATTGAGAAATATTCCACATTTATTCGGACGGCCAAAACCATATTCTGGAACGGACCCGTGGGTGTTTTTGAAATGGAACCTTTCTCCAAGGGTACTTTCGCGATCGCCAAATTGTTGGCGGAGGCTTCCGAAAAGGGAGCCACCACCATCGTAGGAGGAGGAGATTCCGTAGCGGCGGTAACCCAGATGGGGCTGGCTTCCAAGATGTCCCATATTTCAACTGGCGGCGGAGCCTCCCTGGAGTTTATGGAGGGAAAACAACTGCCGGGAATTGTCGCCT
>JAHFCG010000174.1 GCA_023249615.1 candidate division FCPU426 bacterium | reverse complement strand
GATCGCGGGCATCAAAATCGCCGCCATCGACTGCGGGATCAAATTCAACATCCTTCGCAAGCTAACCGCCCAGGGTTTTAACGTCACGGTTTTCCCGGCAAACACCAAGATTGACGCCTTGATGAACAAAGGTTTCAAGGGAGTGTTTCTTTCCAATGGCCCCGGCGATCCGGAAGGGGTGCCTTACGTCATTAACACGGTCCGTCAATTGATTGAAAAGAACGTGCCGACTTTCGGCATCTGCCTCGGCCATCAGATTTTGGGATTGGCCTTGGGCGGTAAGACCTACAAACTCAAGTTTGGGCACCGGGGCGGCAACCAACCGGTGATCAATACCACCAATCAAAAAGTAGAGATTACTAGCCAGAACCACGGCTTCTGTGTGGATAACGACAGCCTGAATAAGGACGAGGTTATCGCCACCCACATCAACCTGAGCGACAACACCAGCGAGGGAATGGCCCTCAAGAACAAACCGGTTTTCAGTGTGCAGTATCACCCGGAAGCTTCTCCCGGCCCCCATGACGCGGACTACCTTTTTAAGCAATTCCGCGAATTGGTTGAGCGGAATAGTTGAAAATAATTGTAGGGGCGAACCGCCTGTCCGCCGAAGCCTAGAGCGAAGGGGGATGCGTTCGCCCTGCCGGGTTCAGGGTTTTGTAGGGGCGGGTTTTAAACCCGCCCAGGGCGAAGACGAGCTTCGCCCGTACAATTTTTGGTTGGGTGATGGTTTGTAGGGGCGAGGCCCCTGTGCCTGTCTAGAAATACGGTGAATGGGTTGGTTTTGTAGGGGCAAGGCATGCCTTGCCCAGATGTCATTGCGAGGAGTCCTGGTTTTCAGGACGACGCGGCAATCAAAAGGGAACCAAAAACTTCAGTTTCTGGAATGTTTTGGATTGCTTCCTCGGCCCGGAAAACGGGCCTCCTCGCAATGACAGCAAGGGACAAATCGAACCAAGGAGGACATGATGCCGAATGACCTAAAGTCAGTCTTTCATCGTAAGGATGGATTAAGACGGGACCAGGTCGAGCACATGAAAGAGCGGCTCATCCGCAGGGTCCATCGCTCTCATCTGATCCCTTTGGTGATCGCTTTTTACATGGGCTTTTGTCTGTGGCAGGGAATGGATGTTCAATCCTGGGAGGTTTGGGGTCCCTGTGCCGCCTTGTCGGCGGTTTACTTCTTGATCATGGCCTTGAGCGTGTGCCCACGGTGCGGACGCCGTTTCTTCGGGGGTTTAGGCTGGCTTTTCGGTTTCGCGCACAGCGTCCATTGCGGCAAATGTGGGTTCAAGTTGTTTTGAGTAAGATGAAAGGCTGTTTTACCGCGGAGACGCGGAGTTCGCGGATAAAAGATTTTGAATATCTGTCATTGCGAGGAGTGCCGACCGAATAGGTCGGCGGTTACGACGTGGCAACCTCAGTATTAAAAATTCCTTCTCCCTTGAGGGGAGAAGGTCAGGATGAGGGTGGTGTTGGACGTAGTTTGGACGGCTTATTTAGACTGAGGTTGCTTCGTCGCCAACGTCGGCCTATGCGGCCACCGCTCCTCACAATGACAGATGGGCTACGAAGGGGATTGTTTAAGCAGTTTAAAGAGATGGTCGAGAAAAACAGGTTAGGAATTGAATGATAAAAGAATCGACTCGAAAAGAACTTATTGAATATTACAAGTGGGTTGTTGCCGTTACAGGTTTTTTTCTGACGTTTAGTGTTTCGCTGGTGAAGATTGGGACCAAGGCTCGGAATGTTTATATGACGATTGGGTGGTGTTTTTTGTTTATATCTGTTTTCTTTAACTGGCTGATTATTAAAAGACTGATAATTTTGCCCCTTGTTAAAAATTTTCCTGAAGATGAAAAAACATGGAAACATAGAATTTATGAAAAGACTTTTGGCAACCTAAGCTTGTATGGTTCTATCCAGAGTAATGCCATTTTAATTGGTGCTATTTTGTTGTTAGTTGGATTTTTGAAATTTTAAATTCTAGGTGGAAAAGATAAATGCCAAAACGTACTGACATCAAAAAAATCATGGTTATCGGGGCCGGGCCCATCATTATTGGGCAGGCCTGCGAATTCGACTATTCCGGTACCCAGGGCTGTAAGGCCCTAAAGGAAGAGGGTTACGAGGTTATCCTCATTAACTCCAATCCCGCTACCATCATGACGGACCCGGAATTCGCCCACCGTACCTACGTGGAGCCCATCAATCCCGAAGTTGTCCGAAAGATCATTGAGAAGGAACGGCCTGACGCCCTTTTGCCGACCCTCGGAGGCCAGACGGCCCTCAACACCGCCGTGGCTCTCGCTGAAAACGGAACCCTCAACGAATTCAAGGTGGAACTCATCGGCGCGAATTTGGCCGCCATCAAAAAAGCCGAAGACCGCCAGCTCTTTAAAGAAGCCATGCTGAAAATCGGCCTCGATCTTCCCAAATCCCTTACCGTCAAAAGTTTGGAAGCGGGCTTGGGATTCTCGGAAGAAAACGGTTATCCCGTCATTATCCGACCGGCCTTTACCCTCGGGGGAACCGGCGGCGGTATCGCCTACAACCGCCAGGAGTTTGAGGAAATCCTCTCGAAGGGATTAGACCTGTCTCCCATCCGCCAGTGCCTGGTCGAGGAATCGGCGCTCGGCTGGAAAGAATATGAAATGGAGGTCATGCGCGACCTCAAGGACAACGTGGTCATCATCTGCTCCATCGAGAACATGGACCCTATGGGAATCCACACGGGGGATTCAGTCACCGTGGCCCCTGCCCAGACTTTGACGGACAAAGAATACCAACGCATGAGAGACGCTTCGATCGCCTGTATCCGGGAAATCGGCGTCGATACGGGCGGCTCCAACATCCAGTTCGGCGTGGACCCAAAGAACGGCCGGATGATCATGATTGAGATGAACCCACGGGTTTCCCGATCCTCTGCCCTGGCTTCAAAGGCCACGGGTTTTCCCATTGCCAAGATCGCGGCCAAGTTGGCCATTGGTTACACGCTGGATGAGCTTTTCAATGACATTACCAAGTACACCAAAGCCGCCTTTGAGCCTTCCATCGACTATGTGGTCACCAAGATTCCCCGGTTTACCTTCGAGAAATTCCCGGACGCGGATGACCTCCTTAATACCTCCATGAAGAGCGTGGGGGAAACCATGTCCATCGGACGCACCTTCAAGGAAAGCTACCAGAAGGCCTTGCGTTCCATGGAAACGGGAACTATTGGACTCGGCGCCGATGGAAGGGAATTCAAGGAAGGACGCTGGCTCAAGACCGGCGCCAGGAAGCCTAAGGTTTTGCCCCATGACCTTTTGGACGCCCAGTTACGCAAACCCACATCCATCCGCCACTTCTTTATCCGCCAGGCCTTTTGGCAAGGTTACGAGGTGGACAAGCTCTACAAATTGACCGCCATTGACCCCTGGTTCCTGAACGAGATTAAGGAGATTGTGGACCTCGAAAAAGAATTGGAGAAAACTACACAGGGTAAAAAGGGAAAAGGGGGAAAGGGTACAAAGTTAAAGAAACAACTGCCGGAAGAACTACTGCGCAGGGCCAAGGCGATGGGCTTTTCCGATGCCCAACTGGCCTTTCTCTGCGGGGTCAAGGAAACGGAAATCCGGAATTACCGCAAGATGAACGGCATCAAGCCGGTTTACAAGATGGTCGATACCTGCGCCGCCGAGTTCGAGGCATTTACCCCTTATCTCTATTCCACTTACGAATTGGGCAAGTCTTCCTTCGCTGGCAAAGATACCGAAGCCCCTCCTACCAAAGAAAACAAGATCATGATTCTGGGCGGCGGGCCCAACCGCATCGGCCAGGGTATCGAGTTCGACTATTGCTGTGTGCACGGGGCTTTCGCCCTTCGGGACGACGGTTACGAAGTCATCATGGTGAATAACAATCCCGAAACTGTCTCCACGGACTATGACACTTCCAATCGGCTTTACTTTGAACCCCTCACCTTTGAGGATGTGATGAACATCGTTGACCGGGAAAAACCCAAAGGCGTCATTGTTCAGTTCGGGGGACAAACACCCCTGAAGCTGGCGGTTCCCCTGAAGAAGGCCGGGGTTCCCATTATCGGGACCTCGCCGGAATCCATCGATGTCGCCGAGGACCGGCAATTGTTCGGGGCCATGTTGCGGCGCCTCAAGATCCGCCAGCCTGACAATGGTATCGCCATGAACGTGAAGGAAGCCAAGCCCGTGGCCCGTAAGGTTGGGTACCCCGTTGTGGTCCGCCCCTCTTACGTCTTGGGCGGCCGGGCGATGGAAATCGTGTTCGACGAGGAATCGCTGGATGAATTTGTGGCGAAAGCGGCGGAAGCGGCACCCAATCTTCCCATTCTCATCGACCATTTCCTTGAGGACGCGCTCGAAGTTGATGTGGACTGCGTCTGCGACGGCAAGGAAGTTTTGGTCGCCGGCATCATGGAACATATCGAGGAAGCGGGTATCCATTCCGGTGACTCAGCTTGCGTCATCCCTCCCTACACTTTGCGGGAAGACCAGATTAGCGCGATTAAAAAATACACGAAGGAAATGGCCCTGGCCCTCAAGGTGAAGGGCCTCATGAACGTGCAGTACGCCATCAAGAACGATATGGTTTATGTTTTGGAGGTAAATCCCCGCGCTTCCCGAACGGTGCCCTTTGTTTCCAAGGCCACCGGCACCCCCTGGGCCAAGGTGGCGGCGCGCCTCATGGCGGGGAAAACCATCAAGGGTTTAAAACTGAAGGAAGTTTCCTATCTCAAACATATCGCCGTGAAGGAAGCTGTGTTCCCCTTCAACCGTTTCCCGGGTGTGGACACGGTGCTGGGTCCTGAGATGAAATCCACCGGCGAAGTCATGGGAATTGATCAGGATTTTGGAATGGCCTTTGCCAAAAGCCAAATGGCCGCCAACTCAGCCCTTCCGTTGAAGGGAACGGTTTTCGTTTCCGTGAAGAACAAGGACAAACGGACGGTTATTTTTATCGCCAAACGCCTCTTTGACATGGGTTTCAAGATCGTGGCGACCCAGGGGACAGCCCAGGCCCTCACCAGCAACGGGATTGAAGTCATCGTGGTCCGCAAGGTTCATGAAGGGCGTCCCAACGTGGTGGATCTCATCAAGAATGGGGAAGTTCAGCTCATCATGAACACCCCAGCGGGGAAGGGCCCCCGGTCGGACGACTTCCAGATCCGCCGGACGGCGGTGGTTTACAATGTTCCGTGCATTACCACGCTTTCCGCCTGCGCGGCGGCCGCCAATGGTATAGAAGCCATGAAAAAGCGGGAGATTAAGGTGAAAACGCTCCAGGAGTTCCATTCTCTTCAGTAAAACCCCACCGAAA
>JAHFCG010000173.1 GCA_023249615.1 candidate division FCPU426 bacterium | reverse complement strand
CATCAGGAATGTCTTTTGAAAATTCCACCCCAGGAAGTGTTTCAAGTCGCGGGTGAAATGCTGGGGATATCCGCCAAGGTTTCGTAGGGGCAAGGCATGCCTTGCCCATAAAATGGCAGGTTAAACCCGAAGGGCGCCATGAATGCCGCCCCTACCAATCTGAATTAAACCGCCAGAATTTTCTTAACCCCACCCGCAATCCCCAAACCCATCACACCCAGCAGACTTAAAAACAAACCTATCCTGAAACTGGCGGGTTGATAGGCCAGATGAACCACTTTGGCTTTTCCTGAAAAGGGAACACACTGAAAAATTCCGTCCGCGAGATACAGGTCCACGGGTTTGAAATCCACCCAGGCCCGCCAACCCGGCATCGCGTTCTGAGTCCGGACAAAAAATCCTTTGTTCCCTGTCGGCAACACAAAACCCTCCGCTCCCTGATAGGGGGGCCATGGGCTCAAAGGAGCGGGCGAAACAGGGGTTGAATCCAGAAACAAATTTTCCAGGGGTTTGGCGGTTCCCGTTGAAAAGGCGGTAAAGGCTTCCTTCCGGCTTCTTATCTGGGGATTTCCTGAAAAAACAAAACGGGATCCCACGGAACCAGGATTTTTCCACAAGGTCCAGGTTCCTTCGGTGAAAACCTTTTTGTAACGGGACGGCATGGTTGGTTCCGGCAGGTAAAGAAGGTCCACGCCCAAAAGATCCAAAAGATTTCCAGGGTCGTAGGGAAACTGGTACTGGCAATAGAGGTTCGCGTCAAAGGTTCCCCAGGTGGGCCAGGTGGAGCCGTAAAAATTGGCGAGGGGCAGGTTGATGAACAGGTTGGAATCAGGAATAAATCTCTTAAAAGCTGGTTTTCTTTCGGGGTCGGGAAGGGGGGTATAGAGGGCTTGGTGTTCCCCCGCGCTGGGCAATAGGAGTGCCCGCCCATTTTCCAGTTGGGCTTTAATTTTTAAGGCTTCCGAATCCAAACGGGAATTGGGAGGTAAAAGATTTCGTTCCAGGGGATGGTTCCAAAGGGGAATTAAAAGATTCAGCAGGGAGGCCGTCAAGAGGGCGTATTTCCAATGGCCCGGTTTGGGAAAGTGATTTTCCATCAAAAGCCCTAAAGCGATCAATTCGAGGAAATTGATCAGGACCCAGCTTTTCGCGGGTTCCAAAAAATCAGGAAAAGGGACATGGGTGATTTCCAGGCCTTTTAAAAAGAAACCCAGGGACCAGAATGCCGTGATAAAAAACCCCAGGAGGAAAAAACGGGTTGGCGAATTCAAATTTTTAACCCGGAAGACGCCCCAGCCCAGGATAAAAAGGGGAATGATGCCGGAATATAAATTGAAATAAAAGAAAGTGGGGGAAGCGACATAGTCCGGGACACCCTCTTTCGCCAGGGCGTTGAAGTCCAGAAGTGTTTTAAGGTTTTCAAAAGGAAGATAAAAATGCGGATTGTCGTGAACGGCGGGGAGGCGGACTGCCTGTAAAAAGAAATACTCGAGGGATGGGAGCCATTGGCAGGCGGAAAAAAGAAGACCGGCGGCGATAGGGAGAGCCAACAGGCGGAGGGAAGCCCAGCCTTTCAGGAAAACGGCGTAAGCGAAGGCGCCTAACAGAGTGTAAAAAATGATTTGGGGATAACCGGCAAAAATCTGAAGGGTGAAGAACAGGGTCAATTTTAAATTGGGCCAAGCGGTTGATGAGAAAAAAAGCCCGAAAGAAAATTCGCCGCTCCACTCTTCCTTATAAGCATCTAGCTTTGTTAAAACTTTGCCAGAAAAGCGGGGCGAGGTTTTTTTATTTCCCCCTCTCCCTCGAGGGGAGAGGGAGGGGTGAGGGTGCCGTGGCGATCCCGCAAGTATTTCGTGTACCGCTACGAATATCCACGGGACCCAAGCCATGGTATCCATGGAGGAATTGCTCCCAAGATGGTTGTAAGCGCAGAGGTTCAGGAGGGCGATTGACGAGCTGAAAAACGCCCAAAAGGGTTGAACCTCCGAAAGGCGGAGGAAACGAAAAATCCCCAAAGAGAAAATCAAAAGATGCAGGATTCCGGAATAATTCCAAAAGGAAAGGCCGACCCACTTAAAGATCTGGGTTCCGGGATAAAAGGTTTCCGTTTGCCATGTGGCGAGCCATGGAATGCCGAAGGCGGAAAGGGGATTCCAAAGGGGAAGGCGTCCCTCCCTTAGGGCGGACAAGACCGACCAGCGGATAGGAAAATTCCAGGTATCATTTTCGGGGCAGGCCGTGTGGAGATCGGGGTGAAGAAGGAGTTGGCCATAGGCCGCGAATAAGATGAGGGTCCAACCAAGGATTAAAATTCCCGTCAAATGGTTTTGGACAAGGAGCGAGTTGAATTTTTTCATCTTAAGAACATCCCCGGAAATTTAATTCACCCCTCGCCCTATGCCAATTTTGGATATCCATCCAAAATGAGATTGGCATTATGCCGACATCATTAATGCCAAACACTGGGTCGGTATACCCTCTCCCTCAAGGGGCGAGGCTTTTGCGGGGTATTCCCCCTCTCCATCGAGGGGAGAGGGAGGGGTGATGGTAATTTTTTTCATCTAAGCCATCTTACCCATAAATTTTTGTCATCGATAATTTCCAATCCTGTTTTTTAAACCAAAAATCAAAGATCTATTTTTCCCCGAAAAGACCATCCGAATGGGCTGTTTTTGAGTCGGAAACCGGGTAAAAAAAGACAAATTTGGAGTAGAATTTCCATCAAGGTTTAACGAGAAATCATAAGAAATCTGACAATTCCCACTTTGTTTTAACCCAATGTATGATTTTTTCCAGTTAGTATGCCGAAATTCTTAATGTTTTCGTAAGATTTTTGGCAGGGGAATTGCATTTTAACGTGAAGCGAAAGCGCTGTTTTTATCCAAATTTTGATTGGGAAAAAATGCTAAACCGGTTCACTCAATTTATTTTTTCAACACGGATAAAAACCCAGAGAGTTTTGTTCGTCCTCTTGCTTTTGCTCGCGCCCTCTTTGGCTTTTTCGGATGTGACATTTATTGGAAGTCCGGGCATTTCGAATCTCAATCCAGCGCCCGGTTCGACCATCTCAGTCACGGTGGTCTATAACGCCAACGGAACTTTCAGGACACCCAATTTTATCGTGGGGATAACCCCTTCAGGAAACACCAATTTGATTTGTCCCTTGCCGAACCAGTATATTTTAACCGGTTCCGCCACGGGAAGCCCCACGGGCGTAACTCCCAGTTCGGCCACAACCTACACCGCGAATGAGCCGGGCTGTGGTTGGGCCGGTGTGGCCGTTGGGGCGGTTGATTCAAGCCCTTATACCCAGGTTTGGAACGTCATCATTCCGGCGGGTATGAGCGCCGGTTCTTATAACATCGTCGTGCAGGAACATGATTTTTGCATGCAATGCAGCGCCGGCTATACCGGGGATCCCCATGTCTGGACCGGGGTGACGGTTCCTTTCCCGCCTCCGAGCATTACCCTTTCCAAGGCCACGGAAGGGGACACGGCCACCGCGAATGATTTGATCCTCTTCAGGATGGATTACACCTATGGCAACCAGGCGGGACCCGTGACCATCACGGATACCTTGCCGGGTTTCATTACCCTGGCCGGGGTCGCGGGTTCCAACATCAGCCCGGGCGGGACTTTCTCCTCGCCCAATTTCACATGGATCCTTCCCGCGAGCCTGCCAACCGTATCGGGCTACGTCTGGTTCCTCGGAAAGGTCAGCGCGGGGGTGACCACGGGGCAAATCATCTCCAACACGGCGGCGGCTTCCTCCTCGTCCAACAGCGTCAGTTCTAATGTCGCCCAGGTGGCTATCGGCTCCAGTTTCCAGATTTCCAAGAGCCAGTCGTCCGCTTCCGTGAATGTCGGCGACACCTTGACCTATACCCTTAATTACGCCCTCGGCGGGTTCAGCCTCCAGGTGTCCGATTCCTACCTGAACAATAGCGCGCCCACTACATCAACCTGCGCCACCAACATCACGGGTTTTGACGGCACGGGTTATGCCGCCAGTAATTGCGCGAGCGGCTGTACCAACAATTGGCAGGTTCAGCAGGATGCGCAGGGAAATCATTTCATCGATTTCAACACCCCCTTAGGCTTTTCCAGCGCTGCCGCGGTTTGCCATTACGAGACTCTCTTGAGGAACGGCCCCGTCAACACCAACTTGTGCGCGAGTGGTTTCATCGTGGAAGGGGACGCTTATATCCCGGCCCTGCTGCAGGATGGAAGCGCCAATGGCACCGGCGAGGACGCCTCCCTGGTGATCGCGGTGGATCCGATCACGCATTACGGTTTCGAGCTTATTCTTTCCGTCGACAACGCCCCCAGTTTTTTCTCCCTCCAGGAAAGCGGCACCAACGGCTTGTACAATATCGTCAGCACGGTTGGCGCCATAGGTTCGTTTCAATCGACCCCCATGAAATCCGCCGGAGTACAATTCAACACCTGGTATTCGATGAAGGCCCTTGTCACCTATGCCGCCGGGACTTACACGGTTCAGGCCAGGGTTTGGCCCGTCGGGACGCCGGAGCCCACCACTTGGGACATCACCTACTCGGGAGCCTCCAGCGCCTGGATACCCTGCGCCGCGGGCAATTACTACTCGGGCTTCCAGGGCAACCCCACTTCCAACGCGGGGAATTACACCCCGGGAAGGCAGGAATACTCGAATTTCAGGTATTTTGGGGCGGATCCCGCCGTGAACGTGAGAATTTGGGACACGGTGCCGACGGGGATAACCTATTCCAATTCCAGCATGGCTCCCAGCGCGGGTCCTCCCATGCTGAGATGGAATTTCGCGCCCACGACCATTTACGACCAGTCCGGGGCCATCACCTGGTGGGGGGTCGCGTCCTGTGCGGGCCAATCCGGCATGACCAATGTGGCGGAGATATTTGATGATTTATCAACCGCTCCGGTGACTTCCAACGCCGTGACGGCCGCCATTGTCTGCGCCACCAACACGCCCACTCGAACGCCAACCAACACGCCTACCCGTACTCCCACCAATACCCCGACCCGGACGCCCACGATTACCCCCACCAATACGCCCACGAACACCCCTACGAATACGCCTACCCGGACTCCGACGAACACACCCACGAACACTCCGACTATTACTCCCACTCGGACTCCGACGAATACCCCCACGAACACAGTTCAAAACACACCCACCAATACGCCAACGAATACGCCTACCCTGACGCCCGTCATTACCAACACCGCCACCAACACGCCCACGATCACCCCTACCAACACCCCGACGCGAACTCCCACCAACACTCCAACGGTGACATTCACCAACACCTTCACCAATACCGCCACCATTACTCCCACCAACA
>JAHFCG010000172.1 GCA_023249615.1 candidate division FCPU426 bacterium | reverse complement strand
TAACCCTGTTTGACCTTCATCAGGCCGGTCAAAAACCTATTACTTACGACGCGTGAAATACCTGGATAAAAAAGGCCCCGGCGGAAGTATCGGAAAGTCATACTTTCCATTCAGGTCAGTCAAATCGGGGTCACCACTCACCAGAACCTCCGCCTTAGCCGAAAGAGCCGCCCGCAAAAAGTTGTCGTCGTCCCGGTCTGCCGAAGGATAGACTAACCGTCCACGGTAATCATCCCCATGGAAAAGCCAGGGCAAAAGATGTTCCTGTAATAATTCCGTAATCAATTCGGATTCATAGCCAAACTTGGGGTAATGGAGAACACGGACATATTCACCCAGCACGGCTTGGGTCGCGAAAACCTTGATTTTATGGTTTTTCCAAAGCTCCTGAAAGCGGCGAGTGGAACCTTGATATAGCAAGGCCGAAATGACAATGTTCGTGTCGAGAACAACTCTCACTTTTTGCTCTTACGCGCCCAGCGAACCGCGTCGTCAATGGTTTCCCCATTGAACCCTTTCTCCTTAAAACGCTCACGCGCCTCGTCTAACGGATCTTTTTCACGGCGGGATTTCCGAATCTCCTGAATAATTTTTTCAACAGCTTCCTCGTTCGGCATTCCTTTGGCTTGGGCATAAGGCGCGGCTTCCTCTCGTACACCTTGCCATTGGTGACGCGCCAAATACTCCTTGAGCGCCTCCTTGATCAACTCGCTCCTGGATTTATGTTCATCTTTGGCCATTTTTTCGGCTTGTTTCAGGACATCCGCCGGCAAGGAAATGGAGGTTACGACTTTATTGGACATATCGCGCCTCTTATTAGAATTTATTAATATTTAACAAATATTAACACGAGGACTTAAAAGACGCTAGCTTTTTTTACCCGCTTGTTCTCCACTCCATTTCACGGCTTCCTCCAGCACTTCCTCCGGCAGGCCCCATTCCTTGTACCCCTGCTTGACCTGCATCAGGTAGCCCAGATTGGGAGTTCCAAAGGGCGGATTCTCACCGGATAACCGGTAGCAGACCGCCGGGAGTTTTTCGCCGTCATCTTTCTCCACCGCCACCTCAAACTTCTTGTAGGTCCCCTTTTCGCAGGCCTCACAGCGGTCCAGATACTCGATCATGATCTCGTTTAATTCATAAAGGAAACCGGGGACAAAACGGGAGGGATCAGTCTGAAGATTGACCACGGGACCCTTGCGTTCGGTGGAGTTTCCCATGAAGGCGAGACGGTAGCCCTTGAGGGCGGCGCGGGTTACGGGCTTGTTGCCCATGATGCGGCGTTCCATTTGGGCCCGCAGGAGGCTGGAGCCGTAGGCAAAATAGTAAGGCATCCCATTTCTCCTATTGGTAAGATTTAATGAAAAATGGGATCGTCCCGCATTTCATTTTAGATTTTCAAAAGGACACGCGCGACATTTAAACTCCTAGGTACAAGGTCCAAGGCGCAAGGTTCAAGTTAACCAAAAAAGAAAACCACAGACATCTTTAAAACTTGACCCTTGGACCTTGCGCCTTGAACCTGCCTTGGAATTACTCCGTCCTGGTTTTAGAGGAATCCTTCTTCGGACCCATCAACTGGGAATTGGAGGACACCTGGCTTTCGATGGTGATTCGAACCGGAGCCCCCTCCTGGCAGAACCGCAGCAGTGCGGGGCGGCCGGCTTTTTCGTTCCCCAAACCCAGAAGCGCCTGGATCCCTTCCCGCTTCAGCTGAAAATCCTTGGCGAAAACACAATCGGGTAACGGCGCCCAAGGTGGATTGGCCGGGATGATTTCGGCCTTTAACCTTCCCTGCCTTGTCGTTTCCCTCGTGCCGGCGGTCAGGTAAATTTTCCAAAACCAGCCCTCGGGAACCTTCATGGTGTAAAAACGGCATTCATTGGCGGCCATAACGAGCGTGTATTTTTTGAAGGGGTCGAGAACCGCGGGATTATCCTGGGTTCCCATGAGCCCCGCGCGCTGTTCGATATCGGGGACGGTTTCCAGGCCCATCTCCTGCCCCACCCCCGCGCAGGAGGACAACCCCAAAGCGGCCACGGACAAGACCACCAAAAACATTTTTTTGCCACAGATGAATGGGATACATGGGATGAACCCGAATAAACCAGAACGAAACTTAAAATTCTTTTGAATTTTTTTATTCATTTTATTCATCCCCGGAAATTGCATCTGATTAGATTTCCGTATTCTCTTAAGATTTAGGGTTTTACCATTGCTTTTCCATCCCATGTATCCCATGCATCTGTGGCTAATTGGTTTTCGGTTGATCCAGCTTTTGGACGCTTCCCTTGGGGAAATAGTGTTCCAGTATCTGTTCCCAGGTCTTTCCCGCCTGGGCCAACCCGTAGGTCCCCACCTGGCACATGCCCACCCCGTGGCCCCAACCGCCCCCGTAAATGAGGAACTCCTCCGGCCAGCCCTTCAGGTTGAACTGGGGCTCAATCCAAATCAGGTTACTCCGAATGCCTCCCAAAAAACTACGGATATTATCCCCTTTTAATTCCTTGGTTCCAAACTCGCCCTCCACCAGCAAATGATCCGCCCATCCCGCCGTGGAACGGTGGGTGACGGTCAACCGGCGGACCCGCCCGATGTTTCCCGATTTATTCTGGACGGCCTGGGCGGTTATGACCGCCGCCCAACGGTAATTTTGGTATCCCCTCAACCCAAAAACACGGCAATAGGAAACCCGGGGTTCCCGGATCCACCTTTCCATGCGGCCCGGGGAAAGCGGAAATTCCATATCGGTATTGAATCGGGGTTCATAGTCCTCCACGCCCACCACGGGAAGTTTGGCGCCCCAAGCTTCACTAAAATCCTGGGTGTGGCCTCCGCACTGCGCGGAAAAAACCACCGGTAATAATTTTCGGCCGTGCTTCAGGACAAGGCCGGCGGTTTCCCTGACGGCGGCGTTGGATTTCTCATATTCAGCCCGAAGCCCCCGGTAAACCTCGCAATGGACGCTGTCGCAAACATCAAAACCGTCCGCGTTATGGCGCCCCATTTTCGACATGACATAGGTCCGCGCCACGACGGCCTGCGCCTTTTGGGCTTCCATGGGCCAATGGGACGGCATTTCGGCGGGCAATACCCCCGCCAGATAATCCTCCAGGGAAACCCGGTTCACTGCCTGAAACCCGGCCCCGGGCCGTGGAATCATTTCCAAAATTCCGCGGTAGGCCCTGTCCTCCTCCCTCGCGAAAAAATATCCGGTGTTGGAGGGCACCGCATGAAGCAGGATGGCTTTTTTGGGGTCCTTTGGGGTTATCCAAATTCGTCGGTCGAATGTAAGAAGGGTTTTCCCCCTGCTGGTTTTAATGACCCAAAGGTCTGTGTGATTTTTGGTTTTTTTTGCGGAATCAAATTGAAACCGGTACTCCTCGCCCCCCGCCAATAAGGTTAGGGGCGTTTGAGCAGGCGTCATAACCTGTAACTCCGAGTCGCTCTTGAAAAGCACCCGCCCAATACCCGAAAACAAACCCACCCGGACGGTCACGGAGGAGGGCGCGATCAGGGTTTCCTCCTTGGGCTTCCATTTCACCCACTGTTGAAGACGCTGGGCTTGCCGTTTTTGGGCTTCCGCGGGGGCGCTCCTGGCCGCCAGGGAGGCTTCCAGTTTTAATTTGTTGTCATCCGGCTCAATGGCCATGGCTTGTTCGTATTTGGCCAGGGCCTCGCGGACCCGTCCCTTTTGGTCCAGTAGTTTGGCGATATAACGGTGGGCCAATTTATAGCTGGCGTCCTGATGAACAACCTTCTCATAGCAGCTCAAGGCCAGGTCCCGGTCACCCAAAAGCCGGGAAACCTCCGCCAGTTGCCAGGTGGCCAGGGCGATTTCCGGTCTCAGGGCTGTCAACCTTTGCAGATATTTTTTCGCGTCCTTGAGGGCTTCCTGCGGTGTCCCTTTGGTTCTTTTGATTTTCCATTTATATTGATAAAGCCTGAGCCGCGCCAGGCCCCAGAGAATTTCAGGATCATCGGGATGATCCTTTAAAAGCCCGAGGAAACTTTCCTCCGCGGCGGGAAACTTTCCGGATTGTTCCCAAACCAGGGCCAGCCCCGCGCGGACCTTCCAATCGTCCTTTTGGGCCAGGAAATTCTGGTAGGCTTCCACGGCCCCGGGATAATTCCCCTGGCTTTTTCGGAGGCCCGCAAGCTCCAGCCAGGTTTCGGCTTGGGAAGGGTTATTCTTGAGCCTGGCCTCAACGGATTCCTCCATTTCGGCCGTCCGGCCCTCGGCGAAAAGTCTGCCGAGCTTCAGCTGGAAGGACTCGGCGAAAGCGGGAAAAACAAAACAAGCTTGGACCACCAAGACACCAAGACTCCAAGTAAGGCACAATAGAAAATTCCTGTTTTTCACGACACCTACTCCCAACATGACATTTCTGCCAAAAACAAAAAAAGCCCCCCGTGAACGCTAGCAGGGAGCTTTAAAAAATGGTCTTTTCTCAACAAATTATTTTTTCGTCTTTCGTCTTCCTTGGAGTCTTGGTGTCTTGGTGGTGAAAAACTTTTTACTTTTTGACGAGTTCGAGGCGTTTGGGCGCGAGCACGGCCTCATCCCTGGAATACCAGTAGCCCGTGTTGTCGATGACCTCAAGGTTGGGAACATAGCGCTTCTTCACGTAATCCAGAAGCTTGACCAGGGTCATGTGGCTGGTAGCGTCGGCGTTACGGATGCTGGTGCTGGTGTGGATCTGGTGCAAAAGCTGGCGGGCTCCCGGGGTGGTTCCCTTCTGGTGAATATCCGCGGGGGTTTTCTCGTAATAGATATGGGAAAGATAACCGTCCTTGTCAAAGGTCAATTGAAGCGGGGAGGTTGTTTTATTGAGTGTGACGCGGATGCCCCGAAGGGACAGACGGGGAGCCGGCACTTCGCCTTCATGGGTGAAAACGTGGTCCACCATTTCATGCGACCAGCCGCTCACCTGGGCGATTTCGCGTAACTCTTCCTGAATTTCCCGGATGCCTTCGTGGCTTTTAATTTTTCCGAAATAATGGACGGTTGTGGACATCAGGGCCTCCTTGAGGCAATTCTGAATTCTTAACGTTTAATTTTAAATTAAGGAGGTTTTCAATCTTCAAATTGAAAACTTTTTCAACAATTCAAAACTTAAAATTTAAAATTCAAAATTTTCTTCAGTCTACCGATTAACCGCTTCTTTGAACATTTCCAACTGACCCGCGATATTGGCCGCGGGCTGTTTTTCCTCCGGCAGATTCCAGAACAATTTCTTTAAATTTTTGCCGGCTTTAAAGGAAATCTTTTTGTAGGAGGCGAGGGGCATGGCGAGATTTCGGGAAAGATCACGGCCTTTTTTACCGGAAACGACTTTGGTTTGA
>JAHFCG010000056.1 GCA_023249615.1 candidate division FCPU426 bacterium | reverse complement strand
CGCGTAGGTTAATTGAGCCGCATCGGTTAAAAGGGTTCCGTTGGGTGTTCCAGGATTAACCTGGGTTTGATAGGACAGGGTATAGGTTCCAGCGCTGATGGGTGAGGGCAAGGTCCAAAACAAACTATTAGTGATTGGATTAAAGCCTGCCCCTGTTCCAACCGGCGAGGAACCAAATCCCACGAAGGTGACATTGGTTGGAAGGATATCGGTAATGACCAATCCATTCACGCTTGGCCCGGTGATGTTTAGGGTAATGGTATAGGTGATGACATCCCCCGGCTGGGCCGTCAGGCTTGAGGGAACTTCGGAAAAACTCACTCCCGGGGTTGGCGTGTTGGTGGAGGTGGGGGTAGGTGAAAGGGTCGGGGTATTGGTCGGGCTTGGGGTCGGGGAATTGGTTGGTGAATTGGTGGGCGTGGAGGTAGGAGTCGGAACCGGCGTGGAGCAGGAGGATCCGCCCAACCATTGATAAACAGAGGTATAAAAGGTGTCCACAATGGTCTTGGTCCCTCCCGTGTAATAACCCCCGGTCCACATGGTGGTATCCCAGGAGGTAAAAAGTTTTCCGGCACCCGCGCCCAGGGTCATTTGGGCGGATGTCCATCCTGTCGCGAGGGCGCGGTTGGTGGCGCCTGAATTGTTCCAGGGGCCCGTGTAGGTCACAAAATTCTGGCCATTGGAGACGGCGGTGGGAATTCCACCGACCGCGTAGCCGAAAAACTGGGCCGCTCCCAGAAGGGACGAGGGAAGGTTCACGCCAAGATCCGCGTAATCGTTCGAGGTGGCGCCCAAAGGACAATCGGTGTACCCGCCGGTCACGGCCCCGACTGATCTTAAAAAGGCGTCGTTACCCATGTAACGACTTGGGAACCCCGCATTCTCCCCTTGTAGATAAAGATTTCCGCCGTTCTGCAGGTAGGTCGTCGCCGTGGTCTGCCAACAGGCGGCAAAATAATCATTGTGAAATCCAAAACCACTGCAAAGTTCAGCGGGACCCGCGAAACGACAGTCCCAAACCTGGTTATAGTTCGACCAGTTGTCCCCGGCGGGGCAATAGCTGTTGGAACAAACTCCTATGGTGGTGACCTGTGCCCCGGCGTTCTGGAGGATCGGGATGAGATTAACCATGGCGCCCCCGGTCGCTCCGCCCAATTCGTCGCAGGCCCCCACATTCAAATAAACCAAAACCTTGCAACCAGGGGGAATGGGTGTCGGGGTGGGGGTTGGGGTGATGCAGGAACTTAAGGTGAGATTGACCGTGTTGGAGGTGGTCACGGGAATTCCCAACGCGCTCATGGTGTATTGGTTGGAAATGGGTCCGGGGCAGGCGACCGTTCCCCACCAGTTGATGGGGGTGTCAAACGAGAACATGGTCGCGGCGTAATTCCAAACAAGAGGTGAGGGACCGGAAAAGGGCGGCACGCTCGAACCCACGTAGGTGATCCCCGGAGGCACCGCATCGGAAACGGAGGGATTGACTATCGGTCCCGGTCCAAAGACCTTCAAATTGGCGAACCAATCGGTACCCGCCGTCTCATCCGCCTGCCAACCCTGCCTCCAGCCGCCCGAACAAATGGGTTGCGGGGCAAAGGTATCGGAATAAATGAGGGTCACCGCCGTCGCGGGATTAGTCTTGGGCCATAAAACTATATTGAAGTTGGTTGTTCCGGTTCCGGTGGATTGAATGTCCGCCTTCAGGGTGTACCAAACCCCGGACTGGATGCTGAAAGGCGAGTTGAAAACCATCGCGGCGCTGCCCGACTGCAGGGGGAAAATATTATTTTTCTGGACGAATAAATTACCCGGGCTGTTGTCGATGGAAATGGCCGCCTTCAGGGTGATGCCCTGTGAGGGATTTACCGCCAGAACCATATGGGCGTCCGCTCCCGATCCGGCTCCCGCCGCCGTCACGGGAATTTGGATGTCCCCCTCCACGATAAAATCACTGCAAATATTCAATCCAGGAACATTACGGATCAGTTCGGGATAATTTCCCCCGCCGCCGCCGGCGTTATAAGGCGAAGTGGCCTCAATAAAATGATCGCCCGCCGCGTTCGCGCGGATGGTCCAGGTACCCAGGGATCCCCCGGGACCCGGAACATTAAGATAGGAAGTTCCATCAAAACCCTGGATGGAATTCCCCGTGGTCCCGACCGAATCATTGTCGTAGGAATCATAAAGCTGAAGATTCTTTCCATCCGCGGTCCAGTCGAGGTTGTAGGTGACGGTGGCGCCGGCCGGCAGGGACGAGGACGATTGACTTTTGATAAGGTTCAAATGGGGAATGGCTACGGTGGTGGAAACAGCGTTGCTGTTTGCCGAAGCCACCTCGTTGGTTTGCCCCGAGGCCGTGTTGGAAATGACCGTGCCATCAGCCGCGCCCGGGTTGACACTCGCCAAAAACCAAACGGAACCCTTTTGGGTGGTGGTGGCGTTGCCGACGGTCCAGGTGAGAGCCCCGGCCGTGTTGGTTCCATTAGGGCTGATGGCCGCGAAGGTCATGCCCGGGGGAACGGTATCGCTGATAATAAAATTGTTCGTGTTGACAAAGGTGTAATCAACCGTGAAAAGGACCAACCCGTTCGGGGCGGCCGTGGCTCCCTCGGCGCTTTTAGTGATGGCAAAGGCCGCGGGAGGAAGCGGAATGTTGACAGTCGTGGACGCGTAAGCCGTAGCGTTGGTGCAATTGACATAATCCTCCGCGGCTCCAACGACCAGACTGTAGGTTCCGGGGTTTAAATAACTCCCGTCAATATAAATGGACCAAATCGCGGTAACCGAACCAGCCGGGCAGGAGGGTGTGCCATTGTTGGAATAACTTGGGTAATAGGGGGGAGAGCTTCCGCCCTGGGTGGAGCCGTTGCCTGAATCGTACATTCCGGGACCTGTCGCGATTCCCCCGGCTATCAAGGTATCCACCACATAATATTGGTTCGCGGAGGGGCAAGCGGAAAAGCTGGCGACCACCCCGGGCGAAAAACCCGCGATAAGTTTGACCCGGTCCGAGGCCCAAGCCGTGTCGTCGCAAAAACGCACGGTTACGGAAATACTTGTTCCGGGAGCGGGAGCGGCGTTGGAAACGCCCAATATCTGTAAATTCACGGGATTGGCGAAAAGGGGAAGGGTTCCCCAAAGACAAAGGATCAAAAGGGAATGAAAAATACTTTTAATGGTTGGCTTCGAAAGGTTCATAAAAATCCTGTTGGTTTGAAACGATTTATGGAAGCGAAAAACCCAAGGCGACAACTTTGGACCTGCCACTTTCAATGACGGAGTAAATATATCATTTTTTCCTGGTTTTCACCTAAAACTAAAGGGCAAAAGGTGGTTTTGGACAGGCAAATTGCCGTTGAAAATAACGCTTTCAAACAGGAACTGCTTCCAAACCACAAAAAAATATTTTTACCTCAGGGACACGGAGACGCGGAGAAAAACATGTTTTTTTCCTGGGTTTTCCTCATGGTTTTACCCTTGCGTCTCCGCGCCTCTGCGGTAAAGGTGGTTTTGAGATGACTTTTAATCAGGAACCCATCACAAGAATGATTTTGCCGGTTTGAAAAACCTGCCCGTTTAGCTGGATCACGTAAAAATAAACTCCCGCTGAAACAGCGGCGCCGTTTTGGTTTTTTCCGTTCCAAGTTGCCATCCCATTCGTTTCCTCCACCTGTCTGACCCATTCCCCGGAAAGAGTGTAAAACGCCACAGCGGCGCCTGCCGGTAAACAGGAAATTTTTAACACTCCGCCCACGGCCCTGTTGGGGTCAAAGGGTAACGGCCAGATGTGAAGTTCACAGAAAGTAGTGGGGGTGAAGGTGGGAAAAGGTGAAAAGGTAAAGGTCGGCGTAAACGTTGGGGTCGGGGAAAAAGTTGGTGTGGGAGTTGGCGTAACAGAAGGGGTAAATGTCGGAGTAAAGGAAAAGGTGGGCGTGGGGGTAAGGGAAGGCGTGAAAGTAAAAGTGGGGGTTGGCGTGGCCGAGGGAGAATTTGTCGGAGTAGGGGTTGGGGTTAAGGTCGGTGTCGGGGAAGGGGTGTTGGTCGGGGTCTTGGTAAAAGTTAGCGAAGGGGTTGGCGTAGGAGTGAGCGTAGGCGACGGGGTGGGAGTCGCCGAAGTCGAATCGGTCGGAGTGGGAGTATTCGTAATCGTGGGTGTAGGGGTGAGGGTTGGCGTGAAAGTTGGGGTCGGCGTAGAGGTTGGGCTTGGAGTGTAGGTGTTCGTAAAAGTATTGGTCGATGTGGGCGTTATCGTCGGGGTAAAGGTTAAGGTCGGCGTAAAGGTGGGCGTGGGAGAAAAGGTATTCGTGGGGGTATTGGTATTAGTGGGAGTCAGGGTAGGGGTGGACGTGGGAGTTTCAGTCGCAGTGGGGGTAGGCGAAAGGGTAAGGGTCGGGGTTGGTGTGGGGGATTGGGTTGGGCTGGTGGTGCCGGTCGGGGTATCCGTGGGGGTTTTGGTCGGGGTCCTTGTTTTGGTTGGTGTGGGGCTGTTGGTGGGGGTTTTAGTCGTGGTAATCGTGGCGGTATTGGTGGGTGTTTTCGTGGGCGTGATGGTGGGGGTTTCGGTCGGGGTCAAGGTGAAACAGGCGGCGCCGGGTGTATCCGTGGGCACGGGCGTGTTGGAGGTAAAATAAATTCCGCCCGGGTAGCCATAAGCGTCGGCACTGTCATATCCGTAGGCCAGCACAGCGAAGGAAATCGGCGAAGAAAGAGTGTGGGCCCCGGGCCCCGTGGAAATTTGGGCGGCGGCAAAACCCGGCGGAACGGGGGTGTACCACGCGGTGGGAATTTGAAACCCGTCGATGGTCACAGCCCCTCTTCCCGCGAAAGGCACCAAAATATTTTCGTAATTCGTCGAGAAGCCCGTGACGGGTATGGCGAGTGAAAAATCCTTCCCAAAGGCCGCGACGGGAGGAACCGAAATCATCGCCGGATCCGAATTGGAGTTTCCGTCGTAAGCCTGGCCGTTGGAATATTGCATGAGATAAATGGGGTTGTTGGAGGTGATGACGTGGGGGGTGTCGTATACCCTTTCCGTGTATTTCGCTCGGTTCAGGGTTACGGACGCCTGCCCGGTAATATTGATTACGGTCCCGTCCACTGAAGCGAGGAAGCGGAAGGTATCCCCCAGCGTCCTCGTGGCCAGGGGCATGGTGACGAATTGGGTTCCCCACCATTGAGTGGGCCAAAGCTGTTCCACCAGGTGGTTACAACTTTGAACCTGGAAAGGAATAAAATCACAAATATGCCCGCCGAAAACCGCGACGGGTTTGTCGGAGGTAATGATGGTCCCGGAAACATCGTGGGTATCCACGAGGTTTTCCAATTGATACACCTCCCCCTGGCCAAGGGTGACACCATAGGGAATTCCCGGCGGGTGAATCCCGGTATAGGCGCTGGAAAGCGTGATGATCAGGTGCGTGCAATCCTGGGTGCCAACCACCGCGAACTCAGAGCCATAGAGCGTACCGAAGCTGACGCTTTGGTTGTAATAACTTTGAATGATGTATTCGGTTCCCAGGGCCTCCACCGGCAAACCCATATAACCCTCACTGGACCAATCGACATCATTAAGTCCAAAGACCCCCACGGGATCAGCGGCAGTCACGTGAATTCCCAAAGGGGCCACCCCGTCCGTCATGGAGGCCTCCGCCGTGGTCGGAATAATAATTTGAGTTGTGGCCCCGGCCGCGACCGTGAAGGTGGTTAAAAATGAAATACCAGGGATATCAACTTGTCCCGACGTCGCGGTTTTTGAGGTGATAAAGAGTTGAAGCACTTGCGGAGGCGTGTGGATTCCATTGCCTTGGGGAAAGGCCAGCCAGAATTCCCTGCCCTGGTTGCTGATTTGGGCGCCAAGGGGAAGGGCCAACCCCCCAAAAAAGACAATGGTTAAAAGAAAGAACAAAAAATTTTGATTCGGCTGGATTCCACTCTTTTTCATACAAACCCTAACGTCAAATGACCCCAATTATTCAGTTAATTTTCCACTCCAGGTCCAAATCCAAAAAGTGGGTCACCTGATCAAAATCAACTTCTTTACCTTGCGGTTGAAAGGCTCCACCAGGTAAATAATGTAAAGCCCGCTGGCACAAGGCTCCCCAAACTTGTTGGTTCCATCCCATTGGTAGGTCTTATTTATGAGGACCGTGGAGTACATGCTGTCCAGGTCCTTGATATGTTCCCCGGCGGTGTTGTAAATCCTGAGGGAATATGGCCCGGGAACCTGGCTGTACTGGACGTTAAGGGTCACGAACTTGTCCTGGCTCGGAACAAAGATATTTTTATCGGCGGTAAAAATGTCGACGGTATAGGGTGTGGGCGTGGGGGTGGGAGTAAAGGTGGGAGTGCAGGTGTTCCCGGGGAACCCGCAGGGGGTATTGGTGGGGGTCAAGGTGGGAGTATTGGTCATGGTCGGCGTATACGTAAAGGTTGGAGTGAAGGTGGGAGTACAGGTGTTTCCCCCCGCCACGCATGGTGTGGGAACCGGAACCACCGAGTTTCCTTTCGCCAGCATGAACACCAAACCCGTGGTCAAATCCGGGGCTGTATAGTTGGGGTTGGCCGCGTCGGTAGCGATGGCCAGGGGAAGATAACCCGCAGGCCAGGTGTCGAAACCCTCATGAACCGAACAGGTCCAATTGGATAAAAGGGCGTCCGTGACCCCGTTTAACGCCGGGTTGTTCGCGATTTTATGAACCGCGTTGGAACACCCCCCCGCCCCCTCAACCGTAAAGCTTCCAAGCGCGGAAAGTAGCGGAACGGAAGTTCCGGGCGGGTCCGTTTGAAAAAAACAACTCAAGGAGACATAAAGACCCGTTCCCGTTCCGCTCGCGGCGAAGTTAATGAAATTATAAATAAGGGAAACCGGGGCGTTTCCCGCCGCCACGTGGTCATCCGGATCCGTTCCAACGATCAATTGATTACCCGTAACGGCGGCGCTCCAAACCGGCGCGTTGGCGATGGCCGCGTCGTAAATCGTGCTGGGGGCCGTGATGCAATAGGGGCAATCCGCGATCACGATAACGTTGAATGCGGCGAATTGGGCGGTCGTGGCGGAGGCCCACTGGGCCGCGTTCCAGATCGTGATGTTGTAGCCGGGGGTTGTATTTTCGTAGCAACCCGAAGTGGGCCCGTAAAGGAGCATCGTGGGTGTGGCCGACTGGGTCACGGCGGGATGAAGCAGAAGAAACAAGACCCCTGAAATAATTTTTTTAACCATTCGTTCAGAGAACACAAAAACCTTTTCAAAAATTGAAATGACAGACCAAAATTTAAATTTCACCCCTCACCCAGCCCTCTCCCCCAAGGGGCGAGGGTTTAGACCAAACAAAATCCAACCTTAACCGCCGGTCAGTATGAGAATTTTTCCCCTCAACAAGACCTGGTCATTCAACTGAATGACATAAAAATAAACTCCCGCCGAAACAGGAACACCGTTCTGATTTTTTCCGTCCCAAACCTTGGTCAGTTCCTCCCCGAACTGGGTGGTCCCATCGGAAAGCGAAATAACCTTCTCCCCGGAAATGGTATAAAACGTGATGGAAGCGCCCGGCGCCAGACAGCCTATTTTCAAAAATCCCCCATTCGCGAATTTCGGGTTAAAGGGGTTGGGCCATAGGTGGGGTTCGCAGGTAGGGGTAAAGGTGGGTGTCGGGGTAAAGGAATAAGTGGGTGTTGGAGTCACGGTTGGGGTAAAGGTGATGGTGGGTGTGGGGGTTTCGGTGAAGGTCGGGGTTATGGTCGGAGTCGGGGTATTCGTGGGGGTATTGGTAAAAGTCGCCGTGGGCGTCCTGGTGGGAGTGGAGGTATAGGTTGGCACCTGGGCGGCGGTAAGCCACTCGGCGTCATCCATGTAACCCCAGGCGGCATGACCGGTACTCCAGCAGGAATAAGCCGTGTAGCGGATCGTCACCGGCTGGCCGATATAAGGGCTCATATCGAAATAGTACTGCGTCCAGGGCAGATGTTTCCAGGGATCTCCCAACGGGCTCGTGTAGCCGTCATCCACAAGCGCGCCAGGGGTATCGTACCAGCTGAAACGCTGGGAGGTAATGGTGGTCCCGGCGCCGAGAACCTCAAACAAAACGTAGGCATCGGATCCCGCAGGATCACCCTTTAAAAAATGGGTACCGCAAAGAACCGCCGAGAACCAAAAACTGATAAAAGGGGAGGCGCCGGGAACCACATCACCTTGTTCAAGACGGGCCCAATCCGCGTGAGGCGCGTCCCCATTCCCGGAATAAATTTGCGCCGCGAAATTCCCGTTATGCACCTGATTAAGGCAAATGGCGGGAGCGGGACATAAAAACCCATTGGTATTGGGTGCCGCGCCCGTCCCAACCACCATGGTACTGGGAAAGGAACCGCCGGCGCTGGCCGCCCCAATTCCGCTAACCAGGGTTCCGGTCCAACCCGTAAAATCACCCGTCTCAAAGCTGGGATTGACCCAGGCTTGGGCGGGGTAATAACCCCCCCCAAAAAAGAGAAAAATTAAAACGGGGGAAAAAAATAACGGAATAAAAATTTTAGGATGTTTAAAAAAAATCATTAAATAAACCTTCTTTTGGATATTCCGCTAAAGATTTGGCAATATTTTATCGCTTTTAAAAAATAAATGACAAAACTAACCATTAATCCTTGGTTAAAACCCGCTTAAATCCCATAAAACCCAGGGAAATTCAAAAAATCCGGATTGAAATATCCGATAAATAAAAAAGCCCCCTGGAGCCTTGGCACCAGGGGGCTTAGAAACAAATTCAAATATCGTGGTAAAGGACAAATTCGTAGGGATGAGGCCTCAGACGGATGGGGTCAATTTCCTTCGTCCTTTTGTAATTAATCCATTCGTTGATCAGGTCCTCGGTGAAAACCCCGCCCTTCAAGAGGAACTCGTGGTCATCCTCCAGCGCGTCAAGCGCCTCGCCCAGGGAGGCGGGGACGCTCTTAATCTTCTTTAATTCCCTTCCCTCCAGCTCGTAAAGGTTCATGTCGTGGGGCTTGCCCGGATCGATCTTGTTCTGGATGCCGTCCAGACCCGCCATCAACATGGCGGAAAAGGCCAGGTAGGGATTGCAGGAAGGATCCGGCGTCCGGAATTCCACCCTCTTCGCCTTGGCGCTCTTGGAATAAAGCGGAATACGGCAGGCGGCGGAGCGGTTGCGCTGGCTGTAAACCAGGTTGACCGGTGCCTCAAAGCCAGGCGTCAGGCGCTTGTAGCTGTTGACTGTGGGGGTGATGAAGGCGCAAAGGGCCGGGGCGTGTTTCAAAAGCCCTCCGATGTAATAGAGGGCCGCTTGCGAAAGCCCCCCGTAGCCCTTCTCGTCGTACATGATGTTGGTATTGCCCTTCCAGAGGGACTGGTGGACGTGCATCCCGCTTCCGTTATCCCCGAAAAGCGGCTTCGGCATGAAGGTGGCCACCATGTTGTGGCGCCTCGCGACGTTTTTCACCACGTACTTGTACTTCAAAAGCTTGTCGGCCATGGAAACCATCTGGTCGAACACCATGTCAATTTCCGCCTGCCCGCCGGTGGCCACCTCGTGATGATGGGTTTCGATGGCGATGCCGATTTGCTGCATGAGGGTGGTCATTTCCGAGCGGATATCCATTTGGCTGTCCACGGGAGGAACCGGAAAATAACCTTCCTTGCTTCGGATCTTGTTGGCGAGGTTGGGATACTCGTCACGGCCGGTGTTCCAGAGGCCTTCAGTGGAATCCACCGAGTAGAAACCCGAGTTGATGGTTTGGTCGAACTTCATGTCGTTAAAAATAAAAAACTCGGCCTCCGGCCCCCAATAGGAAATATCGGCGATACCGGTGGTTTTTAAATATTTTTCGGCCTTTTGCGCCACATAGCGCGGGTCGCGCGAGTAGGAATCGCGGGTAACGGGATCCACCACGTTGCAGGTCAGGACGAGAGTTGTTTCGGCGAAGAAGGGATCAATGAAAGCGCTGGTGGGATCGGGTATAAGAAGCATGTCCGATTCGTTGATGGCCTGGAACCCCCGGATGGAGGACCCGTCAAACCCCTTGCCATCGACAAAGGTTTCCTCGTCGAAAAACTTGATCGGCGAGGTGGTGTGCTGCCAGATGCCGGGCATGTCGATAAAACGAAAATCAACGTACTTCACGTCCTTCGCCTTGATGAGTTCCATGACTTCTTTGGTCGTCATAATTTCCTCCTGAATAAGATTCCGCGCTTACCTTTTGCTATTTCCTTGGTTGTCATTCTGAGGTGATTTTCGCCGAAGAATCTATGTTTAAAAAACAGAACCTAGATCCTTCGTTTCACTCAGGATGACACCATTTAGAAAACATCTTTTTTAAAGAAGCAAGAGCCGGTAAATTAAAGCAAAAGTTCCGCCAAATGAGCAAAAATAATTTTGTTGGAATGGTTATTTCAGTTTTGGGTGAAAAACAGAAGGATTTGGACGGAATTTGTCTGCGGCGGGTTACAAAAGAAAACTTTAAAACACCTTAAAGTCACCCTCATCCCGCCCTTCTCCCCTCATGGTGCCTTCTTTGAAAGACTAAGTGAGGCAACCATAGTGCTTTAGCACAAGGGAGAAGGGGACAAAGCCTAAAACTTCATCACATTTACTTCCGGTACCACGGGTGAAGGTTTGCTTTTATCTTACCCCCTCTCCATCAAGGGGAGAGGGCGGGGTGAGGGTGCCTAATCTTTGAGTTCAAAACAACTCATCACAAAAACGTTGGCTTGTACCCGATCTTGTACTTCTTCAGCTTGTACCCCAATTGCCGCGGGGTGATCCCCAGGAATTTGCAGGCCTTGGCCTGGACCCCCCCGCACCTTTCCATGGCTTCCATTACCTTCATCTTCTCGATTTCAGTCAGTGTCGCCCCCCCGGTGGAAACCGAGGAAATGGAGGCCGACTCCGCCGGGGCGCCGGCGGCCTGGTTTGAACCCAAATCCAGGGGTAAGGGAACATCCTCGATGGTTAGGACGTTTCCCTTCGCCATAATGGACATTCGCTCGATGGTATTTTCAAGTTCCCGGACATTTCCCGGCCAGCGGTAATTCGTCAGGCGGGCCACCACTTCCGGAGCCATCTTGAAATGGGTCTTGTTCTCATCGTTGTACTTGGCCAAAAAGTGGTTCAGGAGAAGGGGAATATCCTCCTTGCGGTCCCGAAGGGGAGGGAGAAAAACGGGAACCACGTTCAGGCGGTAATAAAGATCCTCCCGGAATTTTCCCTCGCCGATGGCTTTTTCCAGGTTCCGGTTGGTGGCCGCGATGATGCGTACATCCGACGTGATGGTCTTGACTCCCCCCACCCTCTCGAATTTCTTTTCCTGAAGCACCCGAAGAAGCTTCACCTGGGTGGCCAGGGAAATGTCCCCGATCTCATCCAGGAACAGGGTTCCCCCGTCGGCCAGTTCAAAACGCCCCTTTACCATTTCCGAAGCACCGGTATAGCTTCCCTTTTCATGTCCGAAGAGCTCGCTTTCGAGCAGGGTTTCCGGCAAGGCCGCGCAGGATACCTTGATGAAGGGTTTTTCCGCGCGCGGGCTGTTGTAATGGACGGCGCGGGCGATGAGTTCCTTGCCGGTCCCGGATTCGCCCCTGATCATGACCGTCGTGCGGGTTGGCGCGACCTTTTGGACAGCCTTGTAAACCTCGACCATGGACTTGGCGGAACCCACGATGTTGTCGAGCTTGTATTTTCCCTTGAGTTCGCTCTGGAGCTCGCGATTTTCCTCCAGCAGTTTTTCCTTGTCCCTCTCAATCATCTGGTGGATCTTCAAATTCTGGCCGATCAGGGAAGCCACGATGCTTAACAGGCGGACATCCTCCTCAAAGGAAATGTCGGCGTCCTTGAAAAGACGGTCCACGGACAAGACCCCGAGGGTCTCACCCTTGACCTTGATGGGAATGCAAATGAAGGAGATGTTTTGGCGCTTAACGTCCCCGCGAGCCCGTGTACGGTTGAGGAACAGGGGTTCCTTGCCGATATCGGGAACAATCATGGGTTCGCCCTTTTCGACAACCTTACCCGTGATGCCTTCCCCGATCTTATATTTTCCCCTCTCGATTTCCTCCTTCGTAAGGCCGTGGGCGGCCTCAATGGAAAGCTGGCCCGTCTTTTTATCCAGCAGGGTGACCGTCCCCCGGTTCATATCCAAAAGCTTGGAAAGAATCTCGAGAATTTGGTTGGAGATGGTTTTGAATTCCAGGATGGACGCCATGGCGTGGCTGATCTCATAGAGGGCGGTGAGTTCCTGGATTTTTCTTAAAAAGCGTTTTTGATTTTCAGCCACGGGATCTCTTTTTTCGGCAAGAATGAACTTTTTGACAAAAAAGGGCGAAGTGACGAAATTGTAGAAGAACAGTGGAATAAAGGCAAGAACGAAGAATCGTCACTGGTCCCCCTTTTCCACATTGAGGTCTTTGTAGGGGCGATGCTTGCCATCGCCCGCCGCGGACCCCCCCCTAGGGCGATGGCAAGCATCGCCCCTACCGCTTTATACATTCCGGTTCCCCTAAAAACCCAAACCGCTAGAATGGGGCCTCGTTCGGCTGACACCCAAGGGGTTTGAATCAATGAAAAACTTCAGGCTTCTCCCATTTTTGTTGCTGATCACCGCCCTGCTTCCCCTCGCCCTTTATATCTTCTCCGCATCGGCGACTTTAAAACGCCAGATCAGTTTCACGGTTTCCAACGATCCCCAGATCAACCTGGCTCAGAGCCTGAGCGGTTTGAAGGGGGCCTACAACCAGTGGGTTAACCGGATTTATCTCAGCGCGGTTCATTTCGCCCAAAAGGAAAACCTGAAAAAATTCCTCTCCGCGAAAAAACCCTCCCTGGAAGCCTTTAAGGTTTTCGGAAGGGAGCTTGTTAATTCCACCCAATTGCCGCTGGTTATTTTGACGGACAAAAATGGAAACGACCTGTTTGACAACCAAAACGTTCCCCATCCCGTCCCTTCGCCGGAAACGGGCATCCCGGCCGCAACCACTTCGGCTAAACCCCTCCCGGACAAAAAAAAATCACGTCTTAAAACCAAACCAACCCCGGCTCTCATTTCCCTTTTAGGGTTCCCCGGACTTGACCGGGCCCTTCAGGGCAATTCCCTCACGGGGTTTTTCAATTACCGGGGGTCCCTCTATGAGGGATCGCTGGTTCCGGTAACCTCCGGGAATAAAACCCTCGGAGTCGTCATTTTGGGCGTTCTGGCGGATCAGGTTTATGTCGACAATCTGAAACACGATGTGATAAACGAATTGGCCCTTTACACGGATACTGAAACCTTTTGCTCCCGGCCCATCCCCGCTCCCTCCATTGACTTCCGGAAAAGGATGGAATTCATGGCTTCCGGCGGGCACCCTAAACCACCCCTCCAGGTCGAATGGAGCCATTTGGTTTATCTCGCGGACGGTTTTCCCCTTTACGACCTGGATTTAAAACCGGCGGCCTTCATCGCGGCCTTTCAGCCGGTCAAGGAAACCCTGACCGTGGCGGGCTTTCCCCAAAAAACCATCGCCAAGGCAGGCCTGTGGTTTCTCCTGCTCGCCCTCCTTCTCTCAGCGGGGGCCGTCTGGCTCTTCATGGTTCCCTTCAACCAATTAATGGAGGCGGTGGCTCAAATCAAACTCGGGAACCTGAACGCCAAATTGCCGGTTAACAGGCGGGATGAAATAGGCCTCATGGCCCGTTCCCTTTCGGAAATGGTGGAGAGCATGAAGGAAACGGACCGGGTGTCGCTGATCCTGGGAAAGGTGGTCTCCCCGCTGGCGGCCAAGAAAATTTTGGAATCCCGGGATCTTTTCGCCATCAAGGGGGAACGCAGGGATGTCACACTACTTCACGCCGACTTAAGGGGCTTTAACACCTTGAGCGAGAATATGACTCCCCAGAATCTGGTCGAGGCGTTGAACCAGTATTTTTCACTGATCAACGAAATTGTTTTCAAGTACGAGGGAATGCTGGACAGGTTCATGGGGGACGCCGCCATCGCCGTTTGGGGCGCGCCGATTCCCCACGAGGACAAAGAGTGGCGGGCGGTCCAGGCGGCCCTGGAAATCCAGGAGGCCCTGAAGGATTTCAATATTTCCCGCATTAAAAAGGGAAACCCGCCCTTTACGGTGGGCATCGGAATCCATACCGGCACCGTGGTTTCGGGCAATCTGGGCTCCGAAAAACGCTATGACTACACCGTTATTGGAGAACCCCTTCATATTGCCACCCGTCTTTGCGCCATGGCCACCCCGGGGCAAACAGTGGTTTCGGAAGAAACCTTTGAAAAAGTCAAAAAACAGGTGGAGGCCAAACCCTTGAACCCCATCGCGGTTAAGGGTTCCATGGAATCTTTAAAAACATACGAAATCACAAAAATTCTTTAACCTTTTCACCGCCACGTCCGCCACGAAAGCATAACGAAAAGATAAAATCTTAATGGTTTTAACCGCCGAGACACCAAGTTCGCCAAGAAAAACGAAAACCAAGCGATAGGTTTGGCAGAACATTCCTTAAACATTGGAGTTTTGCTTGTTTCCCATCCATCTTTCGTGGTGACCGTGGCGTTCGTGGCGGTAAAAAATTCTTAACTTTTTAGAAGGTGTTATGGCTAAACCTATTACCTCAACCCCCGCTGTTTTCCAACAAACGTTACTCAAGTGGTACGACCAGAACAAACGCGATCTGCCTTGGCGGGGCATTCAAAACCCCTATGCCACCTTCGTTTCCGAAATGATGCTCCAGCAGACTCAGGTCAAAACAGTAATTCCCTTCTACGGCCGCTTCCTCAAGGAACTTCCCAACTGGAAAGCCCTGGCCAAGGCTAAACCCGAGAAGGTTTTAAAACTTTGGGAGGGGCTGGGCTATTACCGCAGGGCCCGAAATTTACAGGCCGCGGCTCAAATGATCGTCAGGGATTTCGGGGGCAATCTACCCGACACCCTGGAGGAAATTGTCAAACTTCCCGGCGTCGGCCCCTACAGCGCGGGCGCGATTCTTTCCATTGCCTATCAAAAACCCCACCCTCTGGTGGATGGCAACGTCATCCGTGTCTTCTCCCGAATCTTCCTGTTGCGGGGAAATTTAAAAGCCGGCGAGGGTCATAAAAGGGTTTGGGAAATCGCGAAAAAACTGATTCCCGCCAAGCGCCCCGGGGATTTTAACCAGGCCCTGATGGAACTGGGGGCCACCGTTTGCTTTTCGGACAACCCCCAGTGCCTCCTGTGTCCCATGAGAAGCCAATGCCAGGCCTCTGAAAAAGGTCTTCAAAATGAGCTTCCCGAGATGCCGAAAGCCCAAGAAACGGTGGAGGTTTCCATGGCGGCCCTTCTGATTGGGAATAAAGGAAAAATTTTGGTCAAGAAAAGATCCCACGAGGAGAGGTGGCTGAAAGGCATGTGGGAATTTCCCAGTGCGGAAGGGTCGTCGTTCATGGAGGCCCTGAAGAAACTGGAAAAAAATACCGGCGCCAAGGCGGTTTTAAGGGAAATTCAATCGGTAAGGCACCAGATTACCCACCACAAGATTCACCTTAAACTTTTTCCGGCTTCATTTTCAGGGAAGAAAAAACTCACGGGGGAACATTTGTGGGCGTCCTCGAAGGAATTGAGGAAGCTTCCCTTCGCCAGCGCCCAGAACAAACTCCGCGACTGGGTTCTCAAAAACCACAAACCTTAATTTTCACCGCCACGTTCACCATGACCGCCAAGAACTTCAAAATCCAAGGGTTGTTGAACTTTTATTAAAAAAAACCTTTTTTGCCGGAAATAATTTTTAGGTTTTCGTGGCGTTCGCGGCGGTAAATCCCCTTTTAGTCCTTGAAAATTTCCTTGAAGAAAGCCCTCATCGCCTTCCAGGAACCCCGGTCCGCGTCCCGGTTATATTTCAACCCCTCTACATCCCCCTTGTTGTCGGGGTTGGTGAAACCATGGACAGCGCCTTTGTAGGTAATGACCCTGTAATCCACCTTGGCGTCGTCCATTTCCTTCTGGAAATCAGGAAGCGCCGGGAGTGTAAATTGGTCGTCGCCCCCCTGGCAAACCAGGATCTTCCCTTTGATGTTCCTGGCGTCCGCCGTGTTGGGGGAATCCAAACCCCCGTGGAATGAAACGACCCCCTTTACATCAGCCCCGCTTCGGGCCAGATCCAAAACGGTTTCCCCGCCAAAACAATAACCAATGGCAGCGAGCTTCCCCGGGTCAACCATTTCATTATTCTTGAGTTGAGAAAGACCCAGGGTCACTCTTTTCCTCAAAAGAGCCCGGTTTTTGTAGTACTTGCCGGATTCGTTCTTGCAGCCCCCGAAAGTATCCGGCCTCACACCCTTGCCATAGATGTCAGCGGCAAAAGCCACGTACCCCATTTTTGCCAATTGTTCGGCGCGGTGTTTGGCGAAATGACCCAGGCCATTCCATTCGTGGACCACTAAAATGCCGGGACGCGGTGGTTTCACTGATGTGTTATAGGCCAAATAACCTTCAAGAACCGTGTCGCCGTCCTTGTATTCTACGATCTTCGTTTTCAATCCCGCGAAAGACTGGGACGTCACCAAAAAAATGGCCAATCCCAAAAATATTTTTTTCATGTTCCAGCTCCTGAAAGTAATGGAAAAGACGACCCTTTATACAAGGGAGACCCATGAAATTTCAACCGGGGGAAAGAACGGAATTAAAATCAGGGTCTATTTACATCCTTGGGTAAAACCGGAAAATTTCCCGCGAAAACCCTTTGAAAGGTTCCAGAATTAAAAGTCAAAACCCCGCTTAACCAATTAGGATCCCAGGCCAGCCCATGCCGTTTTTACGTCGATCCCTTTTTGGCTTTCGGTACCTGTCCCCCCCCCGTTAAACATTACCCTTTCCCCCCTGAAAATCAAAACCAAAAAACGCCAAGTTATCGTGAAACCATCTTTCGCCC
>JAHFCG010000171.1 GCA_023249615.1 candidate division FCPU426 bacterium | reverse complement strand
CCGTTCCCCCCAGCAAATTGGGGGTGGCGACAGGTTTTCCGCCGGTCGTGTCAAAGGCGTACAAGGCGTAACAAACCTGGCTCAAAGGCGGGGCGTTGATGGGAGGGTTCGCGGTGCTTAAATCATTCACTTGATAGAACTGAACGGTGATTTCCCTGGCATTGCCCAGGGAATCGTAAACGGTTTCCGCCATTTGATGGGCCGGGGCTACGGGGGGTTGTTTGTCCCATGCGTAGTTTCCACCCGCCCCAATGGCGGCCCAAAGGGGGATGAAGCCGTTTTCCAGCGGGGCCGGTGGGGCGTAAACCCCCGGAATGAAATTGGAAAGGAACCCCACTTGTTGAAGGGTAAAGCCGCCTCCGGCGGTGCCAAGAAGGGTCATACGTGTGGTGTCGATGGGTCCGCCCACAAAAGCCAGGGGAATCGCCACGGGAAGGGTCGGACCCGGGCCGAACGGACCACCGGGAAAAAGATCCAATAGATTGGCCTGTTGGAAGGAATCCAGATTTCCGCGAAATTTAACCTCGGTGGTCGCCTTGGGCGGAAGAACAAAATCCCGTTCGATTTTTATGGAGGTGAGGCTGGTTGGATTGTTGGTGGCGATCAGCAACGACTGGTCGGAGGAAGTAACCAACCCGCCATTTCCGGCGGAATTAAGAATTTTGGGATTATGCAGGGTGGAGGCATTAAGGCCCTGGATGCGTCCCCCATTTTGATCCACCAAATAACCCAGCCCGTCAAAGGCAAGATTTCCCGCGCGGGTTAAATAAGTGGCGGACCCCTGCCGGGCGACGAGAAAACCATCACCCTGAAGATTTATGTCGGTGTCATTGCCGGTAATAAAGGTCGGCCCCTGGTCGAAGAGAGTCTCGATGGAGGCAACCCGGCTTCCCAATCCAACCTGTTGAGGATTTATCCCTCCCAAGTCGGTTCCCGGATTGTCACCCGATCCCGCGAACAGGTTCTGGCTGAATTGATCCGCGAACTCCACCCGGCTGGTTTTATAGGCCACGGTGTTGACGTTGGAAATATTATTTCCGATGACATCCAGCCAGGTGCTGTGGGACTGAATTCCGGATATGGAACTAAACATCGCCCGCAGGCCCATGGTTTCCCCATTGGAAAAATTAGAGTATGGGCCTTCTCGAGGCCCGGTAATCCAATAACGCCTAACGGCTTTTTTCTTGAAAACATTAGGATTTGGCGGCAAGGGAAGTGAATTTAATCCTGTGGATAACTTTGGGAAAATCAAAATTCCGTATTTTGACGCGGGTAAGGGGGGGAACCAAAAAAGCTGCGGGGTTATTGACCTAATTTATCAACGGTATCCATGGTATTGCTTGCACTTGAAACCATCCTGGCGTTGGCCTCAAAACCGCGCTGGGCGACGATCATGTTGCTTAATTCAACCGTTAAATCCACGTTGGAACCCTCCAGGGAATTTCCCTGAATGAATCCCAAACCCTTTTTACCGGCCAGACCCATCTGCAGGGAGCCGGAATTGGCCGAGGTTTGATAATAGTTGTTCCCCATCCGGGAAAGGCCCTCCTGGTTTTCCACCTGGGCCATGGCCAGCCGGGCCACCTCCACCCTTTGGTCGTTGGAAAAAGTCCCCAACAAGGTCCCGTCCGGTTCAAAATTCAGCCCCTGGAGAATTCCATCACGGTACCCATCCTGGGTGGCGGCGTGTGCCGTTTGATTCGGCATATAGGTGTTTACGCCGTTCTTCTCCTGGTAACTTCCCTCCGCGTCGCTGTAGATCCCGTTTCGGCGGCCGGTTCCGAGAAGACCCGACTTCCCAAAATTTAATTCCACGGAAAGTATCTCCGCCCCGATAAAGGGAATGGGTGAAACCGCGGGATTCTGGTTGATGGGCGGAAGGTAGACCCGGGGAATGGTTTGGAAATTGAAATTCAACCCCGGAGGGCCGGGAAATCCCCCCACCCCCCCGCTGGAGGCAAGGGAGCCGTCGGTGTTGAACCAGATGTAATCCCCAAAATACGCGCTATTGGGAACACCCCGGTCGTAAAAGGCCACGGGGAAGAAAGGATTTCCGGGAGTTGGGATTTCCCCCTCGCCGATTCCCGTACCGCCAAGGAGGTTGGCTGTGGAAACCGGCAAATTTCCCGTGGTATCAAACGCGTACCAGGCGTAACAAACCTGGCTAAGGGGAGGCGCGTTGATGGGAGGGTTCGCGCTCCCCAAATCCGCCAATTGGTAAAATTGGAGTGTAATTTCCCGCGCGTTCCCGAGGGAATCATAAACCGTTTCGGCCGTCTGGAGGGCCGGAGGAACAGGGGTGGGTTGTTCCCAGGCGTAGTTCCCGGCGAGGGCCCTCACAAAACCCAAATTGACAAAACCATTTTCAAGAGGGGCCGGAGGGGCGAAAACCCCCGGGGTAAAGGTGGAAAGGTTGGCGACCTGTTGAAGCGCGAATCCGCCTGTTGGCAGCGGTAAAATTTGCATTCGAGTGATGTCGATGGGGCCCCCGACAAAAGCAAGGGGAATCCCGATGGGAAGCGTTGGGCCGCCGGGGGGAAAAAGGTCCAGGATATTCGCCTGTTGAAAGGAATCCAGGTTTCCGGAAAATGTTACCTCCGTCGTGGCGCGGGGGGGCAAAACCATGTCCCGGTTGATATGAATATTTGAGATCTGGGTAATATTATCGGAATTCAAACGAACTGATGCGTCCGTGATATTAAGAAGGCCCGCGTTCGCGGCGCTGTTGATGATCTTGGGGGAATAATCCGGGAAAGCGTTGTAACCCTGAACGAGGCCTCCATTCTGGTCCACCAGGTTTCCCTCCCCATCAAAGGTAAGGTTGCCGGCGCGGGTTAAAAAAGTTTGGTTCCCCTGTTTAACAGCCAGGAAACCATTACCTTGAATCGAAATATCGGTCGCGTTTCCCGTAACAAGGGTGGTTCCCTCCGAAAAAACACTTTGAATGGAGGCAAGTCGGGTTCCGGTTCCCACCTGTTGGGGATTCACCCCCCCCAATTGGTTTTCGGGGTTAAAACCTGTTCCTTGGGAAAGGTTTTGGCTCAACTGGTCGGCAAATTGGGCCCGGCTGGCCTTGTAGGCCACCGTGTTGACGTTGGAAATATTGTTTCCGATGACGTCCAGCCAGGTGCTGTGGGATTGAAGACCCGATATAGAACTAAACAACGACCGAAGGCCCATGTTTTTCTCTGTGGATTAAAGTTCAAGTCGGGGCGTGGGGGAGGCGAGGATTAGGGCAATACTTTACCGCTTTTTTCAGGGAATTTTGGGTTTTAAAACCTAAAAAAAACGCCTGTGGATAACTTTTTAAATCTTTCAAAACCCCTTATTTTCCAGGGGTTCAATTGTTTATGTTTAAAACAAAAAAAGCCGGCCCCTTTCAGGAACCGGCTTTATGGTTTTTCTTTATCGGTTTTGGTTGGCTATCGGAACCTGTTGTTGGTTTAGATTTGCGCCTAGCCACTGGCACCTTGAACCCCTGTTATCAGTTGGTTACGGCGTTGGCTTCCAAACGATATTGGGGTCCAACCTGAACCATTCCCCGGCAAATGGAAGAACCGCATTGGCACTTGAATTCGTAGCTCCAGTTGCCGACATCATCGGTTTCTTTGTAATTCCAGCTGACTTCCTCGCCCTGGGCGATATCCCGAACGGCGACAAGAATGATGCCGTTCACGATTTTCGAGCTTGGATCGCAGGAATGATTGACGAAACAAAGAGGGTCGCATCCGTTGAGGTAGTCATGAAGCATCAGGAACCCTGGATAGATATACATCGCGTGGTCAATGTTGAGCTTTTCAGCGGGAACCGTTTTGGTGAGATGATCGATTTCTTCCTCGGGGATGACGATGCCGCCGAAAACCCCGATGACTTCGCCTTCCTTAATTTCGCGGACGGAGTAAACTCCCTTCCCTTCCATCCCGCTTTCCCGAACTTCCAGCGCTTCGCTCACCCAAGGCTTTATTTTCATTTGTTTGTAACCAACCGTCCTTTTAACAGAATGCTCGCCCCAAGGGGAGCGGCTAACGGGTGAATTCTATCCCAAACCCGCCGGGGGTTCATTGGTTCTTTCAGGTTTTTTAGGGGGGTTTTTAAGGGAAATTTCGGGGGGGAGCTGTCAGGGCCAAACCCTCAAATATGACAACTACCCAAACCCCGCTTCCCCAAATACTGCTGATGGTAATCCTCGGCTTTCCAGAAAATGGCGGCAGGAACAATTTGGGTCACAATGGGACTTTTGTAGCCGGTCTTTTGAAGTTTTTCCTTCGAGGCAACCGCGGCTTTTTCCTGTTTCGGCGTGTGAAAAAAAATTACAGTCCGGTATTGTGTGCCGATATCAGGTCCTTGCCGGTTTAAGGAGGTGGGGTTGTGGTTGCTCCAAAAAACATTCAACAATTCTTCATAAGAAACCTGGGCCGGGTCATAAGAAACCTCCACGACCTCCGCGTGGCCAGTTCTTCCGGTACATACATCCTTGTAGGTTGGATTGTTCATTGTCCCGCCCTCATAACCCACGGCGGTTGAGACAACACCTTTTAATTGCCGGAACGCCTCCTCCACTCCCCAAAAACACCCTGCTCCAAACGTGGCTTTCTCCATTGCGGTCTCCTCTTTTGATTTTGCATTATTACGTCCGGCTAAGTGGAAAAGTATCTTACCGGAATATTAATAGCCTAGAAATCCACCGATTGGAAGGGGTGGTCAGGACCACGTAATAAAGTCCATTGGCCGCGCGGGAACCTTTGAAGTTGTTGATATCCAGGTCATAGGAGAAAGCGCCCGCCGGAACAAACTGAAGGTTTTCCTCATAAACCTTGCGGAAGGCCGTGGTAAAAACCTTCACGGCGACATAATCATGTGGCTGGTCAAAATCCACATTAACTTTGACGGGGCCGTCATCCTTTACGGGATTGGGGTAAAGGACCGGGGTGGTTGTAACGGAAACACCCGGTGTGTTCGTTACGGTGGGGCTCAAGGTTCCCGTGGGGGTATCGGTTGCCGTGGTCGAAAATGTTCCCGTGGGTGTTGGCGAGGGCGTAAAGGTTAAGGATGCCGTGAATGTGAGAGTAAATGTAGGGGAATTAGTGGAAGACAAGGATGGGGTGTTGGTTGCCGTGGAGGTGGCCGTTAAGGTCATGGTTAGGGTTGGGCTTTTCGTGGGCGAGGACGAAGGCGTGGGGGTGGGACTATTGGTGGGAACCAAGGTTCCTGTGAAAGTGTTGGTAACGGTAAAGGTTTCGGTGGAAGACGGGGTTTGGGTTGGGGAATTGGAAGGAGAGGAGGTTGGGGTTTTGGTTGCCGTTAAGGTAAAGGTAAGGGTAAAGGTGGCGGTTGGGCTGGGGGTCGGGGAAAAGGAAGGTGTTG
>JAHFCG010000004.1 GCA_023249615.1 candidate division FCPU426 bacterium | reverse complement strand
TCCACGCCATCTTCCTTTACCCCTACCTACAGTTTCACGCCGACCTATTCCCCCACGCTTACCTTTACTTTCACACATACTTATACCTTGACCATCACCCCAACCCCCACCTTTACCCTTTCCTCCACGCCAACTCCCTCCAACATTTATGTGGTTTATCCAAACCCCTGGCCAGACCCGAATAGTCCCGGAAGCAACCTCGCGTTTTATTTTCAGAACGACCAGATGGAGGATCAGGTGCAGTTGAAAATATTTACCACCGCCTACCGTAAAGTTTATGAGGATGACACTTTACCTGTCGGTTTGGGGCCCCAACCACCCGTTGTCGTGGATATGTCCAATTTGAACCTTGCCAACGGACTTTATTATTTTGTGATCGTTTGGAAAAGCGGGGGACAACAAACCCAGAAGGTCATGAAGGTTTTCATCAGGCGCTGATTTCTCTTAGAATCAATTACCGTGCGATGATCAATTTCCCGATTTTTTGTTCTTTCTTCCCGGCCGCTTCCGCCTCGATCACATAGTAATAAAACCCATTGGCAAAGGTACTAACGTCAAAATTGGCGTTATTGGCTCCGATTTGGGAAGTACCGTTAAACGCGGCCACCTTGCGGTAGGCGGTGGTGTATAGCTTGAAAGAAACCTTGTAGGCGGGTTTGGAAAGCTGGTAGGAGAAGGTAACTTGGCCGCCTGTGGCGGGGTTGGGATAGGGGATGACCTCGGTGAAAAGGTCGCCGCTCGTTGGTGTGGGGGTATTAGTGGCCGTGTTCAGTGGGGTGACGGTCAAGGTTGAAGTAGGGGTGTTGCTTCCTGGGAAGGTTGGTGTTGCTGTCGGTGTGTTGGTGGGGCTGTTGGTTGGAGTTTTCGTGGGCGAGTAGGTGGGGGTGGACGAAGGCGTGTGGGTGGCGGTATTGGATGGGGTGGAAGTGGGGGTAAATGAAGGGGTTGCGGTGGGCGAGAGGGTCCCCGTGAGTGTCGGAGTAAATGTGGCCGTATGGGAGGGAGTAAAAGTCACCGTGGGAGTCCCCGTCGGGGACATCGTCGCCGTCAAGGTGAGGGTATTTGTGTTCGTCGGCGACTCTGTGGGTGTAGCCAAATCTGTGGGGGTGTTGGTGGAAGTATTGGTCCCGGTTTGTGTTGGGGTGCTCGTTGGGGTCGGGGAGGCTGTCGCGTTGGGCGTGGGGGTGATGGTAAATGTGGGGGTAGGAAAGTCGTCCACCTGGAGGGTTTGCTCTAGGGTGGGGGTGTAGGTGAAGGTGAATGTAGGGGTATAGGTAGCGGAACCGGTAACGGTAAAGGTGGGGGTGAAGCTGGGTGTGAAGGTGCGCGTGGGCGTGCGGGTATTAGTGAGGGTTGGCGGCACGCAGGACATGGAGACGGAGATGTTGTCGAAGAGGGCGGTGACGGGATAGGTGCCTTGGCTGTTATTGTTTATAAATATCCCCGCCTGTATCGTCTGGTTCATGGTGATAGTGATGGGGTTTCCATATTGGGTCCAACTCGATCCGTCGGGTGATATTGAAAGCGTGAAAACGTTGCCGATGCGGTCGATCTTTTGCCAATAGGGCAATAGAAAAGTTACGCCGTTACTGTACCAACCATTGACTGCGTTAGTGGTTGTCCGCCAAGAAGACCAGGTGAGAACGGGCGGGAAATAAGGATTGAAAAAGAAATTCATCGCAGCGTATTTAGAACCACCGTTTAAATTTTCCCTTAACATTAAACCCTGTTCGGTGTCGCCTGTGGGACTGCTGGAGGCGTCTGTCTGTCTGGCAATAATTGAGCCATTGCCGCAAAAAGGCTGGCTGACGAAGTAAAAATTATCGTCTATGCCCGAGTTTGTAAGTTCTTCTCCCGTTCCAGTCAAAGTCATGGTCACCCCGTCATAGCTGGAAGAACCGGCCACCGGCACCGTCCCGATGTCATTCTCGATCCAGGGTGGCGGCAGGGAGGATTTCACCACCACGCTCACCGCGCAGGAAATCCTCAAGGCCCCGGCATTGTCATAGGCCCAGGCGGTCAGCAAGTGGCTTCCAGGGTTGAGGACCTGGGCAAAATCGTAAGGGGCTGTAGTGTCGGTTCCCAAATACTGGTTATCCGAGTAGAAGTCCACCTGGGTGATGGTGCCGTCGCTGTCCGTCGCGTTGGCGGTGATGGTGACGGGAGTGGGGCGGTAGATGATGTTCCCGTTCATGGGCGCGGTTAGGCTTATGTCAGGGTAATTGTTGGTTAAGACAGTGTTGCGGAACCCCGCCACCGTCACGGCGGTGTTGTTGATCGAACGCGCGTTGTCGGCCGTGGCGGTACCGGTGGCGACACCAAGATAGGTCACTAGAGGGCTGGAGAAGTAGGGGATGTAGGAACCGGGCAAGTAAGACATGTTGGTGATGTATTGGCCGCCTGCCGTGAATCTCCAACCCTTAGAGTAGGAATAAGCACCGGCTGTCCCTGCATTGGTAGCGTCGTGGTCGCAACCCAAATTATGGCCGATCTCATGAGGAACGCCTGGTATCAAGTCATTAAGTTTAACTACGCTGTATCCAAAATCCGGATAAACACCATTACTGCTTACGGCAAACCAGGCGACGCCACCTTTACCTGGAGCCGTATTGATTGTTTCCAATAAACAAACCAAATCGGCTCCGTAGGTATCTCTGAGTACGGGTACGTTATCCATATAACCATCACTGGCATTGGTTACACGGGTAAGATCTGTCGCAAGCGATCCTGATTCGGTATAGGTAACTTGCTCCATGTGCACTAGCCGCATCTCGGCCAGAATGTTGCTGTTCACAAAAGATTGATTGGTGTAGGCGACAGATTGGTTGATTAGGGCTTGGATTGATGCGGTAGTGCCGCCCGAATCGGCCAGAGCGGCGGGCGTATATACCACCATCAAGTCAATGACGTAAGGGTTGTTGGCGTAGGCGCAGTTGGGATACCAGATGGGGTCGTTGGGAGGCGGGACATTGAAAACGGGAGTCATGATGGGCGGGGGTGACAGCCCCCCGACGTCCGTAGGGTTTTCTTGTTCCGGGTCCAGTTCGAGAATCTGATGGATACCCCGCGGTGAGCGACCGGAGGGAGTCGAATCCGCTTCCCCGGCGTAAAGGATTTGGAAGTTGCCTTTGCCTGGTATGAAAAAGTCCCCTGCCAGCACGCCACCAATGTAGGTCAAGAGCGCGAAACTTCCCGGAACTTCCTGCAAGGTGCCTGAAAGAGTCAACCCGCTCTCTGGCAGGAACTTGGGTTTCTTCAGAATGAAGGTGTAAGTATCATCGAAGAGGTTGAGCTTGAAGCTATGGATTGGGCCAGGTTTGAGAACCTTTTGGTGGGCGATCTTTTGCCAAAGAGATGGATTTACTTTGATAAACCGATGACGTCTTTCAGGCTTCCCCTTAACCGTCTGATGGGTGGGGGGTGGGGAATCAAGGAACAAATCTTCAGGGGAACTTAAAGCAAACGTGGGAGTACCAGGGAAAACTGCCAAAACCAGCAGAATTGAGAATAAAACCTTGCCAACCCAGGCCCGAGGTGGAAGGGGTGAAAATCGGTGGTTCAGCTTATAGACAGCATTTTCTTTGTTCAAAAACTGCCCCGTAAATAACGTAATTATTGAAAAGTATAGCACTTTGAAGGGCGCCCAATTTTGACCTGAAAACAGTGATTCTTAAAAGGAAAGTTCGGGTAAAATTGAAGTGACGTTAAATTTTGAGGGAGGTCGGGCCATGACAGTCGGGCTTATTATTTCTGATCCAGCCATCATGATGGGTAAACCCGTTATCGCGGGAACCCGAATTACCGTGGAACTTATATTGGAAAAGCTCGCTGCGGGTGAAACCATCCCCCAAATTGTCGCTTCCCATCCCCGGCTTACCGAAGATGCCGTGCGCGCCGCGATGGCATTCGCCGCCGAGGCTTTGAAGGCTGATGTTGTCTATCCCCTTTCGGCGTCTTGAGGATTGAATTTTTTCGCGGATGAGAATATTGACCGGGAAATCGTAAATGGCCTTAGGGCGGAGGGCCATCAGGTTGATTACGTCGCCGAACTTGAGCCTGGAGCCGGGGACGAGACCCTCTTTCAACGCGCCAACCAATCCGGCGCCATTTTCCTTACCAGCGACAAAGACTTCGGGGAGTTGGTCTTCAGGCGCCGCTTGGTTTCAAACGGTGTGGTGTTAATCCGTATGGCCGGCCTTTCCTCGTCGAAAAAATCCCAGATTGTCTCCACCGGGCTTCAACAGCATCTTTCCGAGCTCCATCAAAACTTCACGGTTATTTCCCCGGGTACTGTCCGTGTTAGGCACAGGAGGGACTAAAGGCGAAGGGGGCGCATGTCAAACAATTCAGTATGGGAAACTAAAAACATGGCCCAGGCACCCGTGGCCAGCGGGCTTTATGTTTATGCCCTCCATGTGGACGATGGGACCAACCCTTCGACGTCGCTCAGGACGGGCCATCAGACCGTCACTGAAAAAGCCATCATCCTTCATTAGTTTTATAAATTATGCCCTTTTCTCTCGATTTTTGTTTGCCTTGAAACCCGTTCCGCCCTCCCTCATAATCTTCACACCTTTTATTGGGAGTCCTTAATGTCCGACCAGTTCTTCGAAATTCATCGCCGAAAAACCCGCCCCGTGATGGTGGGAAAGGTCCAGGTGGGCGGCGACGCCCCTATTTCCATCCAGTCCATGACCAATACCCTTACCTACGAGGTTCCGGAGACGCTTGAGCAGATCAAGCGTTTGGAAGACGCGGGATGCGAAATTATCCGCGTGACAGTTGAAAACCAAAAATCCCTGAAGGCCGTTTCCCAGCTCAAGGCCAAGATGAGGGTTCCCCTGGTGGCCGACATCCATTTCGCCTATCAGATCGCCTTGGACGCCATTGATGAGGGCGCGGATAAGATCCGCATCAATCCCGGCAATATCGGCGGGTTGGACCGCCTGGCCCAGGTCGTTGAAAAGTGCAAAAAATATAATGTGGCCATGAGGGTGGGGGTAAATTCCGGTTCCCTGGAAAAGGAACTGCTGGAAAAATACGGCCACCCCACGCCGGAAGCCATCGTTGAATCGGCCATGAACCATATTCGCTTTATCGAATCCCTCGGTTACCGCCAAATGATCATCTCGGTTAAAAGCTCCCACGTGCCGACCATGATCCGTTCCTACCGCTTGCTGGCTGAACAATGCGATTATCCTTTCCATGTCGGTGTGACCGAGGCGGGCACCAAGATGCAGGGAATCACCAAGAGCGCCGCCGGAATGGGCGCGGTCCTGGCCGATGGAATCGGCGACACTATCCGTGTTTCCCTGACGGCTGATCCGGTGGAGGAAGTCAAAGTCGCCACCCATCTTCTTCGTTCCATGGGCTTCCGCAAGGAAGGCGTGGAAATTGTCGCCTGCCCCACCTGTGGAAGATGCCACGTGGACCTTGAAAAAATGGTGGATGAGGTTGAGACAGCCACCTTAACCATGAAAACCCCGATGAGGGTCGCCATCATGGGATGCGTGGTGAACGGTTTGGGTGAGGGCGCTGAGGCGGATGTCGGACTTTGCGCCGAAAAGGGCCACGGGGTTATCTTTGAAAAGGGCATTGAGAAGACCCGTCTCAAGGAAGAGGAACTGGTGCCCAACCTGATCGGCGAGATTAAAAGGCGCGCCGCCGAGATCGACGGCAAGGTATCCAAAAAAGCTTAATCCTTACCGCAGAGACGCAGAGGTCGCAGAGAAAGGCTTTTCTTGATTTGGGTTGTTTGCTTCGCTTAAACTCTTATTCAAATCATTCCGTTGAATAAAATGGTTTATCAACAGGGTACGGTTTTTGCCGTGCCCTTCTTTTTTACTCTGCGATCTCCGCGTCTCTGCGGTGAAAAAGCCTTAAAGGATTTTTATGCGAGTCTCGAAAGCCTTCATCCCAACCGTCAAGGAAACGCCCGGCGAGGCGGAAATCCCCTCCCACAAGCTGATGCTTCGCGCGGGACTCATGCGCAAAGTGGCCTCCGGTTTTTACGAGTACCTTCCCTTGGGCCAGCGTGTCATTCTAAAAGTGAACCAGATCATCCGCGAGGAAATGGAAAGGGCCGGGGCGCAGGAAGTCCTGATGCCCATCATGACCCCCGCTGAGTTATGGCAGGAAACGGGCCGCTGGCAGAAGTACGGCAAGGAATTGATGAGGGTAAAAGACCGCCACGAGCGGGATTACGCCCTGGGGCCGACCCACGAGGAAGTCATTACCGACATGGTCCGCCGGGAACTCAAGAGCTACAAGCAACTGCCCATGAACCTTTTCCAGATTGCCACCAAATTCCGGGACGAGGTCCGTCCCCGTTTCGGGGTCATGAGGAGCCGGGAATTCCTGATGAAGGACGGTTATTCCTTCGATGTCGATGACGCGGCCTGCGACAAGACCTACTGGATCATGTTCGAGGCCTACAAGCGGATTTTCAAACGCTGCGGGCTTCTTTGTTCGCCGGTCGAGGCGGATTCGGGTTTGATCGGCGGCAGTTTCACGCACGAGTTCATGGTCATGGCGGACAGCGGGGAAGCCGCCATCGCCTGGTGCCAGGCCTGTTCCTACGCCGCCAACATGGAAAAAGCAATTGGGGTTCCATCCCCTTCCGCCGTTTCCCAAGCCGCCTCCGAAGCCTGCGTACCCGTGGATACTCCCGGTAAATACACCGTGGAAGAAGTAGGGGCGTTGTTAAAACTTCCGCCTTCCCAGTTCATCAAAACTCTTATTTTCCTCGCTGACGGCAAGCCCATCGCTGTTTTGGTTCGAGGCGACCATGAAGTCAACGAGGTTAAGGTTCAAAACGCCCTCGGCGCCACGGAACTGGTGCTGGCCTCCCCTGAAAAAGTGATGGAAGTAACCGGCGCTCCCGTTGGTTTCGCGGGACCTGTGGGGCTAAAGGGCGTGAAGATCCTGGCGGACAACGCCTTGAAAGAGGGCCACGATTACGTGACGGGCGCTCTCATCAAAGATAAACATTTAATTCATGTGGAGATCGGCCGTGATTGCGCCGCGCCCTGGTACAACGACTTTAGAAGCGTGAAGGACGGCGAAAGCTGTCTCAAATGCGGGAAGCCGTTGAAAATCGTTCGGGGTATCGAGGTGGGACAGACCTTCAAGCTGGGAACGAAGTATTCCAAGTCCATGAAATGCGTTTATCTTGGCGAGGACAGCAAGGACCATGAGGCGGTCATGGGTTGTTACGGCATTGGCGTAACCCGCACCGTGGCCGCGGCCATTGAACAGCACAATGACGCGGAAGGAATCCTTTGGCCCATTTCTTTGGCTCCTTATCAAGTGCATTTGCTTCTTTTGAATCCCGCCGAGCCGGAAGTGGCCAAGGCGGCGGATCAATTTTATGAGGATTTAAAGAAGGCGGGATACGAAGTTCTTTATGATGACCGCACCGAAGCTTCCGCCGGCTTCAAGTTCAAGGACGCCGACCTCCTGGGAATGCCTTTGTCGGTTCGGGTCGGGTCGCGCGGATTGAAGGAAGGGTTGATCGAGATCAAACGCCGTCGGGAAAAGGAACCAGCCAAGGTTCCCGTGGCGCAGGTATTGGATAAGGTGAGGGAGTTCGCGGCGGAAGAATGGAAACTCTGTACACACTAAGGCATTGAACCACCAAGGGCACCAAGTACACCAAGAAATGCAAAAAAATAAAGGATTTTTGTTTTTGAATAAAAAAACTTTTTTGGTGACCTTGGAGTCCTGGCGCTAGATGTATTCTTTTTGAAAGGTTTTAATTGAAAATTGCCCTCGTCACCGACACCTACTACCCCCGCATCAATGGGGTATCGGCTTCCACCCAGATTTTTGCCGATGAATTCGCGAAATTGGGCCATGAGGTCCACATTTACGCGCCGGCTTTTCCGAATCACATTGACGTCAGCGACCACCTTAAGATTTACCGCTTTCCTTCCTGGTACCTTTTCTTTGATCCGGAGGACCGCCTGGGCCACCCGGGCGGCGATAAAAAACTCATTCAACAGTTTATCGACAAAAAATATGACATCGTTCACACCCAAACCCCGTTCACCATCGGCGGACCCGCGGTCAAATGGGCAAGGAAGTCCGGGGCGAAGGTGGTTCATACCTATCACACGCTTTTCGCCGCCTACGTGGAGCATTACCTTTGGTTTCTTCCGAAAGCCCTGTCCGTCTGGTACGCCAAAACCGCCAGCCGCCGCTACTGTGATTCCTGCGACCTCCTCATCACGCCCTCGACGGAAATGAGGGATGTCCTTGCAGGTTACAACGTCTCAAAACCCATTGAGGTTATTCCCACGGGCATCCGGTTGGAACGTTTCCAGGGAAGGGATCCCCAAAGGTTTAGAAAATTAAAAGGGTACAAACCGGAAGACAGGATCCTTTTATTCATGGGAAGGGTCGCGGAGGAAAAGAACATCGACTTCCTGCTTCGGGTGGTGAATCGTCTTCGTCCCCGCGTGCCAAACATCCAGTTTCTTATCGCCGGGGAGGGAGCGGCCAAGAAGCACCTAGAAAAAATGACCGTGGACTTAAAAATGACGGATTGCGTTCATTTCGCCGGCTACCTCAGCAAGGAAGACTGGCGGGATTGTTACGCGGGAGCGGACCTTTTCGTCTTTGCCTCCATAACGGAAACCCAAGGCCTCGTGGTGACCGAAGCCATGGCCGCGGAAACTCCGGTGGTTGCCGTGGCGGAAATGGGAATCAAGGACGTGATGGCATCGGGCCGTGGCGGTTTGACCACCCAATTGAATGAGGACGAATTTACCGAAGCCGTTTACAAGATGCTGACGGACAAGGCCCTTTATGACCAAAAGAAATCGGAAACACTCGCCGAAGCCGATAAATGGTCCTCCACTTCCATGGCCAAACGGATGCTGGAAGCCTATGAAAAAATCCTGAAAACTTAGATTGAACCACAAAGGCACAAAGGGCACTAAATGGGGCCCAAGATGTATGTTTAAAAATTATAAAATAATCGAATTTTTTTCTTCTTTATCCTTCTTGGTGCCCTTGGTGCCTTTGTGGTTAATAGGTTTTGTCTTTTTTTTCCCTTTTCGGGTCTTAGCCGAGGAATGGGTTTTTCTTCCCCCCGCGCCCCTTTTTCGGCCCCTCATCGGTGATCCCCGCGAGCCTCAAACCAGCGTAATTTCCCACACCAGTCAGGTCCGGTTTGAGGGAGCGCTGGGAGCCACCGTTGAATTGGCCCGTTTTTCCCCGCCGGATGGGACCCAGTGGAGCGTGGGAATGTTTGGAACCGGCTTCATCCTTTTGGACCAGGAGGGGGTCGCCTTTCCCATGAGAAACAACGATTGGTTGGCGGGGATGTATTTGACCGGGAGTTCCGGCTCCTTTTCCCACCGTCTGGAATTTCTCCACCAAAGCTCCCACCTCGGGGATTCCCTGGAAGGGCTCCAGGAACCCATCATTTACAACGGTGAAAACTTTAATTACACCTTTTCATATCAACCCTCGGAGAGCCTGCGTTTTTACGCCGGATTAGGGGTCTGGGAAAACATCTACCCTTACGATAACGCCTTTTTCGCCTCTCTCGGGGCAGAGGTTTTTTCAACCGCTTCTGAATTTATCGGGACCACCGTGAGAGGTTACGGGACCTTTCATTTGAAATGGAAAGCCCAGGGGGCGGGAACCTTGAACAAGACCGCCCAATTGGGAATCCAATGGAAGTTTAACCCGGAAGAATCCCGGGCCCTGCGTTTGGCGGTTATTTTTTATGACGGCAATTATGAATACGGCCAGTTCTACCAGGGCCACGACAACCACTGGGCGGTGGGGGTTTATTTTGATCCATAAAAATAAAATAATTATTACCACCAAGACTCCAAGGCTCCAAGGGGGAAAAAAGGTTAAGTGCGAAACTAAAGGAAAAAGGTTTTCTTGGTGTCTTGGAGTCTTGGTGTTGAAAATGGTTTTTCTTTTTCCCAAGTTTCTACTCGCGGGGGAAGAACGTTTAATTTTCCTGCCGAAGGAACCGGTTTTCGAATCACTGATCGCGGACCCCAGGGAACCCCACGCCAGCGTCAATATCCAGGACGGGCTCAATGCCTATGAGGGATCCATCGGTTCCGTCATTGAACTTCTCCAGTGGCGTCCGGCGGATCAATCCCGATGGGGATGGGGAATTTTGGAGGGCGCCTACATCGGCTTGGGAAACGCGGACTATTCGTCCTATCCCAAGCGGGTGGTTTTTGACAACGGCTGGTACATTTATAACGCCTTTCCGGAGCGGGTCAGCGACTGGCAGTTGGGAGTTTATTTCAGCGAAGCCTCGGGGGAATTTTCCCACCGCCTGGAATATGTCCACTTCAGTTCCCACCTAGGCGATGAACTTTTCGATTATGTCCCCCGGTTTATTTATACCCGGGAAAGCTTCAGGTTTACCTCCTCCTTCCAGCCCTCGGACAATATTCGGGTTTACGCGGGGGTCGGGTATTGGGGGCATATTGATCCGGCCGAAAAACCTTTTTTTATCCACGCCGGTACGGAGCTATTTACGGACTCCTTTGATTTTTTGTTTAAAACGATCGGGCGGGGTTATTTGGGTTATGACTTAAAGTTGAAAGATGAGGCCGGTGGAATCGTAAATCATTCTTTTCAATTGGGTCTTCAATGGAAATTTAAAAAAGAAACGCGCCAGGCGATCCGGCTGGCGCTTCTTTACTATAACGGCAACAGCGAGTACGGCCAGTTTTACCGGCAGAAGGATGACCACTGGGGCTTCGGGATTTATTTTGACCCTTAAAAACAACAAATTATTTATAACCACCAAGGTCACCAAGTGCACCAAGGGAGGAAAAAGAAAAAGGATTTAGATTTCAGAATTTGAAATCTTTTTTGGTGACCTTGGTGCTCTTGGTGGTGAAAATGGTTTTCTGAAAAATCTTGACTTCTTTCCCATAGGTTGTATAGTTCGAAGGAGCTGACCCCAACCCCTTTTACTTTACCCTTATATTCGTTGATGGAGGCAGGATGACGCCCGTAAGTACTCCCCCAACGGAAAACGAGACGGCTTCCTCCCCCTTTTACGGACTTTTACAACAAATCCCCCTTCAATGCTTCGAACAAGAGCGTTTTCTTCAGTCGGAAATCCTCGGTGTCCAGATTTACCCCGAAAAAGCCATACTGGTTCTCCGCCTCAAAATGGGGGCGCCTGTTTCCCCCGAGACCTACGCCAATGTCACGAGCCATCTCAAGGAAAGCCTTCCGGACGTGGGGCGGGTGGTCCTGGATGTCCATTACGGGCCCTCGGTCATCACTCCCGCTGAGTACATCGCCGCCCATGAAAAAGATTTTCTTTTTTGCCTGATGGAGGAATCGGAGATCTCCGAGGGGTGGTTTACCCCCTGCCGGTTTGAGATTTTGGACCAAAACGTTAATTTCCAGGTCCCCCATGAAATGGCCCGCCAAAAATTGGACCGCAGCAATTGCGTGAAATTTCTAGGGGACACCCTAAGCCGGCGTTGCGGTTCACAGGTAAAGGTTCAACTGGAAATTAATTCCGCGTTGGTTCCCGAAATGCCCGTGGTTCAGGCGGCTGAAAATCCCGCGGGGTTCAATTCTGCGCCCAAAGTCCCCTCCCCGGTATTGATCTATGGAAGAAAAATCGCCGAAGAACCCCAATCCATGAACGTGAACGATGAACAAAACGGGTTCACGGCCCAGGGCGAAATTATTATGTATGAACAGTTCCAGACCCGCAGCGGCCGCCACATGGTGAAAATGACCATTACCGATTACACCGATTCATTGGAAGTCCTGTTCTTCCACGAGAACGACGGAAAGTTTAAAGGCGGCATCAAGGAAAGGGATTGGGTAAGGGTTCGGGGGGATTTGCGGTTTAATAAATACTCCGCCGAGGATCTGGTATTAAATGTCAGGGACATCATGAAGGTTCCGCCTCCTGAGTCCCGCATGGATACGGCCGCGGAAAAGCGGGTGGAACTTCACTGCCACACCCAAATGAGCCGAATGGACGGTCTTTCCAAAATCGAGCGGCTCATTGAAAGGGCCGCCAAGTGGGGACACCCGGCCATCGCCATAACCGATCACGGGGTGGTGCAGGCCTATCCGGAAGCCAAGGTTGCGGCCAAAAAACACGGCATCAAGCTGATTCTGGGTATCGAAGGCTACCTGGTCGATGAGTTCAAAAAAGAAAAAGGGATGGCCATCTACCACATCATCCTTTTGGTCAAAAACAAAACAGGGCTCAAGAATCTTTACAAGCTGGTTTCCGAGAGCCACATGAAATATTTTTACAAACGCCCGCTTATTCCCCGGGCCCTGTTGGAGGCCCACCGCGAGGGAATCATTGTAGGTTCGGCCTGCGAACAGGGGGAGGTTTGGCAGCATCTCTTGCACAAGAGCAAACCGGTGGAGGAAGTGGCCAAGTTTTACGACTACATCGAGATTCAGCCATGCGCCAACAATGAATTCATGATCCAGGATGGGGCCGTCAAAAGCATGGAGGAACTGCAAACCCACACCCGCACCCTTTACGAAACCGGCAAAAAGCTTGGGAAAATGGTCCTTGCCACGGGAGATTCCCATTTTATTGAGCCGCACGATGAGGTTTACCGCCGGATTCTTCACGCGGGAATGGGGTACGGGGTGGAACGCCAGGCCCCCCTTTATTTCAAAACCACGGATGAACTGAAAAAAGATTTTGATTATTTTGACGAAAAAACGGTTCATGAATTGGTGGTCACCAACCCCCGATTGATCGCCGAAATGATCGAGGATGTGGAGCCCCTGCCCACCCAAACCCTTTCCCCTGTTTGGGATACCGCCGAAAACGACTTGAGGGAAATTTCAAACGCGAGGGCCCATGAGCTTTATGGAACCCTCCTGCCCGACTTTATCGAGAAGCGCCTGAATAAAGAGCTCAAGGCCATCATTGACAATAAATTCGCGACCCTTTATGTGATTGCCATGAAACTGGTGAAGAAATCCCTTTCCGACGGTTATATCGTCGGAAGCCGGGGAAGCGTTGGCAGTTCCTTTGTGGCGTTCCTGAGCGGCATTACCGAGGTAAATCCCTTGCCTCCCCATTGGATATGCAAAGAAGGCCATTACCATGAGTTTCCCGAAAACGCCTCCTCGACCGCTGGCGTGGATTTGCCCGCCAAAAATTGCCCCACCTGTGGAAAGAAAATGGGCCAGGATGGGTTCTCCATCGCCTTTGAGGTTTTCATGGGGTTCAAGGGCGACAAGATGCCGGATATCGACCTAAACTTTTCCGGCGAGTACCAGCACATCGCCCATAAATATGTGGAGGAACTTTTCGGAAAGGACCATTGTTTCCGGGCGGGAACCATTTCCGCGGTCCAGGACCGCATTGCTTTCGGTTTCGTGAAGAAATTCATGGAAGAGGCTGGGCGAAAAGCCCGTAACGCTGAACTTAACCGCATGGTGAAGGGTTGTTCCGGGGTCTCCAAGACGACCGGCCAACATCCCGGGGGTATTGTCATTCTTCCCAAGAACATGGAAATTACCGACGTCTGCCCCGTGCAATTTCCCGCGGATAACAAGGACGGGGATGTTATTACCACCCACTTTGATTACAACAGCATGCACGATTGTCTCGTGAAGCTCGACATCCTGGGCCATGACAATCCCACGAGCCTGAAGCGTTTGGAAAGCATGACGGGGGTTTCAGCTGTTGGAATCGCCTTGAACGATCCCGAGACCATGAGTTTGTTCGCGGGTGTGAAGGCGCTGAACCTGAAAGAAAAAATCGATAAAGATTTAGGAACGCTGGGTGTTCCAGAGTTCGGGACTTCCTTCGCGATGGACATGTTGCGGGATACGAAACCCAACAAGTTCGAGCACTTGGTACGTCTTTCCGGTCTGGCCCATGGTACCGATGTCTGGCTGGGCAACGCCCAGGAACTGATCAAGAAGGGAACCGCGACCCTTTCCACGGTTATTTCCACCCGCGACGATATGTTGAACGACCTCGTGGCAAAGAAAATGGATGAGGCCTTGGCCTTTAAAATCATGGAAGATGTCCGTAAAGGCAAGGGTTTGAAGCCCGAATACGAAAAAGCCATGGGCGACGCCAAGACGCCTTCCTGGTATATCGACAGCTGCCGCAAGATCAAGTACATCTTTCCCAAAGCCCACGCCGTGGCTTATTGCATCATGAGCTTCCGAATCGCCTACTTTAAGGTCCATCATCCCTTAGCCTTCTACGCGGATTATTTCACCAATAAGGCTTTTGGTTTTGACGCGACGGTCGCCTGTGACGGTCTTGGCCGGGTCAAGGACCGCATCAAAACCATCCGCTCGATTGAAAAGCCCACTGCCAAGGAACAGGATGAGGCTTCCGTTCTCGAGGTGGCTGAGGAAATGTACGCCAGGGGGTTCAAGTTCCTGCCGGTGGACCTGTTTAAATCCATCGCCCACCAATTTCAACTTGAGGAAGGGGCGATCCGCCCACCCTTGATTGGTTTGCCGGGCTTGGGTGAGACAGCCGCCGAATCCATCGTGGAAGAACGCAAGAAGGGGCCCTTCAGTTCCATCGAGGACCTGGTTGAGCGCTGCGGGGTGAACAAGAACGTGGTGGAAATCCTCAAAACCCACGGCTGCCTAAAGGATATTCCAGATTCCAAACAGGTTTCGCTGTTTTAAACGATGGGGTCAGGCCTTGATAACGCCACTTCGAACACCGGTTTTAAGTCCTAGTGCCGTTTTCAAGACCTGACCCCAATGTTGTTGATAAATTGGGAACAGTAGTAACGCTCTATGGCGAAAAGGATTTCACCCCCTTTAATGAGACAAATTTTAAAACTGGCTGGTCATTGAGATGAACAAAGAAACATTGTTTATTTCGGTACGAAAAATTCTTTTTTATGATTGGGATCCTTTACTATCCCATTTAGTTGTAAATACCGAGGACGAATACGACGAATTTATTGATCGGGTAATGGTGTTGATTGGTAAAAAAACCAACTATTAGCGAAATCGTTAATCTGCTCAAAAAATTAGAGAATGAAATTCAGGTGGATGCTGACCAGAATAGTCGAAAGATGGCCGCTTCAAAGTTGAAAGCTTTATCGGAATTTGAAGATTGAAGCGATTAGGAAAAATTTAAATTACTTTGGAAGATTAGAAACGCCAAGTAAATACTTACTGCTTTATTTTTGAAATGTTTCACGGACATTCTGGAGTTGTTAAATGATGGAAATAAAAAGAACCTTGCCAGGCTTAATTTTAATTTGTTTCCTTTTTGGTATTTGCGGTTTGGCCAAATCCGCCGAGTTGGTATTGAAGGATGGGAAATCAATCAAAGGAAAAATTTTGGAAGAGAAAAATGATTCCGTTTTGCTCGAAACGGTTAAAGGCGAACAAGTTAAAATTCCCAAAGCCGAAATTGCCTCAATCGATTACACGGATGGCAAATCATTCAAACAAAAGTACCCAATTACAGGGGTAACCATTGGGTTTCCAGCCCTACTAAATCTTGTGGGTGGTTATTACTGGAAGGACTTTGGATTAAAGATTTCAGGTGGTTATTGGTCAAATTTGGTTCGGGGAGTTCAGTTGAATGGTTCTATAAAATTAATTGAAAACAAAGATTTTTTGATGGGCACCTCACTTTTGGCCGGTCGCGTGGATGGCCCGCATATTTTTTGGAACGGTGGCTCGGCCTACAGTTTGAATTACCTTGGCGCGGGGCTGGAGGTCAATTTGTTGGGATTTGATCTTGAATTGAACCCCACTTATAGTGAAGGCCCTGGTTTATTTTTTTTATGGCAGTTGGGTTACGTACATAGGTTTAATTAATTTTGTCAGAAGCTGGCGATAAAATCCTTTAGTTTTAGGCCTTTTCGGGCCTTTCCCCTTGCCAACCCTCATTCTTTCTGTTAAAACATTCATGAATTTAAGGCAGTCCCAAAAAGTGGGCCCCTTCACGGCCTACTTTTTTTTTCTCCTTTTTTGGTCTTTTCGTGGTCAGGGACAAGTTTTGCGGTGTTTTTGACGGCCGAAAGGCCGTTTGTTGTTTATGGAGACCACGGGGTTTACCCGTGGGAAATTATTGGCCCACCTTCGCCAAGGCTTCTGGCTTTGCTAAAGCTACGCCAGACAGGTCGGTGGGCATCCGCCACGACTTGGCGGAATCCGCCGTAGCTATCGGGTTTTCGCTATTTTGGGAAACCCACAATATTTAGCGAAGGCGGATGGAGATAACGATGGGGTTTCTGAACGAGCCGAATTTAGTCCAGCTTCGGGAAATCACCGAAGCCGTGGTAAAGGACAACTTTCTGGAGCTCTTTGAGCTCAAGAGCAGGCCCCAGGGCAGCATCCTGGTGGTCACTGTGGCCATCGACAAGAAGTCGGGCCCGGTCACGGTTGAGGATTGCGCCTTGGTGAGCCGGGATCTGGAAAAGCGCCTGGATGAATTAAACCTCATCGAGACAGCCTATTTGCTGGAGGTGTCGTCCCCGGGATTGGACAGGCCTTTAAGAAACCTGGAGGACTGCCAAAGGTTCAAGGGCCGGATGGCCCATTTTGTTTTACGCGAGCCCCTGGTGGGGCAAGCGGCCTTTCAAGGCCGGTTGGGGGAAGTAGTTGGCGATGAGGTTGAGGTTTGGCTGGATAAGACGAGAAATTTTCGGGTGCCTTTCACCGAAGTGAAAACCGCCCGGCTGGTGGTTGAGATATAAAAAATTAGGAATTAGGAGTTGGGAATTAGGAGTTGTAATAAACTTCCAAATTCCTACTTCCTACCTCTAAATTCCGAGCGGAGCGAGGGTTATGGGTAACGATTTAGCCTTGGTGATGAGCCAATTAGAACATACCAAGCGCATCGACAAGAAAAAGCTTGTCGAGGCGATACAGGCCGCTTTGTCTTCCGCCGCCAAAAAAATCTACGGCGCTGGGCAGGAAGTGGATGTTGAATTTGACGATGTTAACTATGAATTCAAGGCCTTTTACCTGAAGGAAGTTGTGGACACCATTACCGATGCCGGCATCCAGATGACCTTATCCGATGCCCGAAAACACAAGGATGACGCCCAGGTGGGCGATGTCGTGAAGATCCGCATTCCCAACGAGCAATTCGGCCGAATCGCGGCCCAGACCGCCAAACAGGTTATTGTCCAAAGGGTTCAGGATGCCGAGCGTCAAAGTGTCTATGACCAGTTCAAGGAAAAGGAAGGCGATCTTATTACCGGAAGTGTTCTTCGCTATGAAGGCCGAAACGTCATTATTTCCCTGGGCGACGCCGAGGCCCTAATGCCGGCCAAGGAACAGGTACCCCGCGAACGCTATTCCACCGGAGAGCGCATGAAGTTTTTGGTTCTCGAGGTCCGCAAAACGGTCAAGGGCCCCGCCATCATCGTGACCCGCGCCCACCCGAATTTGGTCCGAAAACTTTTCGAGCTGGAAGTTCCCGAGATTTACGAGGGAGCCGTCAAAATTGAGAGCGTTGCCCGTGAAGCCGGGGCCCGCACGAAAATTTCCGTCCGCTCCATGGGCGATGACCGCATTGACGCGGTCGGAGCCTGCGTGGGAGTAAAGGGAATCCGCGTTCAAAATATCGTGGATGAGATCCGCGGGGAAAAGGTGGACATCGTCCGCTGGGCCGAGGAACCGCACGCCTATCTTTCCAACTCCCTGTCGCCGGCGAAAATTTCCCGGATTGTTTTCCATCCCGAGATTCCCTCGGCTGAGGTTATCGTCCCCAATGACCAGCTGAGCCTGGCCATCGGCAAGAAGGGCCAGAACGCCCGTTTGGCCGCGAGGCTTACCGGCATCAAGATCGACATCAAAAATGAGGAACAGCACGCGGGAGAGGAAAGGGCGCGCATGGACGCCCACTTCCAGGAAATTCAACAGGAGGTTCCCTCTGAACTGGCGGACGCCAAAATTGAGGCTCCCTCCGCTGGTGCCGCTGATGCTTTGACCGAGGAAACACGAAAAGACGCTCCGCCGGATGAAATTGACGAGGGGGCCGTAAAGGGAGAGATCCCGGACGCACCAGAACTTACAAAAGACGATGAGGGCATTCCCACGATTCCGGCTTCTCCGGAGCTTTCCCCCGCCGCTCCTTCTGATTCCACCGTGGAGGAAAACTAATCTCCCATGGGTAAACGCCTTTTTGAATTCGCCAAAGAACTGGGACTTCCCAGCAAGGAGATCCTGGACCGCTGCAAGAAGCTGGGCTTCGCCATTCCCAGCCAGTTGACGGTGGTTGATGACAAGATCCAGTCCGACATTCGCCGGGATTTGGGTCTGGCGGATTTGGTTTCCGCCGCCGCCTCTGTCGCGGCTTCCGGGCCTTCAACGGGCGTATCCCCCAAATCGGCGGGATTTAAAACCCCGGCTACAACCGCTTCCTCGCCCTCCGCTTCGACTAAAACTCTTTTGAAACACTCAAATTCCTTGTCTTCCCCAACGGCGACTTATCCCGCTCCCAAGACTTTTACCAAGGCAGCGGCAAAACCGGCCACCACCACCCGTAAACCGGCTGGAACCAAGGCCATGCCTCCCCGGTCCGGGGGTCATGGACTCGCGGCGGGACGGCCCAAGAGCGTCACGGCGGCCGCCAAGAACGAGGCGGTTGAGGAAAAACCGAAAACGGAAGAACTTTTTAATGAGGACGGAACTCCGGCCGCGCCCAAGGTTCTGACCGTCGTCAAAATTACCGAGGGCATCACCGTCGCTGAATTGGCCCAGAAACTAAACGTAAAAGCCGGCGTTTTGATCAAGGAAATGCTGGACCTGAAAATTCTGGCCACCATCAACCAACGCCTCGATATGACCGTGGCGGAAACTTTGGCCTCGGCTCACGATGCCCAGGTGGAGGTGGTTCCACTTTTCGGCGCTGAAATGTTCCAGGAAGCCCCGGATGATCCAAAGGATTTAAAGCCCCGTTCGCCGGTCGTCACCATTATGGGTCATGTCGATCATGGAAAAACCCTTCTGCTGGACGCCATCCGCAAAACCAAAGTGGCTGAAGGCGAAGCCGGCGGAATCACCCAGCACATCGGCGCTTATCAGGTTACGACTGAAAAGGGTTCCATTACTTTCCTCGATACCCCTGGTCATGAGGCTTTTACATTGATGAGGGCCCGCGGAGCAAAGGCCACGGACATCGTTGTCCTTGTGGTCGCGGCCGATGACGGCGTGATGCCCCAGACACTTGAGGCCATCGACCACGCCAAAGAAGCCAAGGTGCCCATCATTGTGGCCATCAATAAAATCGACAAGCCTGAAGCCAATCCGGACAGGGTCAAGACCCAGGTTGCCGAACGTGGATTGGTTCCCGAAGAGTGGGGCGGCACGACCATCTACGTCGAGGTTTCGGCCAAAAAGCGGTTGAACCTTGAAAAGCTTTTGGAAATGATCCTGCTCCAGGCCGAGGTTTTGGAATTAAAAGCCAATCCCAATCGTCCCGCGAAGGGTGTGGTTTTGGAAGCGAGATTGGATAAAGGCCGCGGTCCTGTTGCGACCCTGCTGGTTGAAAAGGGAACACTGAACATCGGCGACACCGTCTTGGCGGGAAGCACCTACGGACGGGTGAAGGCCATGCACGACGATTTGGGCAAGGTGGTGAAGGCCGCGGGTCCCGCGACGCCGGTTGAAGTTTTGGGTTTAAGCGATGTTCCCCAGGCCGGCGACACCTTCTACATGATGGAAGACTCCAAGATTGCCCGCGAAATTTCCGGACGCCGCACGGAGGCCATGAAGGACAACCGCCTGGTGGGAGCGATGAAACATATCACGCTTGATAACTTGTTCGAGCAAATCAAGGAAGGGCAGATCAAGGAACTTAAAGTCATCGTCAAGGGTGACGTTCAGGGGTCCGTGGAGGCCCTTGCCTCCTCCCTGGAAAAACTTTCCGCCGAGAAGGTGGCCCTCCGCGTCATTCACAAGGGAACCGGTAATATCGTCAACTCCGACATTCTTTTGGCCTCCGCCTCCAACGCCATCGTGGTTGGCTTCAACGTGAAGATGGATTCCAACGGAAAAGCCACAGCTGAAAAAGAGGACGTGGATGTCCGAGTTTACAAGATCATTTACGACGCCGTGGAAGACGTCCGCAAGGCCATGGAGGGTATGCTGGAACCGACGTACCGCCAGGTTTCCATCGGCAAGGCCGAGGTCAGGCAATTATTCAATACTCCCAAGGGACCCATCGCCGGTTCCATGATTCTTTCCGGCAAATTCACCAGCAAGGCCAAGGTCAAGGTTCTCCGGGCGGACGCGGTGGTTTACGAGGGCGCCCTTTCCTCCCTGCGCCGATTCAAGGACGATGTGAAGGAAGTTGCCAGCAATTACGAGTGCGGTATCGGCATTGAGGGTTTTGAGGACATCCAGGTGGGGGACCATTTGGAGGCTTACGTCCTTGAGGCGGTCGCGCAGAAGCTGGTCGACTAACTTCGATGAAAAATGAAGAATGTAAAATGGAAGATGGGAAGGCTGATTTTAAAAATTGTACATTTTAAATTATCCATTTTTCATTTGGGGTTGAGGGGTTGGAATGGGTTTTAAACGCGCGGAAAAGGTATCGGAAGCCATCAAACGGGAAGTCAGCGTGATGCTGACCCAGGAAGTTAAAGACCCCGCGATTCATTTCGTGACCGTGACCCTGGTCGAAACCGCCGATGACCTAAGACACTCCAAAATTTTCGTGTCTGTTTTGGGGGATGAAAAAACCCGGCAAGAAACCATGGCGGGTTTGGAACGAGCGAAGGGTTTTGTCCGGCGCGAGCTTGGACGACGGCTTCAATTACGTTATACCCCGGATATTCATTTTAACCTGGATAAATCCCTCGACCATGCCATGAAAATCAAGGGGATTTTGAATTCCCTCCAGCCGAAAGAAAAAAAAGACGATGAAACTGAAGACTAAACCCCTTTCCAAACCTAAACAATCGTCCCGCTCTGAAAAAAAACCGGAATATTTTGGCAGGGAAAAATTCGCGACCGTTGTCCAACTGATCAAGTCCCATAAATCCTTTCTTTTGACAACCCATGTGAATCCGGATGGAGATGGTTTGGGCGCGGAATCGGCCCTTTATCTGGCCTTGAAAAAACTTGGGAAAAAGGTCCGGGTGGTTAACCACGACCGGCTGCCCAAGCGTTTTGAATACCTGGGTTTTGTGGAAAAGTATGAAACTTCCGACGTCATCCCAAGCCACGAGGTTTGTTTCGTCCTAGATGCCGGCAATTTTGGAAGAATTCGGGACAATGTTAAAAGGGAGGAATTTGGCACTCTCGTCAACATCGACCATCATTTCTCAAACGACCGTTACGGCGATTACAACCTAGTCCTGCCGGAGGCTTCCGCAACCGGGGAGATTGTTTACCATTTGATCAAAGCGCTCGAAGTGAAGGTGGACAGGGGAATCGCGGAAAGCGTTTATACATCCCTGGTCACCGATACCGGAGGCTTTCGTTATTCCAACACCACACCCCGGGTTTTAAGGCTGGCCGCGGAACTGGTGGATGTCGGCGCCGACGCCGCCCTGGTCAGCGACCAGATTTTCGCGGGGATCAGCAAAGAGGCCATGGAACTTGTGCGGATATCACTTGGAACCATCCAGGTCTACGGGGACGGCAAAATCGCCTCCATGACACTTTCCCATTCGGATTTGGAGAAAACGGGGGCCTGCGATGAGGATACCGAAAACCTGATCAATTTCGTGCGCAAGATTGATACAGTCCAAATCGCGATTTTTCTGAAAGAAAGACCGGACGGCCAAATAAAACTTTCCCTTCGTTCCCGTTCGGATGTGAATGTGGCTTTTATCGCCAACAAGTTCAAGGGCGGGGGACACGCCTACGCCGCCGGCGCGGTTTTATCCGGCCCGCTGGACAAAGCCTTGAAGATTGTTCTTCAAGCCTGCCAATCAGCCCTCCGATAGGGCAATTTTGAGTTTTGAATTATGAATTTTGAATTAATGATGTTTTCTCCGCGAGAAAACCAAGTTCAAATTTTAAATCAAATTGCTGTTTTTCAATCCTTAATTCAAAACTCAAAATTAAGAATTCAAAATTGATTTCTCCACTTAGTGAAAATTCCGCATAAGGACGATTTTTATGAACGGTGTAATTAATATCAACAAGCCCCCCGGTTGGACCTCCCATGATGTGGTGGCGAAGGCCCGCGGCCTTCTCAAAGAAAAACAAATCGGACATTTGGGAACCCTTGATCCGATGGCAACCGGAGTTCTTCCTTTGGCGGTGGGAATCGCGACCAGGCTTATTGAGTTTTCCTCTTATTCCAAGGAATACGTCGCCACCTGCCTTCTGGGAAAATCAACGGACAGTTGTGATGTTACGGGTAAGACCATAAACGAAAAGGATCCGGCGGGGTTATCCGGGGAAAAAATCAGGGAAGAACTTTTCAAGCTGAAAAATATTACCGAACAAACCCCCCCGATGGTCTCGGCCGTAAAATTCGCGGGAAAAAAACTCTATGAATTGGCCCGACAGGGAAAGGTGGTGGAGCGAAAACCCCGGGCGATTAAAATTGAGGAACTGGAACCAATCAGGGTGGAAGTCCCCAGGGTTACCTTTCGGGTGGTCTGTTCCGCCGGAACCTATATCCGGGTTTTATGCCAATCCTTGGGGGAAGCCCTGGCTGTCGGCGGCTGCATGGAAAGTCTCGAGCGGACCCGCGTGGGGCCTTTTCATTTGTCGGCAAGTTTTACCCTGGAGGATGTTAAAAAAAAGACGGAAGAGGGAAACCTTTCGGGTATGTTACTTCCCTCAGGTAGCCTGGTTTCCCACCTGGGGGAGTTGAGAATGGGTGGGCCAATGCTCTCGGATCTTTGCCACGGAAAAAAAATGAATTTGCCCGAAGGTTCGGCTGGGACCTACCGAATTTTGAATCCGGAGGGTCTTTTGTGTTCGGTCGCCGAGGTCTCGGAAAGCGGTGAGTTGAGACCGAGGAAAGTTTTTGGGGTGGAGGGAATCCTTTGAAATCCAAGCGGCCATTGGTTATTTCAATCGGTGTTTTTGACGGCGTCCATCGGGGCCATCAGGTTCTCATCCACGAAACCGTGGGGCTGGCCAAAAGGCTCAAGGCCATACCTTCCTCCGTGACTTTTCAGGATCATCCTATGCATGTCCTGAAAGGCACCATCCGAATTCCTTTTCTTTTGCCGCGCGTGGAAACCTTTCGGCTTTTAAAAGAAAGGGGTATACGCAAGGTGGTGGCGCTTCGGTTCACCAAGTCGTTTTCCCAAAAAAGCCCGGAACAATTTATTGACTGGCTCCGGACTTTGGGTCCCATCAAGGGAATTGTAGTGGGCATGAAATTCAGGTTTGGAAAAGGCGCCAAGGGCGATGTTGGACTTTTAAGAATCCTTGGAAAGAAATTCGGGTTTCAGGTTATCGCGGTAAAACCGGTTCTGCTGAGGGGCGCGGTAGTTTCCTCGAGCCGAATCAGAGGATTATTGATGAATGGAAAGATGGAAACGGCGCGAGAACTCCTGGGCCGTCCTTACGCGATCGAGGGAAACGTGGTTCATGGAAAGCATGTCGGCCACAAAATCGGCTTTCCCACCGCCAATCTCAAACACATTGAGCAGTTTTTGCCGAAGGACGGGGTTTACGCTTGCGCGGTAAAAATCGGGAAAAAATATTACCGGGCCGGGATGAATCTGGGCAAAAGGCCGACCTTCAAGGATGACGATCACCACCGCGCCGCGGAAGCGCATATCCTGAAATATTTCGGAAAGCTTTACGGCAAACGAATGAAGATTTTTTTGCTGAAATATTTGAGGCCTGAAAAAAAGTTTTCCTCTTCCACCGCGCTCGTCCGCCAGATCGGGAAGGATTTAAACGCCGTCCGTAAAACCCCGCTCGCGGGGTTGAAGAGGGCCTGAAACCCATGGTTTTCCAGTCTTTTGAGGGGGTAATCTCCTTTACACCCCCCCTTAAAGCCCCTAAAATAACCGTCCCCTGAAGGCTTTTGTTTTCAACAGGGGCAAGGTTTTGATCCTTTCACTTGGCGTTCGTTCTCTCTAACGGCCGCTCGGTTCAAGGGGAGCCTATTCGGAAAAATTTTATTTGAGGAGATTCAAGGATGATTACCAAGGAAAAAAAGACCCAGCTGATTCAGGATTTTAAGCAGAAAGAGGGAGACACGGGGTCTCCTGAAGTTCAAATTGCCATTGTCACCGAGCGTATCAAGTATCTCACCGAGCATTTCAAGTCCCACCCCAAGGATCACGCTTCCCGCCGTGGTTTACTGCAATTGGTCGGACAAAGACGCCGGCTTCTGGATTATTTGAAAAAGAACGATGTGAAGCGGTATACGACTGTTCTGGACCGCTTGGGCCTTCGTAAATAGTAAAAAGGCAGTTTGAACCACCAAGTTCACCAAGAAACCGGAAGAAAATTCATCGGTGAATCCAAAAATCTTTTTTTATCTTTACTTGGTGAACTTGGTGCCCTTGGTGGTGAAAAGTTTGGTTGTTTGAGTTTTTTAACCACGGAGGCATGGAGCCACAGAGTAAAACAACAGCTTGGGTTTAACCCGATCTTTTGTTTTTCTTTGTGCCTTTGTGTCTTTGGGGTGGTTTTAGTTGAAAGCTTTACCCAAAACACAAAGGAGAAATTTTAATGGAAAAAGTAAGTTGCTCATTCGCCCATTCGACCCTGTCGATTGAGACAGGCCGCATGGCCAAGCAGGCCGATGGAGCCGTGTTGGTTCAGTTCGGGGATACCATCGTTTTGGCCGCCGTCGTCGGCGCCAAGGAGCCCATGCCGGGGAAAGATTTCTTCCCCTTAACCGTTGAATACCGCGAAAGGTCCTCTTCAGCGGGCCGAATCCCCGGAGGCTGGTTCAAGCGCGAGGGGAAACCCCGCACCAAGGAAACACTGACTTCCCGGCTTATTGACCGCCCGATCCGGCCCCTGTTCCCTGATGGTTTCTTCAATGAAGTCCAGCTTCATGCCACGGTTATTTCCTCGGACCAGGAAAACGACTCCGACGTCCTGGCCGTTTGCGCCGCCTCCGCGGCCCTGGCCGTTTCCGATATTCCGGTGGCCGACATGTTTGGCTGTGTACGCGTGGGACGCGTCAACGGGGACCTCGTGGTGAACCCGACCTTCAAGCAGATGGAAACCAGCACGCTCGACCTGATCGTGGCCGCCAGCCGCAAGGCCGTGGTCATGGTGGAAGGTGGAGCTGAAGAAGAGTCCGAATCCGTAGTTCTTGAGGCCATCAAACTGGCCCATAAGGAATGCCAGAAGATCATCGACCTCCAGGAACAATTGGTGAAGAAGGCAGGGAAGGCCAAACGCACCCTGACCCTGGTCAAGGCCGACGAGGCCTTGGTAAAAGACGTTAAAAATTTCGCGATCTCCAAGATGAAAGAAGCCATGGCGGAGAAGGACAAGCTCAAGCGCCAGGACAAGATCGCCGCGGTTGGCAACGAAGCCGTCGGAGCCTTGATCGACAAGTACCCCGAGAAGGAAAAGGACATCCACGGAATCATGCATTCCATCGAGTCCGATCTGGTCCGTGAAGCCATTCTGGACCGCCACGAGCGCCAGGACGGCCGGAAGCTCGATGAGTTCCGCCCGATCAATTGCGAAGTCGGGGTATTGCCCCGTACGCATGGTTCGGCCCTCTTTACCCGCGGCCAAACCCAGGCTCTCGTTGTCTCAACTTTGGGAACCAAGGACGATCAACAGATTTTGGAAGAACTGGAAGGGGAGCAAAAGAAAACCTTCATGCTTCACTACAACTTCCCGCCTTACTCGGTCGGTGAAATCAAGCGCTTGTCGGGTCCCGGACGCCGTGAAATCGGCCATGGAGCCCTGGCGGAAAAGGCCATCCAGCCTTTGATCCCCAATCACGATGATTTCCCCTATACCATCCAGGTCACCTCGGACATTCTGGAATCCAACGGTTCGTCCTCGATGGCCTCGGTTTGCGGCGGATCCCTTTCACTGATGGACGCGGGCGTTCCCTTGAAGGCTCCCTGCGCCGGCGTGGCCTTGGGACTGGTCGCCAACGAGGATGTTTCCAAGTACGCCATCCTGACGGACATCCAGGGTCTGGAAGACCATTTCGGCGATATGGATTTCAAGGTGGCCGGAACCCGCAAGGGAATCACCGCCATCCAGATGGACATCAAGATTTTCGGTTTGCCCTTTGAAGTTGTCGAAAAGGGTTTGGCCCAGGCCAAGCAGGGCCGCCTTTATATTCTCGACATCATGGACAAGACCCTGTCCACCAAGCGCGAGAAGATGTCGCCCTACGCTCCCCGAATTATCACCATCAAGGTGCCCGTGGACAAGATCCGCGAGATCATCGGGAAGGGCGGAGCCACCATCAAGAAGATTCAGGAAGATTTCAGGGTGGATGTCAATGTTGAGGATGACGGATCGGTTCATGTAGCCTCCGCGAACGGAACCGACCTTGAGAACGCGCAGAAATTCATCGCCGGCCTCATGGCCGAGGCCGAGGAGGGCAAGGTTTATTTCGGCACCGTGAAAAAAATCATGGACTTCGGCGCTTTCGTGGAAATTCTGCCTGGGACGGACGGTCTGGTCCATATCTCCCAGCTCGACAAGGGCCGCGTGGAACGGGTGGAAGATATCCTGAAGGAAGGCGACGAGCTTTTGGTCAAGTGCATTGGGGTGGACCCGAAGACCAAGAAAATCAAGCTTTCGCGCAAGGAAGCCCTGGGCCTGAACATCGCGGATTACGCGAAAAAGTAAATTTTGCGGGGGAAAAGCTCCGGGAAACCGGAGCTTTTTTTTCGCCACAGGGTGTAAGATAAGCTTACACTTTGGGGCTGGGGAAATTTTTTCTTAATCTGTTTGATCCGGTGGTGTCGGCACACCCAAGGGTTTTGTAGGGGCAAGGCATGCCTTGCCCCTACAAGGACCTGGTTCTAGGGGATTATTTCTGTGTTTTCAAGTTTTGGTTTCGCCGGGAGACTCGTTTGAAGGAACAACCCTCGCAAAAAACCATGTTGAAAAATGTTGATTGGGGCGGCTTGACCATCGTCAATCTCCTGGGGGTTTTGGCCTTTCCCCCCTATTTCGTCTACCTGATGACTCTCGCCGCTTTGACGGCGTCGGGTATGCTTTGGACGACCCATTTGTCGGAGGCGGAACAGCTTCGGTTTATCGAGTTTGAAAAGGAATTCCGCAAGGGATACAAACTTGAAAAAGCGGGCCTTCTTCCTGAAGCCCGTAAGTGGTATGAAAAGCTCAAAAAACGCTATGCCGACCATCCCCAGGCCAACCATCTGGTCATACTCCAACTGGAAAAGCTTCAGGGAAAAAATTCAAAAAAAGTTCCAGCCCAAAAGTCTTCGTCTTCCCGGACGAAGCCGAAACGGGGTTAAACCATGGCCCTTTTTGTTTGCCGTGAATGCGGGAACTCACTCGATTTGGAATTCCGCTTTTGCCCGGTTTGCGGGGCGGCACATGAGTCGGCGGACAAGGCCACCGAAGACGGGATCGAGGCTTTCGAGCAGGGGGAATACGGGAAGGCCCTCCAGCTTTTTAAGACCGTCATCAAGAAACAGCCGTTCAGTGCCTTTGCCCTGAGGGACGCGGGCCATGCCGCCTTTCACCTGCAGGACTTTAATACGGCGCTGGAATATTATGAAAAAGCCATGCGGATTCTCCCCTCCCTTTTGGACGCTCATTTCAATATCGGGTTGATTCATATGAAGCGGGGCCACGTGAATGACGCCATGTTTTCCTTTATGGAAACACTGCAACACATCCATCCCGTTACCCCCGGAAGCTATTATCTGGGCCTGTTCCACAGCGCGGAAAGTCTGACCTTTCAATGCCGCCTGAACCTCGGGATGTTATTCAAGGAACGCGGCGAGCTTGAAAAGGCCCTTGAACAATACCAGTTGGTCATCGTGTCCAACCCCAAAAATATCCTCGCCCTGGGGAGTTTGGGGGACTGCCTGATGGCGCTGGAACGTTTTGAGGAGGCTATTCGGGTTTATAAAAAAGCCCTCAAGACCATACCCGAAGGTGAAGAACGGCTGAATATTCAGAGCGACCTTGGGGTCTGTTTTTTCAAGCAGGGGGAAATGGAAAAAGCCATTTCGGAATTTAAGGACGTCATCAAAAAAAATCCAGACCATGTCAACGCCATTTACAATCTGGGGCAGGTTTATTTTCACGAGGGACTCACCGGCCGAATGAAGGAGGATTATGAGGAGTTCGTGAGGTCCTCCAAAAACGCCGCCTCCATTTTATTTTCGCTTTCCAAATCCATGGTGTCCGTGGCGGCGGCGCAAAAAAGCAAACCGGTGGAGGAAACCACCCTGGTCGGGACCAGTCCGTCCATGCAGAGAATCCACGATCTCATCAAGCGGGCCGCCTCCAGCGACGCGACCGTTTTGGTTCTGGGCGAGAACGGGACAGGGAAGGAACTGGTGGCCAGGGCGATTCACCTGCAATCCGGCCGGCATGACAGGCCTTTCATCCCCATCGCCTGTTCGGCTCTCTCGGAATCCCTTTTGGAGAGCGAGCTCTTCGGCCACGAGAAGGGTTCCTTCACGGGAGCCACTGGGCAAAAGATAGGAAAGTTCGAGGCGGCCCATCAGGGAACGGTTTTTCTGGACGAGATCGGGGAAATTTCCCTTTCCACCCAGGTCAAGCTTCTACGGGTCTTGCAGGAAAGAGAATTCGAGCGGGTGGGGGGGAACGAGCCGGTGAAGGTGGATATCCGCGTCATCGCCGCCACCAACCGGGATTTGAAAAAAGCCATCCAGGAGGGGAAATTCCGGGAAGATTTATATTACCGCCTGAACGTGATCGTGGTGGAAATACCGCCTTTGAGGGAACGGGAAGGGGATTTGACCCTCCTGATCAAATATTTCCTGGACCAGATGAAGTCGAAGAAGACTTCCCGTTTCGAGGGGATTTCCGAACCAGCGCTACAGATGATGAAGCAGTACCGTTGGCCGGGAAACGTCCGGGAACTGGAAAATGTGGTCGAGCGGATTGTGACACTGAACGACGACCGTTTTATCAAGCCGGAACATTTACCGTTGGAAATGACGGGTCAAAAGGCGGGAGGGTTCTCCGCCCGTTCTCCCTTGGTTTTACCCAAGGAAGGCGTCTTGAAATCAGGGGAGAAGGAATTGATCTTAAGGGTTTTAACTGAAGCCCACTTTAATAAAAAGCAGGCGGCCTCACGGCTTGGCATTAGCCGCCCGACCCTGTATCAGAAGATAAGGAAATATGGGCTTGGGGTAAAATAGGGTTATGTTAAAAGTGTAAAAAAATATTACAATTTTTTACATATGTAAAAATTATTAACACTTTGTTCTGGCCCTTTTTTTTAAAAACCCTGATTTTAAAGGCTTTTTATACCCCGAAAATCGTTTGAAGAATGGCATGGACATTGCTTTATGTAATAACGAAACAGGCTAGCGACAACTGGCCTGCTTTCAAACGAATTAAAATCTCACCTCCGGAGCCTCGGTCGACCCACCGAGGCTCTATTTTTTTGACCAAATAGGCTTCTTTCCCACAATTGGGCGTCTTTTCCTTCTGTGTTATAGTGCGAAACAACAGCTGATAGCCGATAGCGAATAGCTGTTGGTTTAAAGCTATGGCCAACAGCCATCAGCCAAACGCCAACCGCTGACTTTGGAGTTACCCTTGAACGCCTACTGGATTATCTTTGCCGTCACCTTTGCCCTGTCTTTGGGGCTGACCCCCCTCTTCCGGAAAATCGCCCTTCACTCCCACTTTATGGATACCCCCTCCGGCCAGCTGAAAAAGCACACGGCCCCCATTCCCTATATGGGCGGCTTGGCGATTTACTTTACCTTTCTCATCGGCCTATTAAGCGCCTTGGTTCTCACGCCGACCCCTGACTCGGGAAAAATTTTGGCTCTTCTCGTGGGCGGCACCATTGTCGCCATCCTGGGTTTGACGGATGATCTTTTTTCCCTTTCGCCGGCGGTAAAATTTTTTTTTCAGATCCTCGCCGCGTCGCTTCTTATTGTTTTCGGCGTGAAACTGGAATTTTTACCCAGCCATCCGATCCTGGGAAGTTTTTTGACGATATTTTGGGTGGTGGCCGTAACCAACGCCGTCAACCTGATCGACATCATGGATGGGTTGGCCGGCGGGGTATCCGTCATCGCTTGTCTTGGGTTTGTCTTGGTTCCTTTTTTGGGGGAACAAAGCTACGTGCCATTGACGGCCGCGGCCCTGGGCGGGAGCGTCATGGGTTTTTTGCCCTATAATTACCAGCCGGCGAAAATTTACATGGGGGATTCGGGCGCCCTTTTTCTGGGGTACGTTCTGGCCGGGATCGCGCTCGGCCACGGCTATACGCAGGTGAACGTGGTGGCTCTTTGCGCGCCTCTCTTTATCCTGGGTATTCCGCTTTATGACACGGCCCTCGTGATGGTCCTGCGGTTTCTCAAGGGCCGTTCGATGTTTCGGGGTTCCAACGATCACCTTGCCCTGCGTTTGAGGGTTTTGGGCATGACCGTTCCACAAGTCGTTCTAACGCTTTGGGCTCTTTCTATTTCCCTCGGGGTCTTCGCTTTTTTCCTGGCGCGCCTTTCCGAAAAAAGGGCCCTGGTTTTAATCCTCTTCCTGTTCCTGATGGCCATGCTCTTTACCATTTTCATTTCCAGTATTCCCGTGGATGAGGGAACCCATAAAATCCGCGAAAGCCCCTTCCGTGTTTTACTCAACTCAACCAAGAAATCCTCTCCCTCCCGAAAAAAGAAAAAATGAAAATCAGAACACTTATTACCGGCGGGGGATTGGCCGGGCTTTCCTGCGCCCGTCGTCTTAATGAGGCGTCCAGCCCTTATCTGCTTGTGGAAAGGGAAAAAGAAACAGGGGGGCTTTGCCGCACCATTGAGACCCACGGCTTTGCCTTCGATTACACGGGGCATTTTCTCCATTTTCAAAAAGATGAGATTAAAAAATGGGTTCTCAGTTTAGCGAAGGGACAGTTTAAGGAACGCAAGCGTCGCGCGGTTATTTACAGTCAGGGGGCTTACAGCGAATATCCCTACCAGGAGAATAACGCGGGGCTTTCATCTGAAACCGTCCGCGGAAATGTTTTGGGATATTTGGAAGCGGCACTCAACCGGCGTTTCCGAAAAGTAGACCCCGCCAATGCGGAAAATTTCAAGAAATGGTGCCTGCAGGCCTTTGGCCCTGGAATTTCAAAAAATTTCATGTATCCCTATAATCAAAAACTCTGGAAGGTCTCCCTTGAAAATTTAACCACCCACTGGATGGGCCGTTTTGTCCCTTCGCCCCGGATATCCGAGGTGGTGGCGGGGGCTCTCACAAAAAAACCATCCCTGTCAGGCTACAACGCGACTTTCCTTTATCCCGACAAGGGCGGCATCTCGATTCTCCCCAAGGCTATCGCCCAAGGGTTGCCGAATCTTTGGAACGGAGTTGGTTTAAAACAATTGTTCCTGAATAAAAAAAAGGCCCTTTTGGACAATGGTTTGGAAGTGGACTTTGAATTCCTCGTCTCCAGTCTTCCCTTGCCCAAGCTCGCGGGGCTTGTCCCCGACTTGCCAGCCTTCTTGAAAAAGGCGGCAAAAAAATTGAGGGCAACCTCCATCTACAACATCAATTTTGGGTTCCGCGGGAAACAACCCATCCCCTTCAGCTGGGTTTATTTTCCAGAACCTGAGTTCCTTTTTCACAGGGCGGGATCAGCCAGCGCCTGTGTTCCCAGCGTCGCCCCCAGGGGTCATTTTTCCCTTTATGTGGAATTTTCCTATAACGGTGCCAAACCCGATCCTAAAATTTTGGGCCGGCACGCCATGGAAAAATTAAAAAAACTCGGGTGGATAAAGTCCGAAAGGGATCTGGTCACAAGGGTGGATTTGAACCTTCCGGGCGCCTACGTCGTTTATGACGGGGAAAGGGATGAAATTGTCGGAAATTTGCTGGCTTATTTCGAGAAGAGGGGCGTTTATGCCGCCGGCCGTTACGGCCGCTGGGAATATGGCAGCATGGAATCGGCGATTGAGCAGGGAATTCAAGCCTCGGCAAAAATCCCAAAGAAATAAAGATATTACCGCCACGACGCCACGGTCACCACGAAGGATAAAGATCATTGGATTTAGTTTAAGGACATAATTTTCAAGAAGAGAATCAGCGTCGTTTTCCTGTTTTATCATTCTTGGCGCCCGTGGCGTCGTGGCGGTGAAATTTGTTTTTGTTCAATGCCCTGCCCGAATCAGCGATATAATGCGGAATCAATTTTAAAAGAGGTTCCATGGCCCCGCCTTTAGACGCAGAAGCCCTAAAAAACCAGCCCATGTTCAAGGACCTGTCTTTCGCTGAATTGGCCAACGTCGCCCCGCTTTTTTTTGAAAAAGCCTACACGAAAAATTCCACCCTGTTTGTGGAGGGCATGTCGGGGGAAATCCTTTATTGCATCAAAAAGGGTTCGGTCAATATCACCAAAAAAATGGCCAACGGGCAGGAAACCGTTTTGGCCACCCTGAAAGAGGGGGAGTTTCTCGGCGAAATGTCACTGATTGATAACAGGCCCCGCACCGCGACGGCCCGGGTGGCTGAGGAATCGTTGCTTCTGGTCATGACAAAGAAGGCTTTCACAACGCTGCTGGAGAAACATCCGGATACCGCCTTGAAAATCCTATTGGTGTTCCTGAAAATAGCCAATGAACGCCTCCGCAAGGCGAACGAATCCTTCAAACAAATCTAAATCCCTGAAAACTTAAAAGCCTTTACCGCGGAGGCGCGGAAACGCAGAGGGAATCAATGTTTAATAAGGAAAAACAGCTTAAAAGTGTTTGATGTGTTAGTTGGTTTTAGTAATGATCGAGACTTTCTCCGCGACTCGGCGGTGAAAAAATTCAAATCCTGGGAATTCCCATTATGAAAAAATCAAACCCCTTTCGGATTTCAGCCATTGGTTTTCTTTTCCTTTTTGGGACTGTCCCTTGTTTTGCCAACACCACGCTGGAGGACCATCCTCGGGAAATTCGGCAGGTGGACCCGCGCGCCTACTGGCATTACGCCAACGCCCTTTACGCCCAGCACATCGGGGAAAAGGATAAATCCCTGGTCGAGTTTCAACAAGCCGCCCGGTACGACTCCAAATCCTCCGCCATCCATGACCGCCTTGCCTTTCACTATTACGTGGAAGGAATGGACTACAAAAGCGTGGAGGAACTTCAAAAATCCATCGAACTCGCGCCGAACAACATTGAGACCCGTCTTCTTTTGGCAAACCTTTTTTCCAGCCAGGGGGAATATGCCAAGGCCCAAAGGGAGTACGCGAAGATCATCGAAAAAGATCCCAAAAATATCGAGGCCCGGTATTACCTGGCCGGGGTTTTGGCCAACCAAAACCGGACCGAGGAGGCCCTGCAAAAATACCGGGAAATTCTTTTGGATAACCCCAAGGCCGCGGCGGTTTATTACAACATGGGGCTTATCTATACCCGCGCGAACCAGGTGGTCAAGGCGGAGGAAACCTTCAAGAAGGCCATCGAACTTGATCCCTCCCTCGAATCCGCCTACACCTCCCTTGGGCTGGTTTACGAATTGGATCAAAAACCCAAGGAGGCCATCGCGGTTTATCAGGAACTGGTCAAGGTGAATCCGGAAAGTTCCCAGGCTTTCCTGGCGATGGGGGAGCTTTTTTACAATCAAAAGGACGACACGAAGGCCCTGGAGGCTTTTAAAAACTATTCCCTGTTAAAACCCGGGGACCTCTCGGTTTACGATTACATTGGTTTAAGTTATTTCCGCCTGAAGCAATACCCCCTGGCCATAGGGGCTTTTCAAAAATTATCGGATAAACAGCCCGCGAACGCCTTGATCCAGTTCAGGCTGGCCGCCGCCTATGAGGAAACGAAGGATTATCCCAAGGCGGAGGAACATCTTTTGGCCATCCTGAAGAACGATGAAAAGTCCGTGGACGCCTGGGTCCGGCTGGCGCTTTTATATGACAAGCAAAAAAACGACACAGCCACGGAAAAGGCCATCCAGGACGGCCTTAAAACCAATCCTAATCACCCCGATTTAATCCTGATGCAGGCCATGTTTTATCACGAAAAAAATGAATTCAAGAAAGCCGAGGCCGCCTATCAAAAGGCCATTGGACTTGAACTGGATTTCAAAAACAAGAAGGCGGCGGATTTTAACGCCGGGTCCCTCAGTCAGGCCTACTTCAATCTTGGGGCCCTGTTGGACAAGCAGGGACGTTTTGATGAGGCGATGGAACAAATGAAAAAAGTCATCCAGTTCCAGCCGAAAAATTCCGATGCCTACAATTACATCGGTTATTCCTACGCGGAAAAGGGCGTCCACCTGGATGAGGCGAAAATTTACGTGGAAAGCGCCCTGAAACTGGACCCGGAAAATTCCTATTACCTGGACAGTCTGGGCTGGGTTTTTTACAAAAAAGGGCTGTACAAGGACGCCAGGGATCAATTTGGCAAGTCCCTGAAATTCCTAAAGACCAACGGAAAGGATGATGCCGTCATTTTTGATCATCTGGGAGAGGTTTTAATCAAACTGGGACTAAAGGACGAGGCTGTCGAACAATGGCGAAACGCGCTCAAACTGGACCCTGACAACAAGAAATATTCCGGAAAAATTCAAAAACTTAAACCCTCCAGTTCCCAGTGAAAAGTCTTAAACATATTTTTCACCACCAAGACTCCAAGACACCAAGAAAGACGATGGATTTGGTGAAACAAAAAATGCCTTCCTTGGAGTCTTGGAGCCTTGGTGGTGGAAATCTTGGGGTTTCCGTATGATTCCGAAGACCCTCACCGTTCAAACTCCCGCTAAAATAAACCCGGTGCTGGAAGTGCTGGGAAAAAGGCCCGATGGTTTCCATGAATTGGCCCTGGTGTTTCAAGCGGTCGGTCTTCATGATGATCTTTCCCTTACTGAAACCGCGCCGGGGGTAAGGCTTTCCATTACCGGGTCCCACAACCCTCTTCCCGCCGATGATTCCAACCTGATCGTCAAGGCCGCAAAAATTTTTTTAAGGGAAGTTTTGAACGACAAAGCCGGTGTTCGAATTGCCCTCAAGAAAAGGATACCCCTCGCGGCGGGGCTGGGCGGCGGGTCCAGCGACGCCGCGGCTACTTTAATCGCCCTTGATTGGCTTTTCGAGACGAAGGTGGAAAACCAGAAACTTCAATCGATGGCGGCCCAATTGGGTTCCGACGTTCCCTTTTTCCTGACCGGGGGAACCGCCTTGGGGACAGGCCGGGGGGAAAAAATATTTCCCTGGGAAAGCGGGCCGGAGATTCCGCTGGTTCTTGTAAAACCCGAGGAGGGCCTCTCCACTCCCGCTGTTTATCAATCTGGAAAGGCCATGATGACAAACGGGGAAAAGGCCAGAGGGATGGAACAGGTTCTGCGGGAAAAAAACCTTCAAAAATTTGTCGGAAAGCTTTTTAACGGATTGGAGCCGGCGGCTTTGTTCCTGATGCCGGAAATTGGGGAAATCAAACAACAATTGCTGGATGCCGGGGCCCTGGGGGCGATGGTTTCCGGAAGCGGGCCAACGGTTTTCGCGGTGGCGGAGTCCCAGGAAAAGGCGGAGCAAATCGCGTGGAAACTCGAGGGCGAAGGCTGGACGGTGTTCGTGACGAAGACCATCTCGGCCGGGGTGGAAAGAATTTGAACCGAAGCCGGCGCCAAGACTCCACCCGTCAGCCTTCGGCCGAGGGCGTAAACGAGCCGCCAAGTTTTTTTAAGGGAAATGGATTTTGGCAGTGTCTCAGTTTGATGTCATTGCGAGGAGGCCTCTTTTGGCCGACGTGGTAATCCGAAACATTCCAAAAACTGCAGTTTGTTGTTTAATTCAGATCACCACGTCGGCCCAAAGTGGCCTCCTCGTGATGACAGATTTACAAGAGGAGCGAAAAGTCAGTGAGTCAATCAAATAAAAACTCCCATTTAATCCTCAAACTAGTCCTCGGCCTGTTAATCCTTCTTTTAACGGGAGGCCTCTTCTTTATTTATTCCATCCTCCCGGAAAAGGTTGCTAAGTCCATTGTGGACCGGGCCAAAGTCCATAAACCTTTGGAGCTTGTTCCTGAAAAATACGGCATAAAACACGAGGACGTTTCCGCTCAGGGGGACGGAATCACTCTTTCCGGTTGGTGGCTTCCGGCGGACGCCAAGGATAAAAAAATCAAGGGGACCGTTCTTTTAACCCATGGGGCCTTTAAAAACAGGGAACAGGTTTTTACCCGCGCCTTGTTTCTGGTGAAAACCGGTTACCAGGTTCTTCTTTTTGACCAAAGGGGCTGCGGGGCCAGCGGGGATTCCCCCCTATCCGGCGGAGTTTATGAATCGAATGATTATTTAATCTGGACCAATTTTTTGAAGGCTGGGCCCCATTTCAAGAAGCCCCTCATTTATTACGGATTTTCCATGGGGTCGATGAGCGCCCTGAGGGCCGCGGTAAAAAATGAGGGGGTGGATGCCGTCATCGCGGACAGTCCGCTGGCGAATTTAAAATCCTACGTTTCCCGGCGCACGATGGGAGGAAAATTCTCTGCCTTTCCCGGCTTTTTAAATAGGTGTCTGCGGGCCTATGATTTCTTAAGCGGATTAACGCTCACGGAGGACGATATGGACATGATGCCCGTGGTCCAACAGCTTCGGGAAACTCCCGTCATTTATTTCACGGGGGAAGGGGATGACCTGGCAAAATCGGAAGAAGTAAGGAAGTTGTTCGAGAAAACATCCTCCCGCCGCAGAAGGCTGGTTTATGTGCCTGACGCGGGGCATGAGGAAACCTACGATAAATACCCGATTATTTATCAAAAGTCCGTGAGGGAATTTTTGGCGGACCTGGAGAAGAAAAAATAAAGTTTTGAGTTCTAAGTTTTGAATTTTGAGTTTGGATAACGACGGATTCGACGTTCAAATCGAGAATTTGCCTTGATTAAGAACTGAACACTCAACACTTAAAACTGTCTTTAGGGTTATTCCACGCACCCAATAAAATAATGACAGTGATAACAAACAATTTTACATTTTTTTGTCACCATGCCGTAACCGCATTGAGGACAAGTGTAAAAAAGCCGCTCCGTTTCGCTGGAGAAGGATCCTTGTTTCATTTTTTGCCCGATTTCAAAGAGGGAGGGAAGAGGGGTGATGAAAGGCGGGTTTTGTTCTTCGTTCATGTCCCTAGGGTAACACGGGGTTTTACAGCCCTCAACGGCCCCATTTGGGCCTTGATAAAGCAAAGGGGCCGATTTAAATTAACCCCTCGTTTATTCCGATTTTCTTTCCATAAATAAATTTGGGGCGTCGACAAGCGGTAAGTCACCAGAATTTGGATCTGGCATTCGTAGGTTCGAATCCTACCGCCCCAGCCATTTTTATATCCTTTCATTAGGGTTTTTAATCTGATCCGCGAGCCATCTACCCAATCGTCTACCTTTGATGCCACAAAACACCTTAAAAATCCCCAATATCTCTTTTGGAATCCTACCGCCCAAACTATACGTATTTCAAACAACCTTAACCGGTAAGATATAAGTTGGTCATCCACGATGGGGAGGCTTTTTTTGGCGGAAGGATTCCGGCAATTACTTTGGGAGAACGGTTGGAACTGGAAAGGTCGGGCCTGGCGGAACGCCGCTAAAGGTGCCCTCTTGGTCACGATCCCCGGTTTTTACATCGGCAAGATTCTTCCTTGGGCTTCGACCCATAAGGCTTGGTTCTGGATCGCGACGGTCCTGATCTGGGTCGGGTTCTTTTACCTCCTGAAAAAAGTCTCTGGTGTGGCAACGCTGGCGCCCCCTCCCTCGGCCAGTCCGGGCCTGGGTTCCTGGGGCTTTTCCCTTTTTTACGCACTTTTCTTCTTCGTGGGTGGCTATGTCTTTACCGGCCAAATTTGGTGGACCTTGGGGTCCATCGCGCTTGATTCCGCGCGAAGTCAGATCCTGGAAGCTGGTTTGCAGTTAGGGATCCCGGAAAAAGGCCCCGACCTTCCGCATGAACAAAATGCCGCTTATTACCTCGAACAAGCGTCCAGTGCTCCTTCAATGGCAAGCCTGACCTGGCAAGGCGAGGCTTCCAAGAGACCTTTTGGCGGTTACAAGTCGGAATACGATTTTTTGTTGGTCTTCAATAACCAGACCCAAGCCCAGAATTTAAGAAAACCCCAATTGGACCTCGCGAAGGTGTTCCTGACAAAACACGAGGACGTGTTCCGGTGGGTGGACAAGGCCTTTGAGACGAAAAGAGTGGATTGGAATGCTGTCGAAGACACATATCCTCACGGATCCAATACCTTGCTTTTAGCCCGCATTGTGAGGTGCCGGGCCTTTTTCCAGTTTGCGAAAGGAGATGTCGAGGGTGCGGTACGGAGCATCCAGACCGGTTTATTCCTGGGGGAAGCGGCCCAAAAGACCAACAATTTGATCGGCGTCATGATTGAAGCTGCCATTCTAAAGGAGATGTCGGAAACCGTTTGTTCGAACATTTTGCCCTTGAGAAAGCATGGAGAGGTGGGGAAGAGAATCCTTCCGTACCTCCGGGCGGAACGCCTCCAGGATGATCTAAATAACGCGCTGGAATATGAATTGTTGGGCCGCTTGGATCTTTGGACAAGTAACTACGGTTGGTTGCAATACGCCAATACCCTGAAAAATGGGGACTCCCCATTTGCGTCCAAGGACTTTAAGTTCTGGAACTTCCTGGTAGGAATAGTTTATGGGCCCTTTTTGCCGTTCGATGCCGCAACTCGTATCCAGTTCAATATTCAAGTTTTGAAAAGTCATGCCAAGGATCAGGAAATGGCATGGGAAAAATATACGCGTAAAGGGTGGATGCTCGGATTGACAGCGCCCCCCCGCTTCGCCCAAATGGAGGAAAAGGCTCGTGAATCCGCGACTTACGGCGAATTGACCCGGATACGCCTTCAAACAGCGATCTATCAATACAGGAAGAAACATTGGCCCACCACGGTCCAGGAACTCGAAAAGGCCTGTTGGGATGACTGGGACCCTTATTCTGAACCTTATAGCCCAATCCCATCGGTGCGGGTGACCGGGGCCTTCGTGGCCAACGTTAAGAGTCCGGAAGGGAACCAGATCACCTTGGCGAAAAAAGGGGAGGTTCCTAAAACCAACGGAGTTGGGTGGCTTTATGATAGTAATTTAGGAGCGATTTACGTGAACAGCACCGTCAAAGATTCGAAAGCCATCCCCTATTCATTTTATGGGTTTGAGTGATGTTCACGGCGGGGAGGAAATGGAGTATCGAAATAAACTATCTACCTTTCGTCTACCCTTTGCGCCACTAACAAGGACATGACCCTTCAAAATGCGTCAAATTCGTGAGTTCGTTTTGTGAATGCTCTTGTAGGTCAATCGCGCTAGAGGTCTATATAGTTCAATGTGTTTGAGACAGAGAGGACATGCAGAAGTTTTAGCTTCGAATCCTACCGCCCCAGCCAAAAAAGCCCAACCTCCTTTTGGAGAGTTGGGCTTTTTTGTTTTCGTGAAGAGAGAATTGAACTTGGGGCATCCCTTGAAAGCCCTTTCAGGGCGTTAATATCACCGTGTTATACTTTGGCGGGAATAAAAGGTTATCGTTAAAACACTCATCTATTAGGGGAACCATTGGAAGACCGGGAGTTGGTTCAAAAAATCCTCCAAGGGGACGAAAAAGCCAAAACGGAATTTTTCGTCACCTACCGGGAAAGACTATACCGAAGCTGCGTTTACCTTCTGGGTTACCAGGATCCGGAGGCGGAGGATGTGGTCCAGGAAACCTTTATTACGGCCTTTGAAAAGCTCCCGGAATTCGAGTTTCGCTGCGCCCTTTCCACCTGGTTGACGCAAATATGCATCTACAAGTGCCACAACCGCTACCGCCAAAGGGTCAAAACGGTGGCCCGGGAAAGGGATGACCTGGAAATCCTGTTGCGGCCGGCGGCGCGGGAGAAGGATTCCGCCGGGGATATTGAGAATGAGAAACGCCACAAGCTCGGCCTTGTCGACCGCTGCCTGGAAAAGATCGGCAGGGATTGCCGGGACGTCATCGAGCTGAGGGAAAAGCAGGACAAGAGCTATGTGGAAATTGGAAAAGCCCTGAAAATGCCGCTGGGCACGGTAATGTCGCGGTTGTCGCGCTGTAAAAGGGCCTTGAAGGTGCTGGTTGAAGAGCTATTAAAAGAGGGTTGAAATGACGGATTTGATTCAGGAATTTTTCCATAGGGATTTCAGCGAGGCGGAACACGAGTCTCTCAGCCGACTCTTGAACGAGTCGCCTGATGCCGCTTTGCGTTATGAAAAGCTCCTGGAAGAAAACTATTTGGCGACGGGACTTCCCCAACCGTCCCTGCCTCAGGGACTCCAACAACTGCCCCAGGCAGGAGGTTCAGGCCTGTCGACCGGAAACGGGCTGATAAAGGTTCTTTTAGTCGCGATGGCCGGAGCTGGTCTCTTGGCCTGGAAATTCTGGCCGCATCCCTCCCTGGAAACACCCGCTCCCAAGGTCCAGACCGCTCCGGCGGTTCAGCCCCAACTCAAGGCCCTTTCCCATCATGCCATTCCGCCCAAAGTAGTGCCGCAACCGGCTGGTTTCACGGCCGAGGGACAGGAATTAAGCGTCGTGGTGGACAGCACCCAGGCCGCCCTGGTGACTGTTCGCGTTTTAGACGTTCAGGGCCGGGAAGTCAGGGTCCTCTATACCGGTTTTGTCCAGCCGGGCCAATGGTCCTTCCGGTGGGACGGCCTTCTTTCGGATGGGGAGCCGGCCGCGGCGGGGGATTACCGCATCGATGTCCAATCCGGGGCCTCGCGTCAAACCAAGGAAATCAAGATCAGGTTAAAATAACCAGGTCATCCGTCTTCCCATTTCCCCCGAAGTCTTATAATGCCAGTTGTTTCACAGGTCGGATGATTGACCCCATCAAACCCGAATGAAGAGGATTTGACCGTGGTTTTTAAAAGCCGCCGGTTCCTTCTTTTTTTCTTTTTCCTGAACGGCCCCTTGTTCGCCCAGTTTAACGGCGACGGCCTCAAGGGAATTTATTTCATCAACACCAACCTGACCAGTGCCGCCGCCACTGTGGTGGACCCCCAACCCCGGTACCAATGGTTCGGTTGTCCGCCCCAACCGGGCATGTCCGGGGTCACCTTCTCGGTCCAGTGGACCGGCCAGGTGGAAGCGGCCTATAGCGAGCCCACCACCTTTACGGTGGACCTGAACGGCGGGGTGAGCCTGATCGTCAACGGCCAGACGCTCGTCAACCAGTGGACCGACTACGGCCCTCCGGTGCGGGGTTTTTCCGGTGTGATCACCCTAACGGCCAATACCAAATATTCCATCGAGCTGGATTATTTCACCAGCGGCGCCAACCCCGCTACGGACGGGATCCAGCTGGTATGGGAAAGCCCGTCGCAGGCGAATGAGATCATTCCCCACCAGTACCTCTTCTCGGGGGCGGCCCTGAACCCGACCCCCACGCCCCAGACCCCCTCCTCCTGCCAGGCCGGCGGCGCCGGAATTGTGGTGGACGGCGCCTTGAACGAATGGCCCTGGTCCATCGCGGGCTGGAATACCGTCAATCGGACGGTCCTGGGCAACGTCTACGGCACCACGGCTTCCTTCAAGACCCTTTGGGATTCCACCAACCTCTATTTTGGCGTGACGGTCATCGACGCCCAGCTTTACAACACCGGGACCGCCTCCTTGTGGCGCAACTCCACGGTGGAGCTTTACCTGGACACCACCGACTCGGGGAGTGTGACCACCGGCAACAATGATTTCGAGTTTTTCTTCCGGTGGGGCGACACCGCCGCGGTGGAGTTTCAGGGAAGGACAACGGGGGTGAACATGGCCACAACCTCCATCCCCGGGGGATACGTGGTGGAGGTTTCGATACCATGGTCCACGCTGGGACTTCCCGGCCCGGGCTCCGGAACGGTCTTGGGTTTTGATGTCGGAGTGGATGTGAATCACAACGGGGGCAACTGCCGGGATGGACAGCTGATCTGGAACGGGGGAGCGGATGATTACGCCAACCCCAGCCGCTTCGCCCAATTAACTCTGGCCGCGGCCTGCCCAACGCCGGTGGCCACGCCTCCGGCTCCCACGGGGCAGCCCTATGTCTCGCCCAATCCCTCGGCGGGAAACCTTGTGCGTTTCACCTATCAAATGGCCCAACCGGGAAGGGCCGTCATCAGGGTTTGGAACGCCTGGGGAAATCTCACGGCGACACTCAACGATCCCAAATCCTCGGGGTTACAATCCAGCCAGTTGGACGTGTCCACCTTCGCGCCGGGTCATTATTTGTACCGGGTCGAGCTGGATTACGATTCCGGGCAATCGGAAAAGTTCAGGACCGCCGTAATGGCCATTCAGAAATGAAAAGACTTTTACCACGGAGCCACGGAGCCACGGAGGTTTTAAGGATTTTTTTTGGGTTCTTCGTTCCGGATTTTTGGAAACTGTGCCTCTGTGTGTCTGTGGTGGGAATTTTTGTTTCGGGTGTTGGCGGGGCGCAGACACTCGCCGCCGCCCAACTCTCGACACCCCTGGGGGCCCTGGGGGCTTCGGCCCGCGCGGACGCCTTGGGCGATGCCTTGGTGGGTTTGGCCGACGACCCCTCGGCGCTTTTCTTTAACAGCGCGGGGTTGGGAACCCTTCGAAACAACCAACTTTCCATCAACCACAACAGCTATCTGGGAGGGGCCTTTGAGGAGACGCTTCTTTTTGGCATGCCGGCCGGAAGCAAGGGCGGGTGGGGAGCCGCCATCCAATATGTGGGGTGGAGCGACCTGGATAAAAGGGATGCCTTTGGCGTGCCCCTGGGAACTTTTTCCGACAGCGAGGTTGGCTTAAGCTTTGGATGGGGAGAGAAAATTTTCGACCATTTTTTCCTGGGGCTGGCTCTTCATGGCTCGCAGGAAAAGATCGTGGACTCGCTTTACTCCCAGCTTTCCGGGGACCTTGGTCTTTTGTTTTCACCGTCCAGGGACCTGAAGGCGGGACTTGCCCTGACGGGTTTAAGCACGGATCTTCAAGGCTTCACCCAGGCTCTGGATATTCACGCGGGTCTTTCCGCCAATCTCCATTTAACTCCCGGGGCTTCCCTCCTTTGGATATTGGGCGGTTATTGGGAGCCCAACGGCGTCAGCAAGTTGCGGTGCGGTTTGGAGGGAGGCCTGGAGGGGCGTTATTTTTTAAGAGTGGGTTACCAAGCGGCCCTTTCCGACAACCAGATCGGTGGATTGACGGGTTTGAGCGCCGGGGCGGGGTTGAAGATCGAGGCCCTCTCACTGGATTACGCCTTCGTGCCAGTCGGCGATCTGGGAACCTCGCATCGGATAAGCCTGGGCTATGAGTTTCCCGAGCCGACTCCGGTTGCTCCCCAGGTGATCACGGTAGTGGCACCCGTGACGGTGGTGGCCACGCCCGTTCCCGCGGCGGTGTCCCCGGGCCCTCCCAAGCCCAAGGTCGAGGTTCATTTCGAGATCCCGAACAATCCCGTTCCGGCAGGAACCCAGGTTCCTTCCGCGGCCCTCCTGAGGAGCTACGAAATCGCGGCCCAGCAAAACCCCAACGACGCCCGCGCTTGGAGAAATCTGGGCGCGGCCTATTTCAAGGCGGGAAAAACAGCCCTGGCCCTTCAAAGCCTGGATCAGGCCTTGAGGCTTGATCCTAATGATGTTCCACTGAAAAAATGGCTGGACGATTACCGTGCCAAGCATCCCGAAAAAAATTAAAGGGGTTTTTAGGTTTCTTTATTTAACCCGATCCTTTAAACGGTAAACCTCCCGCAAAATCAACCACTCCGGCCGTGTCCAAATTTTTTAACAAACGGGAATAAAACCTCCGGGTCCAAACACCAATCATAGTAGGGTGGACCCTGCTCCCAAAACATCGTCCTTTCCTGCGAACGATTTAATTGAAGTTAAATCGTCATTGAAAAATATCAGGAGGACGCCATGCAAGGTCGTCATTTCGGCTGGACATCATTCCGAGGAATCCGGGAAATACTCCCCGCCCTTCTTTTCCTTTTCGCTTCCTCCGCCGCCCTGGCGGGAACCTGCACGGTCGACGCCACCCAGACCAATCAATTTATCCGTTCCATCGGCGCCTCCAGCGCCTGGAGCGGCATTGGAACCGCGGGACAGGCCTTGTTCGGCATCGACAACTCGAACGGCCATATCGGCCTCTCCTCCCTCCGGGCCCGTATCGATCCCAATAATAGTTTCGCCAATGAAGTGAACACCTTGGCGGCGGCCAAGGCGGTCAATCCCAATATCCTTCTTTGGGCCACCGAGTGGTCTCCCCCGGCGCAATACAAAGGCAACAACAACGTAAATGGTAATGGAACCAACGGGGATTTGAGCGGAAACGCCAAGTTTACCGGCGCGGCTTCCGGATCCCCCAACGCCGCAGACACCGGCTACGCCAATTATCTGGTTTCCTTTGTCCAATATGCCCAGAGCCACGGTGTCAGTCTTTACGCCGTTTCCGTCCAGAACGAGCCCAACTGGAACCCCAACTACGAGGCGGCTGTCTGGAGCGCCGGGCAATTCAATGTTTTTGTTCCGGTCTTCCATACCGCCCTTCAGAACGCGGGCTTTTCGACCAAGATCATGATCCCGGAGCCGGTCAATCCGGGCGGGATGAACCTGGCTTCCACCACCATGAATGACCCTACCAATTCCGGTCTCGTCAGCATCATCGCCACCCATCTTTATGGGGGGACGGCCAACCCGCTTTCTTCCTACGGTTTTACCCACGTGACCAATCAGGAGTGGTGGGAGACCGAGGTGTCCGGAAATACGACCGATATCCCCGGCGCCCTTCAGGAAGCCGGTTGGATCCAAAGCTGCCTGGTGAACGCCGGCATGAACTCCTTCAGCTATTGGTGGCTGACGGACCTTCTCAGCAACAACAACCTCACCATCAAGGCTTATGTTTTGGGTAATTACAGCAAATTTATCCGGCCCGGCTACTACCGCATGGGAGCGACAGCGGCCCCGACCTCCGGGATTTCCGTAAGCGCCTTCAAGAACACCAACACTTCCTCCCCCCAAACTATCGTGTTCGTGGCCATCAACAACAACGGTGGAAACACGTCCCAAACCTTTTCTATCAACGGGGTTAATGTGACCTCGGTGACGCCTTGGGTGACGGACGGAAGCAATAACCTTGTCGCGAAATCACCCGTGGCTGTTTCGGGCGGGAGTTTCACCTATAGCCTGACTGGGTCCAGCGTGACTTCTTTTATCGGAGTCGTCAACGGGTCCTCGCAGCCGACGAATACCCCGACCAACACGAACACGCCTGTGCCTCCGACGGCAACCTTTACACGCACCAACACGGCTTTGCCCCCGACGGCCACATTTACCGCCACCCGTACGAACACCCCGGTGGTTTTCTCCACTTGGCGTGTGAACGCAGGCGGGCCTTCCTATACGGACACGCTTGGCAACGTTTGGTCCGCCGACACGAACTTCACCGGCGGCTCCACCATCGCTCAAGGGACAGCCATCTCTGGTACCTCTGACTCCACTCTGTATGACACCCAGCGCTACGGGACCTTCAGCTATTCCTTCAATGTGCCAAACGGAACCTACCAGGTCACCCTGAAACTGGCCGAGACCTATTCGGGTAATGCCACGGCTGGAGCCCGAATTTTCAGCGTCTCCGTCAATGGGACCACGGTGGTCTCCAACCTTGACCTCTTTGCCCAGGTGGGCGCGAACGCGGCAGACGACAAGGTGATCAACAATATCTCGCCCAGCGGGGGAGTGATCACGATCCAGTTCGCCAGCACTGGGGGCACGGACACCAACGCGTTGGTGGAAGCTATTCAGATCATTCCGCAGCCGGCCAATACCCCTACCCTCACCTCAACGAGGACGAATACGTCTGTGCCGCCTACGGCGACATTCACGGCCCAGCCACCGACCATGACATTTACGGCAGCTCCTCCTACGAATACGAGGACGAGCACACCGGTTCCGCCGACCGCGACATCTACCAATACTCCGGCACCTCCGACGGCGACATTCACGGCCCAGCCACCGACCATGACATTTACGGCGGCTCCTCCTACGAATACGAGGACGAATACACCGGTTCCTCCGACGGCGACTAGGACCAATACTCCTGTGCCGCCGACAGCGACCTTTACGCCAGTGCCTCCCACCGCAACTCCCACCGTTGTAACGGGAACGGGAAGTATCTCGGTCCAGCTCTTGAGCGGGGTGACATCGGATACCAACAACAGCCCGCATCCCCAGATTCAGGTCTCGAATACCGGGTCAACGGCTGTGGCGCTGAACAACGTGACGGTCCGCTACTGGTTTAATTGCGATTGCACGAACCAAACCATCCAAGCCTGGGTGGATTGGGCGGGATTGCAACCCGTGGGCAGCACGGTGACCAGCAACGTCCATGTTTCCGCTCAGGCGGCCGCTTTGGGCGGACAAACGGGCTACATCCTCTATTCCTTCACGGGGAACATGGTTCTGCAGGCTGGCCAGAAGATCCAGATCCAGAGCCGGTTCAACAAGAGTGACTGGAGCAACATGACGCAGTCCAACGACTGGAGCTACGCGGCCAATACGTCCTTCATCAACGACACGAAGGCGACGGGTTATTTCAACGGCGGTTTGGTCTGGGGTCAGGAGCCGGCGGCGGCAAGCGCGTCCCTGAAGGCGGCCAGTGTGGTGGCCTTCCCGAACCCTTCGACGGGAAGCGGCGTGAATCTTTCCTTGAGCCTCTCAGGCAGCGGGGGAACATCCGCCAGCGTCCTGGGGTCGAATGAGGAAACGATCGATCCAAACGCGAAGATCACTTTCAAGGCTTACTCCTTGTCGGGCCGGTTGATCTGGTCCACGACGGTGCCGGGTTCGACCTTTGGAACTTCAGGAACCCACACCCTTTATTGGGATGAAAGAGACTACGCGGGTAATTATCTGGCCAATGGTGTTTATTTCCTGGTGGTGACGGTGGAATCCGAAGGACAGATGACGACCGCCAAGTCCAGGATCCTCGTTCTCAAATAGTAGTTTTTCGGCCGGGGTGGTTTGTCGGTTCCATAGGGGAACCGGCCTCTCCACCCCGGTTTTTTTGGACCGGGATGTAACCGGTTACCGTTGTTCGCGGACGATCTCACTGAAAGTAGATCGTAATTGAAATAATTTGGAGGACGCCATGAAAGGCAGACAGTTCGGCT
>JAHFCG010000055.1 GCA_023249615.1 candidate division FCPU426 bacterium | reverse complement strand
GAATACACCGACCCATACTCCTACCAACACGCCCACCCCAACCCCGACGAATACACCGACCAATACTCCTACCAATACGCCGACGAATACACCGACCCATACTCCTACCAATACCCCCACACATACCCCGACCCGAACCCCCACAAACAGCCCGACGAACTCCCCTTCCAATACTCCCAGTAACACACCGACGCCAACACCCACCCATACGCCTACTAATACCCCGACGAACACACCGACCAATTCACCTACCCTGACTCCAACGAATACCCCTACCCCTACGCCGACCAATTCCCCCACAAACAGCCCGACGAATTCCCCCACACCAACACCCTCCAACACCCCAACGGATACCCCGACCCCAACTCCGACCAGTACCCCTACCGATACTCCGACAAATTCCCCGACTTCAACGCCTACCCTCACACCTACCCCAACCTTCACGAATACGGCCACCCACACACCTTCCAATTCACCGACGCCCACCGTTACCAACACCCCGACCCCCACTCCCCTGCCTCCATCGCAAATTACCTTCCTTCCCATCCCGGCCTCCTTTACCGCCGGGGCCGATGGAGGGCCGATCACGTTTGAGGTTCAGGACGCGGGTGGAAATCCGGCGACACTGGTAACGGCTGTTACCGTCAGCCTTACCTCCAATTCCACCGGGGAATATTCATTCGCTCAAACTTCCGGCGGAGCAAGGATTACGACAGTTAATATTTTGCCCGGAGGAAACCAGGGAGTCATTTATTACCGTGATTACAAAGCGGGGACCTGGACCCTGACGGCTTCCGCCATTTCCCTTACACCGGGCAACGCGGGTGTTAATGTCGTCCCGGGCGGGTATGTCAAACTTCAGGTTCTTTTGCCCGGCCAAACCAGCGACCCGGGAAAACCGGTCGGGTCTCCCCTTGGAAGGACCGGTGTTCCAACCGCCATCAATATTCCCGGGAGCCCTGTGATGGCCCTGGTCAACGCGGTGGACCCTTATTTCAATTTGGTTTCCTCGGCGCCGGCGAATTCCGTGACCTTTACGACCAATGATCCGGCGGCTCCCGTCAATCAGGGGACGGGAACATTGTCGGGGGGGACCTTGTCCCACGCGGTTACCTTCTTCACCCCTGGAAATACCTCGACGACAACGGCAACGGATTCCATTTCCGGAAAAACAGGGACCAGCGATACGGTGGTGGTGGTGGGAGGGGGGCCTCCCAGCAGTTTGATGAACGTGGTCCACGCCGCGCCCCTCCTTTCGACGGGTGTCTTTGGCCAGCCTGTCACGATGATGATTTTCCAGTTAAGCGTGAATGGGTCCGATCCGGCCGATTTGACGGGTTTGATTCTCCATGCAAGGGATTCCTCGGGTGCCGACGTGCCCATGAACACGGCCTTCCAAACACTATCCCTCATCAGCGGGAGCAGTTCCGCGGTTTCGAATGTTTCCGGGGTTTCTTCCGCTTTTGCCACCCTGGGGGCGTCATTCCCCCCGGGGACCTTTACGGTTACTCCGCCTGGAACCCTCGCGGTGACCTTGGTGGGGACCATTGCCGCCTCTCCCACCGCTAAAAATGTCCAATTATTCGTGGACACGGGCGCTTCGGTGATGGGCAAGGATGACCTGAATAATAATCCCACCGGGACCTCCTCCCAGGGCGACCCCACCGGCTTTGCCATTGCCTCCAACCTTCTCGTTCTCCTTCCCGCGAACCTCGCGAGTACCTATGGGAATTATCCCAACCCTTTCCGCGCCGGAATGGAAAACACGACCATCGAGTTTTTCCTCCAGTCGCCGGGGTCGGCAACCCTTGCCATTTATGACGCCACGGGGTCAAAGGTGGTGATCCTTCTGGATAACAAAGCCCTCGGAGCCGGGCTTCAACAGGTTCCCTGGGATGGCCGCAACGGATTGGGAACCATTGTCCTTAACGGTGTTTATTACGGCAAGTTGAACGCCGGGGGAAGTGAAAATCTCCTTAAAATCGCGGTGGTGCAATGAGAAAAGAAATTTTAAATTTTAAATTTTTAATTTTTAATTACTTCAGTTTCGCCCGCGTTTTCATCCTTTGCGCCGCGCTCACGCCCTCCGGGGTTATCGCCGCGGTCAGCGGCGGATCCCAATCGCCCTTCGAGTTGGGCGGATCGGCCCGAACCCTGGGAATGGGAGGGGCCGCGGTCGCCTTGACGGGGGAAGGAGACGGTTTCTTTTCCAATCCCGCCGGTTTGGCCACCCTGAACCAAAATGAATTTTTGACCTTCCACGCCCCGCTTTTCCAGGACACCATTTACGATTCCATTGGTTACGTTAATCCCATTGGGGCCCATAACAGTTTCGGGTTGGGAGCCGCCAGGTTGGGAACCGATGCCATTCTTAAAACCCAATCCAATATCCAGGCGGTTTCCACGTTTAATTCCGAACAATTGCAGGGAATCGTGGGTTATGGTTTCCGGCTGATGGACGGGGTCGATCTTGGGGCGACGGTTAAATATTACCGTGAACAGGTGGATACCTATCAGGGAAGCGGAATCGGCGTGGATCTTGGAATCCTTTATCATTTTTCCACCGACCCCAAGGATCTTCAAAAGATCGGGTATAAAAATTTTACCCTGGGTTTCGCCGCTTCCAACGCCCTTCAACCCCAGGTGAAATTGTTCCAAACGGCGGATGTGCCGGCGAGAATTTTCCGCCCGGCCCTTTCCTACCATTTTGAACCTTCTTCCGCCAACTCCCTTTGGCTGACTTTTGAGAGTGAGGTGACAGAAACCGGCGACCCCCTTTTCAAGGGGGGACTGGAGTATGGTTTTGAAAATTCAGTTTTTGGGAGGGTCGGGTTTGACGGGGCCAATCCCACGGCGGGAGCGGGGCTCCGTGGTTCAGGGATCGAGGTGGATTACGCCTATAATCAAAAGGATTTGGGGGCGCTCCACCGGTTCTCATTAACCTATCATTTCGGCTACTTCAAGGATCCGCTTCAGGCCCAAAAAATCGACCTTTTGAAATGGGCAGCGCGCAGCTACAGCAAAAACGGGGATTATGGCCCGGCGATCCAATCCTGGAAAAACGTGTTGGGCGAGTATCCCGGGGACGAGGAGGCCGTGAACTCCATCCGTGATTTGCAAAAGAAAAGGAAAAACGCGGTTCAAGACCAGTTGAGGACGGCGAGGGCCGCCGTGGCAAGGGGGGAATTCGACAGGGCCCTGCCCCTCATCGCAAAAGTCATGGGGCTTGACCCCGGGAATCCCGAGGCGAGGGAACTTTTAAAGCAGGTGGATAAAAAACTGGTGGTTTCGACCAACTATATCCGGGGTGTGGAGGCCTACAGCAAGGAAGACTTTGAAACGGCGGTCCAATACCTGCAGGGGGTTTATGAGCTTGATCCCCATTACCGCGACGTGAAGTTTCTTTACCATGACGCGCAGAGCCATTACATGCCGCTTCAATCCATGTCCAAGGAATCCACGGCCCTTTATGCCAAGGGGGTGGATTACTATATGGGGGGCCAATACCAGAAGGCGATTGACGTCTGGAGGCAGGTTTTGGACAAGGATCCCAAAAACTTCCTCGTGCAGAGAAATCTTGAGGAGGCCCGCAGCCGGCTGTCGGACAAGCCCTTGCCCGTTCCCCGTGAAAACAAGGAAACCAAAGAAACCCCATGAACCTTAACAATCTTATTTACCGGTTAGCCACCTTTATCCCCTGGGAACCCAAGCGGAGGTTGTTCCGCCTTGAGGTTGAGGCCAAGGACATCGAGCTTCTTACCATAAAGGATTTCGTCCAGAGGGTTTGCGATTCGGCCGGATGCAGTTCCAAGGAAACTTCCAGCATAAAATTGGCCCTGGATGAGGCCTGCAGTAACATTATCCGCCACGCCTACCAGGGTAAAAACATCGGGAAGATTACCCTTGAGATCGGCATCAGCCTCGCGGACATGAAAATCAAAATTATTGATTATGGAAAGCCCTTTGATTTTAGCGGGATCAAAGACCCGGACCTCAATCATTACGTCGACATCGGGAAAAAGGGCGGTTTGGGAATCTGGCTGATCAAGAAGGTCATGAATCGTGTCAATTACAGGGCCTATCCGGACCGGAACGAGCTAACCCTTTACCGCCGGCTTTTAAAAGCGCCCCCCAGGGAATTGGGACTTAAGACCACTGGAAACATGACCGTTTCCACCAAATTCATGGCCTGGTCCGCCGGGCTGGTTTTTTCCATTGTCGTGATCGCTTATTTGCTCCTGAGCGGCCGGCAGGAAGCCCAGTTGACCAAACAACAGCGGGAAAACCTGAATCTGGTCATGCAAACCATCGCGGCTGAATCAGGCGCCGCTGTGGTGAGGAAGAACGACCTGGTGCTGGACCACCTCATTTATGAACTCAACCAAGGGGACAAGGGAAAGATCCTTTCCTATTTTTTTATCGTGGGTCCCGAGGGAAAAATCCTGGCCCATTCGGATCGAAGCCAGTTGTTCCGCGCCTATGTTCCCCCGAAGGGTCTTCATTTGTCCAAGGTGCCCGGCATCCAGGCGTTCCGCCTTAATCCGCCGGAAGGGCCTCTTACCGATGTCGCTTCCTCCGTTTTTTTTCACGGGCAATGGGTGGGGGAGGTTCACGCGGGGGTAACGGATTCGGCGGTCGCCCAGCTGGTAAATAAAACCAAAAGCGGACTGCTGGCATCCCTTCTTTTGGTGGCCTTGCTGGGAGTCGGGGGGCTTTACCTTCTTTCCAGGATTGTCATTGGGCCTTTCCAAAAAATATTGGAAGGTGTTCATTCCATCAGCGTCGGAGACCTGAGCACCAAAATTGACATTTCCAGCCAGGATGAGTTCGGCCAGCTGGCCAATATTTTCAATGAAATGACCGGACGAATCCAGGAATCCCAAAAGGGCTTGATGGATCAGGAGCGCATGCAAAAGGAAATGGAGGTCGCCCAGCAAATCCAGCACACCCTTTTGCCCGGGGAATTTCCACAAATCGAGGGATATGAAATTGGGGCGACTTACCGTTCCGCGAAGGAAGTGGGCGGGGATTATTACGACTTTTTCTGGGTTGATCCCACCACCCTCGGGATAGTGGTGGCGGACGTTTCCGGAAAGGGCGTTCCCGGGTCCATGGTCATGACTATGATCCGAACGGCGATGAGGCTGGAAGCGAGAGGAAATAAATCCGCTTCCGATGTCCTGGGGAAGGTGAACAGTCATGTCACCGGTGACATGAAAAAAGGCATGTTTGTCACCATGTTTTATATTGTTCTGGATTCCCGGAACCGAACCATCAACTTCGCGAGCGCCGGCCATAACCCGATGATTCTTTACCGCGGTAAAACCAAGGAAATCTATTTCCTCAAACCCAAGGGGTTTCCGGTCGGAATTGACCTTCCGGAGGATGACATGTTCACCAAAAACATGGCGCTCCAAAGGGTCAGTCTTGAAAAAAACGACATGCTCGTGATTTACACCGACGGTATTACCGAGGCCATGAACCCGGAAAAAGACCAGTTCGGCGAGGACCGGCTTGTGCAGTGCATCAAGGAAAATTCCCACCTGACGCCCGCGGAATTCGTTGAGAAGCTGAACGAAAACATCGCGCAGTTTACCCGGGGCGCTGAACAAAACGACGACATCACCGTGGTGGCCATCAAGGAAAAAATGCAGGCGGAACAGGTGGTGTTTAAATTCCGGAAAAAACTGCTCCAATTGGTCGAGAAAAAAGGTTTATCCGTGACGGAAGCCTGCCGACAAATGAACATTTCACCCAACGCCTACTACCGGTTCAAGAAAATATTGGCCGAAAAAGGGAAGGCGGGCTTGAAACCGGCGCGATCCAAGAAGAGGGGGTTGATGAGGGAACTCTCGCTGCCTCAAAAGCAGGCCGTGATTTCCATCATCCGGAAGAATCCCGAACTGGGCCCGCAGGGAATTGTCCAGGCCCTAAGGAAAAGCACTAACCCCATGAAGATCGAGCCGGGTTTGATCGGCGAATACTTGAAACGAAAGAGTTTGACCACGGCGAAGGACCGGCAATCCTTCGCGGTCAATGAGGTTGACACGGTCTAAAAGGGTAGTGATAATAAGGTTTCCACAGAACCCTATTATTGAAAAATATCCGGATCGAAAAAAGTTCGCAAAGAAAGAACCATGGAAAATATATCAGTCAATATTACCGACCATCCCCAAAACAAGGACATCACCCTGTTGGCCGTGAAGGGTTTTATCGATACGACGACGGCTCCCGAATTTGAGAAAAAATTCCTTTCGGTCCTGGGCGAGAAAAAGTTCAAGCTGGTGGTGGATCTCAAGGATGTGAATTACATCAGCAGCGCCGGTTGGGGAATTTTCATCAGCGAAATCAAGCGTATCCGAAATCAAAAAGGGGATTTGGTTCTTGTGGGAATGAATCCCGAGGTTTCCGAAGTGTTCGAGCTTTTGGAATTCAACACCATTTTAAAATCATTCCCTAATGTGGACTCCGCTGTCAAAAAGGGTTTTGAAAAGTCATGAACGTAGAAACGAAACCTTTTCACCTCGAAGGCGCGGGGGAAAATAAATTCTTCCCAAAAAAATGAAATTCTTGGGGTCTTGGCGCTTGATGTGGTTAAAAACTTTCAGGATTTGAAGATCCGGAAATCAGACAAAAATGGATTCGGCTTCCTTAACCTCCCTCATTGAAATTGAGGGAAAAAATTTCACCATCGCCACTACCCCAGTGGCCGGTAAAAACAGGCTTTCCTCACTGATTCAATTGGGCGGCCGTTCCATTTCCCAAAGGGATTTTGACCTTCCCGAGGGCCTGGACGCTGACGGCCTCAAACATTACCTTCGTGAAACCCACCGCACCCGATCCGTTGAACTGGAATCGATTTTCCGACTGAACAAGAAAATTGATGAAAAGCCCACAGCGGACGCCTGTTGGAAAATCGGAATCATTTTCCTTTCAAACGGTTTTTATGAGGACGCCCGCCAAAAATTCCAGAAATCCATGGAAACCGATCCCAACCATCTCCAGTCCCTTAAGTGTTATGGGATCACCCTGACCTTGCTGGAGGATTACGACGCCGCACTTGCCACCCTCAACCGCGCCAAGGATTTGGGCCCGACATTCGCCGACATTTATTACCACCTGGGAAACGTCCACCTGTACAAAAGGGAACTGGATGAAGCGGTTCAATGCTATCTGCAGGCCCTTCAAATCAATCCCCGGTACGCTGACGCCCGGTTAAGGCTGGCCACGGCCTGCGTGGGCTATCTGGCCCATTCCTCCAGCGGGTTAACCGACGTCAGGGTTCAGGAACTCTCTGAACGGGCTAAAAATGAGTCGGAAACTGCCGCAACGTTAAACCCGAAGGTCCGAAACAGGGCTTTCATGATGGCCACGGATTACCTAAAAAACCGGAAATATTCCCAGGCTTTCCAGACTTTTCTCGATGTTCGCCCGCGTTATGTACCTCGAATCGGGGATGAAATCATTTTCTTTTTCACGTTAACCCTGTTGTACGGCAGCGAGGGAATTGACGGACAGATGACCGAGCAATATATCGACCGTTTGACGAGGGTCATCGAGGAGTTTCCCCATTACGCCGACCTTCACCATCATTTGGGAACCGCTTATTTGATTAAATGCCGTTTTGACGCCAACCGCTCGATGAAGGAATTTAAAAAAGCGCTGGATATCAATCCGCAATTCCAAAAAGCCATCACGAATTTTGGCGATACCGAGGATTTACACAAGAACATTCTAACGGTCCTGAAAAAAGCCATTATTCCGGGAAATGGATAATTTTTTGATTGCCCGGAGGATTGTGTTTTCGGGAAAAGGAAGCGGGTTGAGACAGGATTGACTATTCCTCGGTTGGGTTTTCACTCAGGGAATAATTTGTTTCCAAAAACTCGATATGTTCAGGCGTCATCGCCTCGAAATTAACGCCGTAAGCGAAACGACCCATGGATTTCATGGGGTTTTTGCGGGCCCAAACCACCTTTCCCGTGTAAGAAACGTTATGGCTCCCGTCCAGGGAACCCAGTTCAAGAGAAATCATGCTATTGTTTTCAATGGATTTGTTGGAATAGATCTGGGAGCCGGTGGAACTAACGTTGATCAGCTGGGCCCGGAAGGTTTCCCCCTCCCGGAGGGGGGATAAAATGTTCCCTTTCACGGATTTCACCATGACGACCCGGCGGTTTGTTCGCTTGTTGTTCTTGGATTGGGACCGGATATTTTTTTTCACGGGTAACTCCCTGAATTTGATCAACGAATAATATCATAACTACTCCTTTGAAGAGGGTGGAATTTTCAAGAAACGGCTGTTGATTATTGTTGTCAGTTAATGATTCGCTGAACCCTGACGGGGGGCAGCCAAAAACCAAGGTCAGGATTCCTCTTAAATGGCACAAGTCAGGGTAAGGTTCGCCCCCAGTCCAACAGGGTTCCTCCATGTGGGGGGCGCCAGAACGGCTCTTTTCAATTGGCTTTTCGCCCGCCGCGCGGGGGGGAAGTTTGTTTTAAGAATTGAGGACACGGACCGGGAAAGATCAAAGCCCGAGTTTGAGGAAGGCATCATCCGGGACCTTCAATGGCTGGGACTTGACTGGGACGAAGGCCCCTCCCTTGGCGGGCCGCTGGGACCTTATCGTCAAACCGAAAGAGCGTCCCTTTACCGTGATCAGTTAAAAAAACTTACTTCCGCCGGAAATGCCTATTATTGTTTTTGCACCCACAAGGAACTGGAGGCTGAAAGGGCCTCGGCCGTGGAGGCGGGAAAAAGTTACCGCTATTCCGGAAAATGCCGGAAACTTTCCCCCGCGGAATCCGAGGAAAAAAGGAAATCCGGCCTTCCCTTTTCCGTTCGTTTGAGGGTCGCGGAAGGCGCGACGACCTTCTCCGATATTATTCGGGGCCAGGTCACGGTTGAACACGCTGAAATCGACGATTTTATCCTGGTCCGAAGCGGCGGGGAACCAACCTACAACTTCGTGGTCACCATCGATGACGCCCTGATGAAAATTTCCCATGTCATAAGGGGGGATGACCACCTTTCCAACACTCCCAAACAAATTCTTATTTATAAGGCCCTTGGACTTTCCCTTCCCCTTTTCGCCCATATCCCATTGATTCTTGGCGAGGACCGAACCCCCCTTTCCAAGCGGCATGGGGCAAGCGCCGTGGGGGAATTCAAACGCCAGGGTTACCTGCCGGAGGCCCTTTTGAATTATCTGGCGCTTTTGGGATGGTCCCTTGACGGAAAAACCGAGCTTTTCTCGAAGGACGATCTCATCAAAAAGTTCAGTCTGGACCGCGTGGTTAAAAGCGCGGCTTGTTTCAGCTATGAAAAATTGCAATGGTTGAACGGGCATTACATTCGGGAGGCCGACGAGGAGAGGGTTTACCAACTCTGCCTGGAATACCTTTGGGACGCGGACGCCATCAACGAGGACTTCATGCGGGAAGGCGGCCCGGCCCTCAAACGGATGATTGGAACCGTCAAAAACAGCCTGAAAACCATTTCGGACGTGGGTGATCAAATCACCTATTTCCTGGGTGAGGTTCATTCCTATGACGCCGAAGCGTTCGCGAAATACCTTGTCCCCGAGACCATTCCCATTTTGGAAAAAGTCGTTCTGGTTCTGGAAGATACCGTGGCTTTCAGCGCGATGTCCCTGGAGGAAAAATTCCGGGAGGTTTCCAAGGAAACGGGAAAAAAATTCGCGGAATTCGTCCACCCCATGCGTTTGGCCATTACCGGCCGGGCGGCCAGCCCGAATTTGTTTGAGTTGATCGAAATATTGGGAAAGGGCCGTTGTTTGGTCCGCTGCCTGAGATTTATCCAGATGATCAAGGCGGAGCTTTCCAAGGGTGAAAGCGTTAAAACGCCCGCCCCCCCCGCGGAATGAGGGCGGTTTTTCATCTTGTAAACCGGTAGTCTTATTCGATACTCTTGGGGTTGAAAATCTTCTTAAAAAGGAAAAGCCATGTCGACCAACATCATTGAATTCGTATTCAACCGCGGTGAAACGAAGGGTCGTTTAAGGCCGGTTAACCGCAAGGACTGGGCCCAAATTGTCGGCTGGTGGAATGACGGCGAGGTGCGCCGCTTGTTCGACGTTCACTTCGTGGATCAAACATTTTCGGACGCCGAGAAATGGTTCGCGAGGACCAATTCGCCGGACGATGAAAAGCTTCCCCGCTCCTTCGTGATTGAGGTGGACGAGGCAGGCAAATGGCTTCCGGTGGGCACCGCCGAATTTTACAACGAACGGCCCTCCCACAAGACCGCCGAGTTTGGTTTTCTCATTGGGGACAAGAATTGGTGGGGCAAGGGGATTGGGACTGAGACGGCCAAACGGATGGTCAAGTACGGACTGGATCAATTGGACTACAAGCGCATCGGGGCTGTTTCCGCGGGTTACAATATCCGTTCCTTGAACGCCCTCCAAAAGGCCGGGTTTCAAATTGAGGGAATCCGCAAAAGTTATGTCTTCCGTGACGGCCAGCATCATGACCAGACCTTGATGTCCGTGGTCAAGGTGGATAAGTAAAAACCGGCAAAAGCAAAAGTTCCAAATTCAAGTTCGGCGAATTTTTTTCTTTATTTCTCCAGCTTTTGGAACCCAAAACTTAGAACGAAATCCCCAAATCTTGTGTTAAAATTCCACCCTCTTTAAGGCAGTTCTTTCCTTTTGGTTTCGTAATTGGGAGATCGTCTAATGGTAGGACAGCAGACTCTGACTCTGCTTATCGTGGTTCGAGTCCACGTCTCCCAGCCACTTAAACCCAACCCCCCGTAAAGGAGGCTGGGTTTTATTATTTAAAGGGGAGGTGGGTGATTGGAAAGGCGCGGAAACCTATTTCCTGTAAATTTAATGCCAGGGTTAAATTTTATCTAACCAGCAACAACCTTTTGATTTTCTTCGAAAATGGCTCGACCAAATAAAGGATGTAAACCCCGCTGGCGCATTGTTCCCCGAACTTGTTTGTCCCATCCCACTGGTAATTCCTGAAGATCGGCGCGCGTAAATAATCGGTGTCCAGGGTTTTAATATGCTCCCCCGCCGAGTTGAAAATCCTCAAAGAATAGCTTCCTGGAAAATTCGTGTAAGCCACATAAATATTCAAATTTCCATCCCCCGAGGGGCTGAAGGTATTTCGGTCGGCGGTGAAGATATCCGCCGAGAGAGGGGTATTGGTTGGGGTGAAGGTAATGGTGGGAGTAAATGTTTTTGTCGGCGTAAAGGTAATGGTAAAGGTGCTGGTGAAGGTTGGGGTGTTGGTAATTGTGAAGGTGAAAGTCGGGGTCCTTGTCCAGGTGGGGCTGAAGGTATTGGTGAATGTGAAGGTTTGGGTGGGTGTATAGGTAATGGTATTGGTAAAGGTTTGGGTCGGGGTGTTTGTGACGGTGGGGGTATTGGTTTTGGTAAAAGTGTTGGTAAAGGTTGGAGAAGGCGTAAAAGTATTGGATAAAGTTGGGGTGAAAGTGATGGTAGGGGTAAAAGTAATGGTGGGCGTGTTGGTGGGGCCGCAACCCGCCACGGTGACCATGGCGGCCGCGGAAGCCTGAACCGACCCGTTCCAGGTGACCGAGGCGTTATTTACGACGGAACAAATGGTTTGGGACTGGGTATCCATATTGGCGATGGGCATGGAAAGGGTGACACAGGCCCCTTGGCCCGCGAACCCGTTCGGGAAAACGAAAAGGAGGGGATTACTTCCCGTAACGGTAAACATTTGCCCGCTGGTCGGATTAAAACTGTACCAAGTCCCGTTGTAATTTCCCGAAATAGTGGAAGGCCATGAATCCGCGATGGTGACAGGGGTATTCACCGGGGCTCCGCTGTTGCAGACCACCAGTGTGTAGTTCATGGAAACGTTATAGCCTTGGGCAATGGAACTGGTTTGGGCGGTGTCGGTAATGCTGAAAGTGGGCGGGACGTAGACCTGGGGGTTTAAATTAAACTTTCCCAAGTAGTAAAGAACCTCATTGGCGTTTTGGTCGGTTCCCGTGCTGTTGATGGAAACCCAGGGTTGAACCTGGCCTGACTGGGGGTTGTACATGGGTTGAAGCCAGGTGGGGCTGGTCACCTGGACAGGGGTAGTGGTGAAATAAAAGGCGCTGGCCGCGGCGTTATAAACGGGTGAATACCAGGGGTTCGACGCGCCGTCATTGGCTGGGGCCGCCGTGCCGTTAACATCGTCATACATCATGTAACCCGGGTCGGTATTGCTGAAATAGGCGTGTTGGCCGCTTGAACAAGTGACATCAATGACCCAGGAGGATTCGACAACGGTATCTGAGGTGTTGATGGTTTGGGCGGCGATGACATTGCCCGTGGCCGTAAAAACCGTGGCCGGGCTTGGAATGTTAATGGGGGTATAGGTTCCGCTTCCGGCGTTGATATAGGTTATGGGGCCGTAGGGTCCGTTTCCGTTGATCCAAACCAAAAGGGCATCATCGGCGGACCCGTAAAAAAGCGCAGAGGTCGGGGTGCATTGGGCGGAAACCAACGAGGGGAAGGCCATCCATAGGAAAAGGAATAGAAATCCCGCGGTGATCGTGAAGGGATTAGGGAAGGCTTTGAGGGGTTTCACCAAAAGGTCCTTTTTGGGTTTCGTTTCAGGGTGCTTGCGGGAAAAAACCGGCCGCAAACCGTTATAATTACCACGTAATTGTATCGCGGATTATGGCACGCGGGATTGAGACCAACAAGCGAAAGAAGGCGTTTTTACCCTGTGCCTGAAAGCGCTTCCGTTGCTGTTTCAAAATTGGTTTTTGGATTGTTCCGCCTCTTGGATGCCGTTGGCCGACCTTTAGACATGGAGAAGAGGCTTATATAAAAAGGACATTAATTCAATACGTGTGAAACGAGGGAAGGAATATTCTTTAACTGGTTTTGGGGCAGACCCCTTCCGTCAGGCTGGGGGCTCGACCCCTAACCCTCAAAGGTTGATTTTTAAGATGTTAAATTTTAAAAAATTTAATTCAGTTTGGAAAAGGCCGGCCGCTTTTGGAATTCTTATGGCCTTTTGTCCCGCGTTTTTGCCGCAACTTTTCGCCTCGCCCACCCCGCCCAATCCCGGGGATTCGGTCCTCATCATTTATGTCACCGGGCCCTGCAACGCGGACGCGAGTTATAACCAGATAGGAGCCGGCCGTCTCCAGGCGGCCTTGCTCGCCATCCCCGGCCCCTTCACCCCCACGGTCACCATGTTGGGCGTCCCCTGTTCCACATCCACCGCGGCGGGCCTCATCGCGGCGATGCCCTCCAGTACCTATTTAAACCAGTTCTGTGAAGTGTGGGACCTGAGGTTCATGGCCAATCCCCCCACTCCTCCCTGCGCGACCCAGCAATCGGACGTCATTACCAGTTCCGGCGCCAATAACGACACCCTTTTATTCCAAATTTTCCTGGCACAGGGAGGCCACCTGTTTTTGGGCGGGGATAACGGGGGGTTCTGTCCCCGCAACAATTCGGTCGTCAATTTTATTCAAACGGTTACGGGATGTACCCTGCCCTATCCCAATACCTTTGTGGGCCAGCAAAACTGGACTGTATTTGATAATTCGGCGCCGGATAATTTCAAAACGAACCTGAATACCCTCGCGAACCTTTATACGTGGTACCCGGGAAGGATTCCCCTGGCCCAGGCCTGCGGCGGGAGGCCCCTCGTTTCCGACGGAACCTACGCTCTTTCCCTCATGTGGCAGAGCGGCCAACTCAATGTGGGCAATGGAAAACTGATTGTTGATTTTGACACCAACACCTACAGCGATACCACGGCGGATATTCCCGACAACCATTACATCCAGTATTACCAGAACATGTACACGGCACTCGCCGATTGTTTCAATTACAACCTCACCAAAACCGTGAATCCCGGAACCGCCTGTATCGGTCAACCGGTCACCTACACCATTTGCCTGAACAACACGGGCGGCAAGGGAATCCCCAATCCCCAAATCGTGGACACCCTGTCAACCTGTTTGACCTACGTTTCCTCCAATCCGCCCTCGACGGCGTCCGGAAACATGAGAATTTTTAGTTTTCCCACGACTCTCGCGGGGGGAACCAGTCAATGCGTCAGCATCGTGGTTCAACCGGCCCAATTGCCGCCATGTCCATGAGGAAAATGAATTGAAAAACGGGAAAATAAATTTTTCGCCACCTGGACCCCAAGGCTCCAAGGAATCCTTTGTGGCAGGGACGGGCTCCTGCGCCCATCCCGGGCAGCCACGGGGGGCTGCCCCTGCCGATTGGTTAAAAACCCTCCGGAATATTATTTTCCTGGTCCTTATAACACCAACCCTTCTTTTGGCCTCGGCTCAGGTGCGAAACATCTCCACGAACCCGGCGTTCCTTTGTCCCGGACAACCCGTGACCGTAACCTATGAAGCCTCGGCTCCCGACAGTAACAACAACAGCTTGAGCATGTATATCCTCGCAGGGTTTGGAACAGGCGCGGCACCCACCATTAATGATAATTGGTTTATGTACGACTCCACCAACGGGGGAACGCCTATTTCCCCCATTTTTAGTTTCACCGGCTATTACTCGGTGGTGGGATCAGTTGATTCCTTTTGGCATACCTATACGGTGGTGACTTCGGTTCCCGCGGGTTACACCACGGGCCAGGTGGTTTATGTTCATGTTCTCGGGGCGGAGGCTTATTCCAGTTGGGGGAGTCCGGCCGCCAACGCGACCACCATGGCGGCCGCGGTAACGGTTGATTGCACCATGGGAAAGGTTCCCAATATCGGGGCCGGCGACTTTACCTACGGAGGGGTCGCTTATACCGGGGGATCCCTTTCCGCGGACCTCATTATTCAACAATGCGCCTCCACCCCGACGAATACCCCGACGAAAACCCCAACTAATACCCCTACCTTGACTCCAACACCCCTCATTACCAATACGGCCACGAATAGCCCCACCCAAACCGCGACCTCGACCGCGACCTCCTCGGCCACAAATACCGGGACACCGGCGCCGACCAACACGGCAACGAACACCGCCACCGCCACGGCCACGAGTACCGCCACCAACAGCGCCACTCAAACAACCACCCGCACTCCCTCGAATACGCCTACCATTACCCCCACGAATACCGTTACCCGAACCGCAACCCTTTCCCCTACTCCCACTGTTTCATCCACCCCTACCCCCACTCCTACTGTTACCAACACGCCCACCATCACATTTACGTCCACTCCGACCATTCCCGCGGTCGATATTTTTACCGCGGACAAGAATATTTTCAGTCCCTCCACTGACAAGGTGGTCACGATCAACGTCCAATACAACCAGTTTCCGGGAAGTTACAACCTTTGGATTTACAATACGGCCGGCGAACATATTAAAACCCTGGATACGATGGTCATGTCGGCCCCCGTGAACAAAATCTACACTTGGGACGGGACCAACAAAAACGGGGAGCAATGTTCGAGCGGGGTTTACATCCTTTACCTTGTGGAGCCCTTTGGGAAAAAACTAAAGCGTCTTATCTTGATTCGGTAAATTCACCCTCCTGGTTTCGGTGTTGTCATTCCGTTAATTCTTTTTCCAGTTTAAAAATCCCGGGAAACTAAAACGATTTTTATCCGTTAAAACTGAACAAAAATATGAAATGAATTGGAGAGAATCCTGATAGGGGTCCCCCGGGAAGGGGGTTACTTTCTAGCTTGACTCATAGTCGCCATAAAAGGAAAGACGCTTGAAATACGTCCGCCCCTTAAACTTAAAAATCGTTTTAAGTTTGGTCATCCTGTTCGGAATGTCCCTGCCTAAAACATTGCGGGCTCAATGCACGCCCTCCTCGGCCTACCTGATCGGGAGCGCGGACGACCAACTCACGGTTTATGTTAATGGCACAGCCTACGGCCCGATAAGTTACGTCAACGCTGGTTCGGCTCCCCCCACCCAAATTTCCATTCCCATCGGTTCCATCCTTTCGACTGGAAACGTTATTGCCGCCGTAAACTCAAACAACGCCCCGACGGTGGTCGAGGCTTCCTGGGTCATTGATGTTACTTGTACCAACGGGAACCATTCCTATTTCACCAGCAGTGATTTTGTGGGCAAGGCCAACAGCATGTATGACGATACCGCGTGCGCGGGAGCCCCGGCCATGAATGGCGGGTTCCAGTGGTATCAGCCTGGTTGGGCGGGCGCCGGTGTCTTTACCGGGTCTCCCACCCAAGTGACGGGTTCCCCGGGGCAGGGGGGATGGCTTCAGCAATTTTACAGCCCCCAAACCGGACAGCTCATGCCGTTTATTTCCGATAACAACACCGGATCCAGTTCCACCAGCTGTCAAACCATTTATTACCGGGGAACTTTTAACCTCAACCCGGTGGTTGTCACTCCGCCCACCTTCACGGTCAGCAAGTCGGGTCCCGTTTCCGTGGCGCAATCCTTTTATCTTTCGGGATTAAATTACGCCCTTACCATTTGCAACAGCGGTCAGGCCACAAGCCTTCCCGTGACCATAGCGGATAATATGCCGGCAGGAGCTTCCTACGGCGGACCTTATCCAACCTATAATCCCACCACCGGCCAGATGTACACCGCCGCGGGGGGGAGTCCGGCACTCTTCATTTTTCCAGCGGGGTTTCCCGGGGGCGGAGCCTGCGTGACCATTGCCTATCAAATGGCCTTGGGAGATACGACCCTCGCCCCCTGCGCCAGGGTGAATACGGCGGCGGTTACCTGGAACGGAGCTCTTAGGGCGACCGGCTCCCATACCGCTAATATTATCGGCTGCGGATCAACCCCCACCTTTACTTTTACCAATACCTTCACCAATACCTTCACCCCGACGAACACTCCCACCCGAACCAATACCCCCAGTGCGACCCCCTCCCGGACACCTACCAATAGCCCAACACCCACCGGGACCAACACCGCGACTAACACCGTTACCAAAACCTTTACCCCGACCAGCACCAGTACCGCCACCCCCACATTTACCAACACGCCGACCAGGACTCCCACCCTGACTTTTACGAATACCTTCACGAACACCCATACCGCCACGAATAGCCCGACCAGAACCCCCACTAACACACCCACAACCGCCAATACCGCCACAGCCACTAATACACCCACT
>JAHFCG010000054.1 GCA_023249615.1 candidate division FCPU426 bacterium | reverse complement strand
GGGATTCATGGAAAGCGACGCCCGGTAGGCTGATTCCGCCTCCGGGAGATTACGCATCATCATGTACCCGTCCCCGATCTTGGCGTAGGCATAGGGGTTTCGGTTGTCCCTCCTGAGGGTTTCCTGGTAGTTGTTGATGGCCCCCGTCGGATCACCCAGGGCCAAATAGGTCTCGCCCAGCATCATATAGATGCGCACCAGGGTCTGGGGCTGGCGGAACTTCAAGGCGTTGTTGAAACTCCAAAGGGCGATATCCAGCATCTTGTTCACGTAGGAAAAATAACCCGTGAAGTCATGGCCTATCCCATAGGAATCCTTCATGACGTCCGTGTACTCATCCCAGTAACCGCGGTCGGGCAGATCCATGTTTCTCAAACGGTAGGTGGACCAAAAAACATTCAGCCTCTGGGAGGTAAATGCGTAATCCAGGTGCTTTGTTTTGATCATCCTCCACAGGAATCCCTCGGGCAGGGACGGGTTCTTGTCCCTCATCCAGGGCGCGGTAAAAATATTCGTGAAATAAAAGGACCGGTCCTGGGCATGCTGTTCGATCATGTTTTGAACCACGGTTTCGGGCCGAATGTCCTGGCCCACCGGCACCTTGAGAAAAGGCCACCGCGCGAACAGGGGGTCCCGGTACCAGTCATACGGAATCAATTGCATGGTAAAAGTGACAACACTGGGGCGGCGGCCCTCCACGTATTGAAGGTACCAAAGGGGGAGAATATCGATATCCCCGTTGCAAAGAATGACCGCGTCGTCATTCACGGTTTTGAGCATATTCATGCCTTCGTCGTAAGAACTCACATAGCGGCTTTGGTCGGTCCCCTTCCAAATGGTTTGACCATTGAACACCTCGTCCTTAGCCGTGTAATTTAGAAGGAGCGGCATCAAAGCGAAGCTCATGCAAAAGGCGCTGGCATATAAGGGAACCACACGAGCCGGCCATTCCCTTGAAACCCACTCGCAAAGGCCGGCGATTCCCGCGGAAGCGAAGATGGACATCATGAGAAACACAGGCGTAAAAAAGTTATCCAGCGTCCACTGGTATCCCTCCAGGGGATTATTAAAGAGGAGAACGCCCATGAAAACCCCGCCGCCAAAAAACAGGATTCCGAGAGTGGTGGGCCATTGGCTTTTTTTCCACATCCAGACGAAACCCCAAACCGCCATGGCGAACAAGACGAAGGTGAAAACATCCCCAAATTGATGGTGCGCGTGAAGCCAAAAACGCTTTAGATTGCGGTCAATGGTTATCCAGGAACGCACATCGCCAACGCCCTTATACCCTTCCCGAAGGACCGTTCCAACGAGGCGGCCCATCGTCTGGGGATTCCACCAATTGATAAGAGGGGCCTGGGTGGCGCGGATCGGGAGGTAGGCGTAAAGGGAAAGGGATAAAAGACCTGTAATACACGCCATCAGGTAGGGTGTGAAACCAAAAATCTTAATCAATACCAGTGTTACGAAAAAAGCCACCCCCGCCACCAGTGCGACCAGAAGCGACTGACTGATTAACAACGCGATCCCAAAAACCAAAGCCAAGGCAACCAAATAAAACCAATTATAAAATCTCACCAGGATTGCTCCCATGACCGCGGCCCCCCCCACGCCCAACGCGGCATAAAAAGCCTTGGACATGTCATTGGTCAGGGAATAAACAAAAATAAGCGTTAACAGGGAAAAGATGACCATGGAAATCATGAAAAACGGCTTAAAAAGCCAATAAAAAAAATCTAAAAGGGGAACCCTTTTCTGCCCGATGATTAAAAACCAAAAATAAGCGGGAGCCATGACGGTCTGGTTTGGCCAATGGTGGGCCAGACTCAACCCATAAAGGAAACCCATCAAAAGCAACGATTTGACGAACCAGCCCTTTTCCCGCATTTTGAAAAATAAAAAAAGCATGCTGGCCGATAACAAAGTATTGAGGGTATAAATGCCCCCCTTGGCCCCGCAGGCCTGGAACCACTGTTGATAGGAAAAGGCGAAGGTCAAAGCGCCAAACAGGGCCGGGATTTCCCACATCCAGCGTCCGGGCCTTTGATCTTCGGACAAAATTTCAGCCGTTTCCCCGGAAACCTGCCCCTCGTAGACTTGGCGAACCGGGGAGACGCCTTCGGGAGTCGAAAGGTTGAAGATTCCCTTGAACATCATTTTCAAGACCCAATAAATCATGACCACCGAAACGGTGCCGGTCAGCATGGAACAAAAGGTCACCCGGAACATGGGTTTGGCGATCGGCAGGAGGCAATTGACCCGCCCCCAAAGGGTATGAAGGGGGTAACCGGGGGAATGGCTGATGGTCAGGAGGTCGCAAACCATGATGGTTTCGCCCGAGTCGTTGATATTGAAGCCGGCACAATGGGTGCGCAAATAGAAAAAGAAGGTGAAGAAGAATAAAAACGCGGGAATATACATTGATGGATCCGTTTACAAAAATTTTAAAATTAAAAATGAAGAATGAAAAATGGTGGAAAGGTTTTCACCTTGTGAAAACCAACCTTCATTTTCCATCCTTCATTATTCATTCTGCGTTGTCGTTAGGCGTTCGCCTTGGCGGCGGCGAGGGCCTTGTCATAATCAGGATGGGTGGTCATTTCCTTCACGTACTCGACGTGTTTAATTTTACCATCCTTGCCCACCACAAAGAGGGACCTGGCTTCCAGGCGCAATTCCTTGATATGGGTTCCATAAGCGTTGCCAAAGGACATTTCCCGGTGGTCCGAAAGGGTCGCGATCTTGATGTTTTCCGCCGTGCAAAATCGGCCCTGGGCAAAGGGAAGGTCCGCCGAAATGGTCAAGACCTCCACGTTGGCCGGCAGATTGGCGGCCTCCTTATTGAAACGACGGGTCTGTTCGGCGCAAACGCCCGTGTCGAGGGAGGGAGCGACGGATAAGAGGAGGGTCTTCCCCTTGTAATCGGCCAGCGTCTTTTCCTGGAGGCTTCCGGTTAGAACCTTGAAATCAGGCGCGGTATCCCCCACCTTGATCTCCGGTCCCAGCAGGGTCAAAGGTCCGCCCTTGAATGTCTGAACTCCCTTGCGCTCTTGCATGTCTCTCTCCTTGAATTAATTTACAATTTAAAATGGTCAATGAAAAATTATTGAAAGGTTTTCACTTCGTGAAAGCCACCCTTCATTTTCCATTCTTCATTATTAATTCTACATTTCCTTTTAAATATACCCTTTGTGTACAAGGTATTCCGCCACCAGCATGCCGCCCTTCGCGGCGCCCATCTTGGTGTTATGCGATACCAGCATGTACTTGATGCCGTTCGGCAGGGCGTGGTCCGCCCGGACCCGTCCCACGGAAGTCAACATGCCGCCTTCCCTGTCCCGATCCAGCCTTGGCTGGGGCCGGAAGGGATCATCGGTAACGTCAATCAAATGGGGCGGGCAGGAGGGGAATTTCATGGCCGTGAAGTCTTTCCCGTAATTCCGCAAAACTTCCTTCACCTCATCCACGGTGGCGTGTTTTTTCAGGGAAACATTAATGGCTTCGGTATGGCCTTCCAGTACCGCGACCCTGGTACAGGTGGCGGAAACGGGAAAGGGAGCTGGAGCGACGGTATCCCCCACAATGGAGCCGAGAATTTTCTGTGTTTCCTTCTCAACCTTTTCCTCTTCCTTCGGAATATAGGGGATGACATTGTCGATGATATCCAGGCCGATGACTCCGGGCGACCGTCCCGCCCCGGAACAGGCCTGCATGGAAGTCATGATGACTTGCAGAACGCCGAAGGCTTCATGAATGGGTTTCAAGGTCATGGCCAGGCCCATCGTCGTGCAGTTGGGGACAGGCGTCACAAACCCTTTCCAGCCCCGGTTCTTCTGCTGGATGGGGATGAGTTTGTCATGGTCCAGGTTGACACCCGGAATAAAAATCGGAACATCCGGCTCGTAACGGAAGGCGGAGGCGGTGGAAACCACCGGGGTGGTTTTCGCGTAGCGCGGTTCCAAATCCTTCGCGGCGTCTGACTCGACGGCGGTAAAGACCAGATCCACCTTCGCGGCGTCAAGTTTCGAGGCGTCTTCCACGTTCAATTTGGCGAAGGCGGGATCAAGGGCTTCCTGGCAATACCAGCGGAAGGCTCCGTGGGCGTCGGTGATGGCGTCCTTGAATTTTTTTCCCGCGGAACGCTCGGAGGCCGCCAGGGCGGTAACCTCGAAATAGGGATGGCCGGAAAGGGAGGCTAAAAACTGCTGGCCCGCCACTCCCGTGGCTCCAATGACGGCGACTTTTTTCTTTTTCATGGGCAAAAACCTCGAAAAATGGGTAAAGAGAACAGAAAGAATAGCATATTTGGCATCATATTCAATCGCTCCCCGCCGCCTTAACCCCAAACGTTCCTGGGGCTCGTTTGGCGGGGCTCGCGTGTTTTTCAACCAATTTAAAAATGGTCACATCCTGGAATTGGACCTGGGCCGCGGGCCTCATTTTTTTCAGGGTTTCAATCTCATCCAAATCGCTTTGGCGAAAATAAACCAGCAGGTAGTCAACGGAAGAGTCCATTTTCCGGGTAAACCGGATGTCATTCCTTAGCCATCCGATTTCCTGATAAAGGGCCATCAGGTGTTCAGGATACCCTTTCAGGCCAATATTTACGCCCGAGGGAACCGTCCCGTTGATAATCCGGATTCCCTCCCGGTTCAAGCCTCCCATGGAGTAACTGGTCTCCAGGCCGAGTTTTTCGGCCCCCGCCGGACCCCCGGCCGCGAGGCTGTAGTATTCGGAATAAAAGGGATGGGTTCGCGCGAGAACCAGGAAGGAAAACGCGAACAGCAAAACCAAAACGGACGCGTAATTTATTTTAATTTTTTTCAACAGCCCCAAAATCCCCCCCGCCGCCAAAAGAACCCAGCAAGGAAAGGCCTGGATGAATAATCTTTCCCCGTCATAGGCCGGCGCGTTGGGGGACATCAGCATCACCAACGGCGTTAATCCCAGGCACAAAAACAAAAGCCCGTCCCTGTTTTTTTCCACAACGGCGTCATAGGCCCCCCTTAATCCCAAAAGAAAATAAGGCAGGGGGATGGTAAAAGCCAAAATCAACGGGGAATAAAACCAGGGGCCGTGTCCCCGGATTTGCTCCCTCAAAAAATACAGGGGCACCGCGAACTTGTTGTGAAAGACCCATTGGCCGAAATAAACCCGGAGGATTGGAAACGGGTCCAGCCAATAGCAGGGTTGAACGGCGAGAAAAACCACCGGCCCCAACAGGGCGGCCCAGGCCAACATCCGCGAGGCAGTCCGGCGGTCAAAAAACATTCCCCAGGCGGTTGCGCCCAAAAGCAGTCCGAAAACCTGGAACTTCGCCGTCATGGCCAGGCCAAAAAAGACGCCAAAAACCCAGGCCGGCCATTCCCCCCGGAAACATTTCAGGTAAAAAAAGATCCCGGCGGTCCACATGAGAAGGAGGGCCGATTCGGTGGTTCCCAAAAACGCGTGGCCCAGCAGGCGGGGAAAACCAAGCGCCACGGCCATCGCCAACCAGCCGGCTCCCTTTCCAAAGGCATCCCCGGAAATCCGGAAAAGGAAATAAAGCATTCCGGTCCACAGGAAGGCCGAGCCGGCCCGGAAGGCCCAGGGGTCCCCCAAAAGGGAATGGAAGCAAAGATAAAAAAAGCCCTGGACATAACGGGCCAAAAACCCGATCTGGGGATAAATTTTCCAGGCCGGAGCGTCCCGGAGGTCCTCGAAGGCCCTGGCCAGGTGAAAACCCTTCAGGTCCGACAGGACCAGGGCGAAGGCCTCCGCCGTGCGCCGGGCGAAACCAAAATAAAGCGTTTCATCCCAAACAAAACCCGCGCTTTTACCGGCGGCAACCAGGAACCCGAAAACCAAAAAAAGAAAAAGGAAAAACAACACCCTTTGGGCGGGGCCGTCCTTGAGCCGGTTCAAAAGTTGGTTTTCAAAAGACATTTTCCGGCCTTTTCCTTTCCCGGCTCACGGGAAACGGGTGATAAAGGGATAAAGCTCCAGGATTTTTTTCCTTTGGATTTCAGCTTCTTCCAGGTTTCCCTTTTGCCGGGCCAAAAGAAACCCGACGACCGGCCGCGAAAAATAAAGGAGGGGGTCGAAACCTTCCTTATCCGCCGTTTCCTTCAGGGCCTGGCGCACCTGAAAAATCACGATCGGGTCCTTCCGGTAAATGACATCCAATCCTCTTTTAAAATAATCATCCAACAAACGCCATTGGCCGGAGGTCAGGTCGTAATGGGGATATTTCGCGCTGAGCCGAATCCCCTCCCCCACATTCACCACCAGATGGGTGAAACCCGCCTCGCGGATTTTCAGGCGTACCTGTTCCAGGTTCCCCGCCTTTTGAAAAAGGGACGCCAGGAAGGGGGTTTCATAACCCGAGTCCGCCCGAAAGGGTCTGGGGTAATAAAGGACCCGGCTGTCCCCCGCGATCAAAAGCCGGCTGTCCCGGGGCAGATTTTCGGAAATGAACCGGCAGGCGGGGTAAGGGGAATGGGGTATGACCCTTCCGAGATATTGGTCCCTGGTTTCCCCCGCCGACCACATCCCTCCTCCGGAGCAGTAAAACCCGCTCATGCCCGCCAGCAGGGGAAAACAAAATAGGGCCGAAAGAAAAGCCGTGAGGGCCGCTCCCTTTCCCCACCAGGAAAAGGGGGCGCTTCCGCCGGCGGCGGAAAATAGAATGAAAAAAAGAATGATCCCTGGCGCGTGAAATTTCAGGATCTGGGTGGTTCCCAGTCCGGTGATTCCCAATAAAACAACGGCCCAGGCCAGCCAGCGCCATTCCGGGGTTTTAAACCGGAACAAAAAAATGGCCGGCAAAAAAGACATCAAAACCGGGCCGACAAATCCAAAGGGATTGGACCCGGTCATCAAAAGGTTCCAGGGAACATTCCACCATTCCCCTCCGGTCGGCACAAACCGCTGGTCCTCGATCATCCATTGAAACCCCTGGGCCGACATTTTGCGTCCCCCCAAAAGGGAGTCAAAATAAGGGTAAAGGGGGTTCGCCGTGTAGGCCCAATTCTTAAGAAGCCAAATGCCGTAGATGCCCAAAAGACCGGCCCCGAAAATAAGGAAAAACTTTTTTTTAAAATAATCCTTCCAGACGCGCTTATCCCGAAGCAAAAGGAGGAATCCAATCCCCAGCCCAAGAACCGCGGTGTACTTGACGGACAAGGCCATGCCTCCCCATAGACCCGATAAAAAGACAAGGGTTTGATCCCCCCTAGCCGCGGGCCGGGAAACGAACTGGAAAAGAAAATAAAAGAAGAGAACCAAATAAAGGGAAAGGAAACCCTCGATTTGAGTACTTATGGAAACCCAAACCAAAAGCGGAAGGGTCAGGGTCAACGAAAAGGCAAGCCATCCGGAATGCCGGCCCCCGGCCTCCCAGGCCCATCCAGCGCTCGCGAGGGCGCAAAATCCCAGGACAACCGAATTGATTAATTTCGCGGCCTCGGGGCCCTGGAATAAATATCCGGTCAAAAGGAACAACTCCCCCCCATAGGGGAAGCTTGCGTGGGGTTGGTTGGGAAAATCAGTTATACCGTGGTTTAAAAGCCAATAAACCGGGGTCCCCAGGTGGTAAACCAGCCCGTCATTATGGGTTTCCGGCAAAAAGCCGTGAAGCGCCGAAAACAGCCAATAAAGGATTCCCCCCAGGGCCGAAAGCCGAAAGGGCCATTCCGGAAAGGCTGGAAGACTCCGGGGAAATCGAAAGGGCCGGCGAAACGCGTCCAGGACCAGGAAAAGCAGGACGCCTCCAAAGAAAATCCTCAGGAAAGGGAAAACCCACAAATGGGCAAATCCAAAACCGAGCCAAATCAAATCCACCGCCGCGATCCCCAGGGCAAACTCAACCGACAGGCCCATCAAACTATTTTTCGTTTGAAACCCCAGCCAACGGGTCAATTTACCGCCGAGCCTTAACGCCCCAAAGACAACCCCCGCGGTTGTTCCCGAAATTTTTAGGATTTGAAAACACCATTGAGGCCATTGATCGAAGGAGGCGGGGTTGGTTCCGGCCAGAGGGGAAAAAGCGTTTTGGATCAGGTTGAAATATTCAGGGGGATGGGGATTGAATTTCCAGAAAACAAAAAAACACCAGCCCCCCCACAAGGCGAGGCACCAGGGTTCCAGGGAGGTTTTCCTGAAACGGAATTCGAAGGACATGTTGGACAATGAAAGGTTCCTTAAAAAGAAGCTGATGACCGCCAAACACGTTCAAGGGAAGAAGAAGTCAGCCAAACGAAAGCATGATCTGAAATTACGGAATCTCCGTTTTGCCGATTGATTCGTATTTTTTCAAACCCGATTTGATATCGATAAAGCAAAGGTAATTCCCCGGGGGCATGGGACGGTTGTTCTCATCCCTTCCATCCCAGGATAGCTCATGCAGGCCGGCGGGAAGATAATCCTGATTTTCATTTTTATTGAAATAGAACTCCCGGACCACCCTCATTCCGCTGGTGTAAATTTTCAGGAAAGCCTCGTCCGCGGGAACCGTCGTGCCCCAGGAAAACTTGATTTTGCCCTCAGGTTCCGGCTTGGGAGAAACCTTGAATAGGAAAACCCCCGGAGTGGAGGTATAGGTGGGGGTAAAGGTGATGGTCATGGTCGGGGTAAAGGTAATGGTGGGGGTCAAGGTGGGAGTGGAAGTGGGTGTTGAGGTGGGTTGAAGCGTTCCGGTCAAGGTGGGCGTCGGGCTAGGGGTCAATGTGGGACTGGAAGTAGGAGTGGAGGAAGGAGTGGGGGTAAAACTTAAATTAGAAATTAGGAATGAGGAATTAGGAGTTGGGGACGGTGTCAAAATTTCAGCGCTGGATATCCCGGCAAGGCAAAAAATCACTCCCAAGACGCCCAGACGCCAAGAAAAACCAAAAACATTTTTATTACCGATTAATTGAAACTCCATTGAACGTTTCCAAACATTTCAAAATAAACTCTTTTTCAAAGATACCTAGTTGTCATTCTGAGGCGATTTTTGCCGAAGAATCTATGTTTTAAAGTCTGAACCTAGATCCTTCGTTTCACTCAGGATGACATCACAAACAATTCCGAATTCCTAACTCCTAATTCCCAATTGCCGTTACCACCGCGTCTCCCATTTCGGCGCAGGAAACGGTCTTCCCGCCCTTCTTCACGATATCCGCCGTGCGCAAGCCGTTGTTTAAAACCTTCTCAACCGCCGTTTCTACCGCCTGAGTTTCCTTCAAAAGCTTGAAACCGTACTGAAGCATCATCCCCACCGACAAGATCATGGCCAGGGGATTGGCTTTTCCGGTTCCCGCGATATCAGGGGCCGACCCATGGGAAGGTTCGAACAAGCCCACCTTTCCCCCGATGGAGGCGGAAGGAAGCATGCCCAGCGACCCGGTCAGCATGGAGGCCTCATCTGAAAGAATATCACCGAACATGTTGGTGGTCACGAGCACGTCGAATTGTTTGGGATTCAGGATGAGCTGCATGGCGGCGTTATCCACGATCTGGTGCTCAAAAGCAACGTCAGAAAACTTCCTGGCGGTTTCTTCCGCCACGTCATGCCACAGGCGGGAGGATTCCAGCACGTTGAACTTGTCCACGCTGGTGACTTTTTTCCTTCGGAGGCGGGCCAGCTCGCAGGAGAGCTTCACGATCCGTTCCACCTCGGGGGCGCGGTAGATCTCGGTATTGACCCCGTAGCGGTCCTTCCCCTCCCCGTGGATTCCCCGGGGCTCCCCAAAGTAAATGCCCGAGATAAGTTCCCGGACGATCAACATATTAACGCCGTCAATAATTTCCGGCTTCAGGGTGGAGGCTTCCTTGAGGGCGTCAAAAAGCTTCACGGGGCGCAGGTTGGCGTAAAGGTCCAGGCCCTTGCGAAGGCCGAGGATGCCCGCTTCGGGACGTTTCTTGTTCTCGATCTTGTCCCACTGGGGTCCGCCCATGGGAGCTTTCAAGACAGCCTGGGAAGCCAGACAGGCCTTGAGGGTGTGGTCGGGCAGGGGGTTGTCATACTTGTCGATGGCGATCCCGCCCGCGTCCTGGGCCTCGTATTCGAACTTATGTCCGAACACTTCCCCCACGCGGTTGAGGACCTTTTTGGATTCCTCGCAGATCTCAGGACCTATCCCGTCCCCCGCGAGAACAACGATGTGAAAATTCATTTTAAACCCTTTGAACCACCAAGTTCACCAAGGTCACCAAGATACCCAAAAATTCATCCCTGGTTTAAGACACTTCAAAATTTTTGTTCCACCAAAAATAAAATCTTTTCTTTCTTTCGCCTTCTTGGTGCACTTGGCGCCCTTGGTGGTTAATAGCCGTTATAGTTTGAGACCCTTCTGGATATCAAACGCCGCTTTGGCGCTTTTGGTCTTGTGCTTGAGCAAAAGCTTGTTCACCGCGTTCAGATAGGCCTTCGCGCTGGCCTCGATCACATCCGTGGAAACCCCGCGCCCGTTGGCCTCGTCGCCGTTGGTCGTGACGGTCAGGGTCACTTCACCCTGGGCGTCCCGTCCTTGCGTTAGCGCCTTCAGGTTGTAGTTTTCCACCTTGCCCTTGAAACCCGTCACCCGGTCGATGGCGTTCACGACCGCGTCCACCGGCCCGTCGCCGGTCGCGGCTTCCTGGATCTCTTTTCCGGCCATCATCAACTTCACGGTGGCGGTGGGTGTGGTGGTGCTTCCCGCCGTGGTGTGCAGGTAAACCAGGTGGTAAATCTCTTCCGAAGCGGCCACCTTTTCCTCGATCAATGCCTCGATGTCCTCGTCATAGACGGATTTTTTCTTGTCGGACAAATCCTTGAACTTGGCGAACAAACTGTCGATGGCTTCCGGGGAAAGGTTATAGCCCAAATCCTCCAGCCTTTTCTTGAAGGCGTGGCGGCCTGAATGCTTGCCCAGCACCAGCCGGCTTTCCGGCACGCCGATGGATTCGGGCGTCATGATCTCGTAATTCTGGCGGTACTTGAGCATGCCGTCCTGGTGGATTCCGCTCTCGTGCGCGAAGGCGTTGCTTCCCACGATGGCCTTGTTGGGCTGGATCATGAAACCAGTCAAAGTGGAAACCAGCCGGCTTGTCTTGTAAATTTCCCGGCCGTTGATCTTGGTGAAATAAGGATAAATGTCCCCGCGGGTATCGAGGATCATGGCGATTTCCTCCAGGCTGGCGTTGCCGGCCCGCTCCCCGATTCCGTTGATGGTGCATTCCACCTGACGGGCGCCGTTCTTGATGGCCGCCATGGAATTGGAAACCGCCAACCCCAGGTCGTTGTGGCAATGGACCGAGATAATGGCTTTATTAATATTCGGAACGTGGTTCCTGAGGTAAGCCACCATTTCGCCGTATTGTTCCGGCACCGCGTAGCCGACCGTATCCGGCACGTTGACCGTGGTTGCCCCGCTCTTGATGGCGGCCTCGATCATCCGGCATAGATAGTCCAGCTCGGACCGGGAGGCGTCCTGGGCGGAAAATTCCACGTCGTCCGTAAAGTTCCGGGCGTATTTGACCGCGTCGTTCACGGCGTGGATGGCCTCTTCGCGGCTCTTGCGGAACAAGTGCTTGAGATGAATATCCGACGACGAGATGAAGGTGTGAATACGCATGCGCTTGGCCGGTTTCAGGGCCTTGGCGCAGGCGTCGATGTCCTTGCGCATGGCGCGCGAGAGGCCCGCGATGACGGTCTTCTTCAGGGCCTTGGCGATATGGTTAACGGCCTCAAAATCACCCGGCGAGGCCGCGGGAAAACCCGCCTCGATAATATCCACGCCCAGCTTTTCAAGTTGGACGGCCACCTTCATTTTTTCCTCGGTGTTCAGGCTGGCGCCCGGCGCCTGTTCCCCGTCCCTGAGGGTGGTATCAAAGATAAAGACACGCTCTTTCGAATTTTCGGATGGTTTGTTGGTTTTCATTTTGTCCTCGGTTTCAGTTCAGTTTGCAATTAGGATTTGGGAATTAGGAGTTAGGAATTTTTTGAATCCGGGATGATAACTCCTAATTCCTCATTCCGAATTGTCTTTTCAATGGCTTCTAAGTCGATCGGCCCCTTTTCTAGTAACTAGATGCGCCAATCCGTACAAAAGATAAAAGGTTAACAACAAAAAGGCCGTTAACTCAGCCGCGTAGAACACCCAAAATAAAACAAGGACGACCACCGGAAAAGTCCAAGCCTTCACAGTCCCTGTTTTCCATTTTTTCAAACTGGGGTAACGGATGGTCGAAACCATCACCAGGGCCACGATGACCGTCAAAATGGGAATCCCGATGGATTCCACATAGTTCATATTCTCGCCGTATAAACTCATCAATTTTTTCACCAAAGCTCCCTTGCTAAACCAGCCTTCCCAGTGGGAAAGCAAAACGTAACTGGCTAAAAGCCCCGCCGCGGCGGGACTTGGCAGGCCCATAAAATGGTCCTTTTCCTCAATGGTTGCCTGAACGTTGAACCGGGCCAGTCTTACCGCCGCGCAGACGACATATAAAACGGTAATGGATATTCCCCAAAACGGCATATACCGGAGCACCGCCAGATAAATCAAAATCGCCGGAGCCATTCCAAAGCTGACCAGATCGGACATACTGTCGAATTCCATCCCGAACTTGCTCGTGGTACCTGTGGCCCTGGCCAGGCGTCCATCCAGAAAATCCAGGACAATGGCGACCAGAATAAACCTGGCGGAAATCACGAAGGGAACAATCCTGTTTTCGGCGTCCAGGGATATTTTGAGGGAATCATTGATGGCGAAGGTAATGGCCAAAATTCCGCAAATCATATTGGCCGCGGTGAAAAGGTTCGGGAGCAGGTAAATGCTCTTGCGGAACTTGGCGCCCCCCTCGATGGTCCCCTGCCGGCTGGTACTCATTTAAATTCTCCCAAAAAATCTTTTCACCACAGAGTACACAGGGTTCACCGAGTAAAACGAAAACCAAATCAAATTGGTTTAAGCCTTAACAATAAAGATGTTTTCCCGATCTTTAACCCTGTGCCCTCTGTGTACTCTGTGGTAAATCTTGTCTTTCTTAAAGTTTCCCCAAAATCGTTTCCCCGGCCAGAACCTGGTCTCCCAGTTTCACGGCGGGTTTGAAATTCACCGGCAAAAAGAGATCCACCCTCGATCCCAATAAAATCCGCCCGATGCGCTCGCCCTGCTTGATGCGTTCTCCAACCTCGGGGGTTGTCTTGACCCTCCGGCAAAGAAAACCCGCGATCTGCTTCACAACCATTCTGCCGGCGCTCTTGGGTTTCTTCCCTGGCGTTTGCAAGTCCACCACCAGATGGGCCTGTTCATTGACCAGGTCCGCCTTGTCGTCATAGGCCGCGAGGAATTCCCCCGGGTGATAAACCTTTTTCACCACCTTGCCGTCATAGGGCGCCCGTTGCACATGGTTGTTCAGGGGATTCATGAAGATGGCGATGTGGAGCGAGTTCTTCTTTAAATAAAACTTTTCCTTCGCCAGTCCCAGAACCACCACCTTGCCGTCCGCCGGACTCAGGATTTCCTTCGGGGCCAATTTCCTTTCGGGGGTCTTTTCAAAGTCCCGGAAGAAGTTGAGGATCAGGGCCGCGACCACAAGTACCACTGCCCCGGGGAGGATGAGACCCCAACTCCCCAAGTGCAAACCCGTGAAGAACAATGCCCAACCCGCGAATAAAACGGGAAGGAACATGCTCCAGGTTTCCGGCATAAACGGTATCTTCATAAAACCCAAACCTCTTTTACCACCAAGTTCACCAAGAGCACCAAGACACCCAAAGATTCATTCTTGATTAAGAACAATCCTTTTATTTTTATTTTGAAAACCATTCTTGCCTTTCGCCTTCTTGGTGTACTTGGTGACCTTGGTGGTTAAATCGCCTTTGTTACTTTTTCATCCAGCTGAACATGCTTCTCACCTGCGTCCCGACCTTCTCGATCATGTGCTGGGAATCATTGCGCAGAATCGAGTTGTAAACCGGGCGGTTGGCCTGGTTTTCCAAAACGAATTCCCGGGCGAACACGCCGGATTGGATCTCACCCAAAATGCGCTGCATCTCATGCCGGGTATTCTCCGTGATGATGCGGCGTCCACGGGTAATATCGCCGTACTTGGCGGTCGTTGAGATGGCGTCCCTCATGCCGGTAATGCCCTTCTCGTAGATCAGGTCCACGATGAGCTTCACTTCGTGAAGACACTCAAAGTAGGCCACTTCCGGCTGATAGCCGGCGTTCACCAGGGTCTCAAAACCGGCGCGGATGAGTTCGGACAAACCACCGCAAAGAACCACCTGCTCCCCGAACAAGTCGGTTTCGGTTTCTTCCCGGAAGGTGGTCTCCAAGACCCCGGCGCGGGTGGCGCCAATGGCCTTGCCGTAAGCCAGTGCGATCTTCAAGGCGTTGCCCGTGGCGTTCTGGTGGATGGCGACCAAGGCCGGCACTCCCTTGCCGTCCACGTAGGTGGTGCGGACCAGGTGGCCGGGGCCCTTGGGGGCGATCATGAATACGTCGATATCCGCCGGAGGCACGATCTGGCCGAAGTGGATGTTGAACCCGTGCGAGAACATGATGGCCTTGCCGGCCTTCAAGCCCGGTAACACGTCGTTCTTGTAAAGCGAACCCTGCAGGTCGTCCTGGATGAGGATTTGGATGACGTCCGCCTTGGCGGCAGCTTCCTTGGAATCATAGGCTTCCAGCCCGTCGGCCTTGGCCTGGGCCTTGGTCTTTTCCGAACGCGCGCCAATGATGACCTTGATTCCCGAATCCTTCAGGTTCAGGGCCTGGTTGCGCCCCTGGTTGCCGTAGCCCAAAACCGCAACGGTCTTTCCCTTCAGTACGTTCAAATCCGCGTCCTGCTCGTAGTAAATCTTCGCCATCTTGATTCTCCTTCAGAATTATTAACCACCAAGTTCACCAAGGTCACCAAGACACCTAAAGATTCATTCTTGATTTGAGAAAAAATCTTATTTTCTTTGACTTAACAAAGAACCTTTTTGCCTTTCGCCTTCTTGGTGTACTTGGTGCCCTTGGTGGTTCAACCTTGTTTACAGATTTGCCTGCCCTGCTTTGCCCGCCTTCATCTTGACCTTATGTTCCTCTTCCTCGTGAACCTTCTTGCCCCGGGAAATCGCCACTTCTCCCGTGCGAACCAGCTCGATGATCCCGTAATTCCTCAAAAGCTCGACCACGGCGTTTATCTTGCTCTCCTTGCCGGTGACCTCAATGATGAAGCTTTTCAAGGCCACGTCCACGATCTTGCCGTCGAAGCACTGGACGATTTCCATCACCTGGCTCCGCGTGTGGGGCTCCGCCTTCACCTTGATGAGGGCCAGGTCCCGCGCGATAAAGTCGTCGTGGGTCAGGTCGGTGACCTTGATGATATCCACCAGCTTGTTCAACTGCTTTTCCACCTGGTCAATGACCCGGTCATCGCCCTTGACCACGATGGTCATGCGAGAGACGGCGGGGTCGTCGGTAATGCCGACCACCAGGCTGTCAATGTTGTAGCCGCGGGCGGAAAAAAGGTTGGAAACACGGGACAAAACCCCCGTTTGATTCTTCACCAGGACTGAAATGGTATGTCGCATAAAATTAACCTTTCTTCAAAAAATCTTTCACCACAGAGTTACACAGAGTTAACTGAATAAATCTTTAAGCAATTTCCATTTAGCCACAGATTCATGGGATTAATGGGATAAGCCAAAATCATTTGTCATCGCGAAAGGCCCATTGGGCCTTCGCCAAAGGCGGCGGACAAGGGGTCCCGGAAGCTGGAGAAAATTAATTTTCTCCGCTCTGGAACCCTGTTCCGCCCCGCGATGACGAACTTTCCTATCACCTTAAACCGAGTGCATCCCATGCATCAGTGGCACAAAATTTTTATTTTCCTTTGCCTTTCGCGTTCCCCGTTAAGAGTTTTGCCGTACTCTGTGTAACTCTGTGGTTCAAACCTTTTTTGCCTTTTTCACGAACGGCTTCTGCTTTTGCGCCATGTGGTAGGCCTTGTCCTCGGCCTTGGACAACACCATGTCCTTGTTGGCGGCGCCCGCGGGAACCATCGGGTAAACATGTTCTTCCTCGTCCACCACGATCTCCACGATGTAGGGCCCCTTGTGGCTGAAGGCTTCCTTCAGCACCTCGGTGGTCTCCCCCATGGTCTCGGCCCTGAGGCCCTTGATGCCGTAGCATTCGGCCAGCTTCACGAAATCGGGCTGGACGGGGATGGAAGTGGAAGCGTAGCGCTTCTCGAAGAACAGGTCCTGCCATTGCTTCACCATTCCCAGGAACTTGTTGTTCAAAACGACGACCTTCACGTTGAGGTTGTGTTCCTTCATGACCGCCAGCTCCTGCATGGTCATCTGGAAGCTCCCATCCCCCGCGATGTCGATGACCGTGGCGTCGGGGTAAGCGAACGAGGCCCCGATGGCCGCGGGAAAGCCGAAGCCCATCGTGCCCAATCCGCCGGAGGTGATCCAGCGGCGGGGCTTGTTGAACTTGTAGAACTGGGCCGCCCACATCTGGTGCTGGCCCACTTCGGTGGTGATGATGGCGTCGCCCTTGGTGAGCTTGTAGATCTCGTCCACGGCGAACTGGGGCAGGACTTTCGCGTTCGGATCCTGCTTGTAAGCCAAGGGGTTCTTCTTCTGCCAGCCGTCGATCTCCTCGTACCAGCCCTCGTAATCCTGCGTCCCGACCATCTTGGTCAGGGTGCCCAGAATCTGGTTCATGTCCCCCAGGGTATGGGCGTCCACCTTCACGTTTTTGCCGATGGAAGTCGGGTCCACGTCGATGTGGATTTTCTTGGAGTGCGGCGAAAACTCGGAGAGCTTCCCCGTCACCCGGTCGTCGAACCGGCTGCCGACGGCGATCAAGAGGTCGCAGTAGGTCAAGGCCAGGTTGGCGCGGTAGCTCCCGTGCATGCCCAGCATGTCGATGAACTGGCGGTCGTTGGCCGGATAGGCGCCCAGGCCCATCAGGGTCAGGGTGACCGGGATATTGGTCTTGCGGGCGAACTTGTAGAGCGCCTCCGAGGCGTTGGCGTTGATGACTCCGCCCCCGGCGTAAATGAGGGGCTTCTTGGCGCCCTTGATCAGCTCAGCCATTTTCTCGACCTGGCTCATATCGGGTGTGGGCACGAACTTGGACAGGGGGATGGACGAATGCTTGGGGATCGCCACCTCGGCCGAAGCCGCC
>JAHFCG010000170.1 GCA_023249615.1 candidate division FCPU426 bacterium | reverse complement strand
GTTTTCCGCCTTGCGCTTTGGTAGGGGCAGGCCCCCGTGCCTGCCCTCGGGCGGCCACAGGGGGCCGCCCCTACATTTTATTCATCTTCTTTTCAAAATAATCGTACGGGCGAACCTTGTGTTCGCCCTTCTTGGGCGATGGCAAGCATCGCCCCTACGCAGTCTTCGGCAGACTTTAATTCCTAATTTCTTACTACTAATTACTAATTCCGCCAAAGGCGGTTACCCCCCGCCAACAAATTGAATCAGCTCCACCTGGTCGCCTTCAACCAGCTTGCAATTCCCTCTTTGGGAATTTTGGACAATCTTCCGGTTCACTTCAGCGACCACCGTTTCCTTGCGGACGCCTAATTTTTGTATTAAGTCCTCAAGGGAAAGTCCCTCGGAAAACTCTCTCTGTTCGCCGTTGATGAGCAGTTTCAAGGAAAAGCCGCCTGGAGAAAAAATAACCGTCCGGGATGGATATCTTTATTTACCGCGGGAAAGAATTCAAGACTTGCTCTTGATTTGTCTCAGTATTTCATTGATTTTGGTTTCCAGATCATTTTCCGCGGCGGTATTATCGATGTTCAAAAACCGGTTCAACGCGATTCGCGTGACCGCGCTTCCCCGCAGGCGTTTGTCCTTTGAAAGCAGCTCCTCCAAAACACGGATCTGTACAAAGGTGAGTTTTGAGCTCTTTTGCTTCCCCTCAATTTTGACCCTGCGGGTTTTACCAGCCGGTCTTTCCGATTCACGCCTCATGGCCTTTAATCGGTCCTCGATCTTGGCGGCCTGGGTTTTCGCCGGGGAATAGGCTTTTTCAGCGGAAGCCTTGGAGGTTTCCTCGCGGCCCAGCCGGAGGGATTCCAGCCGGCGGATCTGCTTTTGGGCCTCAGTTAAGTGCTTGCCTTGATCGTCCACGGACCATTCCTTCTTCGTTGAGAACCAACGGCCATTTTCTCTCCAGCCATGGCGCTAAATAAAAACAACATAAACCTACCCCCAAACCAGCCGCGACATCAATGAAATAATGATAACGTCCGTAAATGGTTCCCATGAACATCGTCACGGTCAAAAAAAACACCGGAAAACGCCACTTCCCCAAAAAAGGATAGGCCATAAAACATATAACGGCCGCCGCGATATGCGAACTGGGAAACGAACCTCCTGGAAACGCGTTGTTTTCAACCGCGGACTGAAGCCAATCCGAAACCCAATACCCTTTTAATGATTCCCGAAGTCCCGGCATAAAAAACCGGGGGCTTTCCGCCGGCAGAAAGATAAAAATCAGGTAGTGGAGGTAGTAGGTAAAGCTAAGGGAAAACATAAAAGTCCGGAAGCGGGAAAGCGGGGCGCGGAAATAAAGAACCAGCGCCGATAAGGGCATGAGAAAAAAATAGAAACTGTATCCTATGCTGAAAACTTCATTTAAAAGCCTGGCCGGCGGGTAAAATTGCTGGAAATTCCAAATCGACGTCCCGATTCGCCCTATCTCGTTGTCGATGCTTAAAAGCCACTCATCCAGGGTCCACTCAAAATAACCATGGACCAAAAAACCAACCTCGCGGTAAAAGAAAAGCATCGCGATCAGGGGATAAAAATCCCGAATGAAATTGAAGATCGGGCTCGTGAAATTCCTGATATTCCAAAGACCGACAATTAAGGACAGGGAAAAGAGGGCGTGGTAACCCAGGAGCCGGGATTTCTCCTCACTGGATAAATCAACCGTTACAACCACCAGGGAAATCAAAACCTGATAGAGAAGAACCAGGGAATCTATTGGCTTTATCCACAGACCGTTATTGGCGTCCACTTTCGCGGCTGAAAAGGTTTTACTCATATTTCACCCAAACCCACTTCCAGCGCCAAGACGCGCGCCGCCCATCGATAAAACCTGCAAGGAGGGCGGCATGGCCCGACATTCTTGCCGAAGGCAAGAAAGGGGCAAGACGCCAAGAAAAAAAGAAGGGTAAAAAACGACTTAGAAGCGATTTGATTTTAAATCCAATAATTCCTTGACCACCTTGAAGTCTTTGGGTCTTGGCGCTAGATGGGCTTTTACCCTTCAGCCCGAAATCGTTTACCATGGTTTCAGCGTCGAAACCAGCGGCGGCTTCCCTTCCTTAAACATTTTTTGCGTATACACCGTTACTTCGCCAGGCGAATTATCGGCCTTAATTTTTAAACAGCTTATCGAGTAGGAAGGTATTTCATAATCTATTCTTTGATTTAATCCCGCCTCGACCATTAAATCGGCGTCCTGGCCATTCAGCAAGGCGTTTGGCCGGTAATATCGGTCGCTTTTGTTGATCAAAACCAGGGTGACGTCTTTCGTTTCGGGATCCTGCGTGGCGTAAGAGAGCATATCCCCCTGTTTTATCTGGGCCGTTATCCTTTTACCCGACATAAGGCCGCCCATCATTTTCATCGCCCAATAATCCGACCCCGTTTCACTCCCCTCCAGGTTGGAAATCAGGTTCATTCCAAGCCCCTCCACGAAGGCGGTCCCGATCGATTCAGCGGTCCAAAAGGCCGCCCAAAAGCCAACCCCCTTTAACTCGCCGGATGTTTTCCCGGAGTTTTGCCCCGGATATAAACCTCCCCCTGTTACCGCCACAGGAATTAGAAAATCGGAATTGTTCGAGATTTTTTCCCGCAAACGCCGGATGAGGTTTCTTTCCCCCCGCAAATCCTCCTGAATGTACTTAACCGCGCATTGGGCCTGGTTTACCGCCGCGTATTGATGGATTGAAACGACCTCCGCGATATCCCCGTTGAATGTTACAAAAGGGGTAACCCAGTCATCCATGCCCTCGGTATATTTCGAGGCCAATTCCGGGCCAAGAATCACGATGGAGTCATCGAGAACCTTCATCCCGTTGAAGGCCGTCCGAAAATCATTGATATAGTCATAAACTGAATATGCCTCGGGGTCCAAACTATCCGGCTCGTTCCCGATGGACCAAAATCGGACATTGTATTTTTTCTCCACATTGCAATAGCGCACCCTGTCCGCCGCTTTCAACGGATTTTCCCCGCCAAGGGGGACTTCGATCAGGGGCTCCGCCCCTAGCCCTCGGGCGAAGGCCACAAACCTGTCCAGAACGGCCTTATCCAATTCGAGGGGTTGCCCCATCCGTAGTTTCAATATTTTCGGTTGAAGGTCCTTAATCCTGTTTCCCGTTTCCCCGGCGACCCCCGCGGCATCCTTAAAAAGGGATGGAAGCAAAGCCTGGCCGTACAAAAGGGACGCTCCATCCACAGCGCCCGCGCCAAAAGCCGGAGGCAGGGGTTTCAAATGAAAGGTAACAGGCCCTGCCTTGGGCGAAAAGGAAACAAGGGAGGTCAATAACCCCTCCTTACGGGCAACCAAACAGGTCTTGTCGTAAACTTTTACGCGGCCCAACTCAAACTTTCCTTTGGAATCGGTATGGGTCTCGGATGTCTTTGGCCAAGTGCTTATTTTGGTTTCCGCCAGTGGTTTTCCATTGGCATCCACCACCAGACCCTGGATATTTTTAAAACCCAGATAGGTGGCGCCCCTCGTTCCATCCTGGATTTTGATCCGGCTGGTATCCTCCCGCTTGACCCGAGGAATCGAAACCAAGGGTTTTCCAACCCACTCAATTTCGCTCCACGAGGATGGAAATTCCCAACCTGAGGATTCACCCGCGTAATCCAGGCGCACCAGAAGGTTTCCACTTACGGATCCTCCTTCATCCAGGGCGGTATTAAAGGCGGTAATTTTTCCAGGACCCATTTCCAGGCCTGAAAAAAAGGCGAGGGGAATGCAAGCCTCCAACAAATAACCTTTCGTGGTGGGCCGGGCGATTAAACGGTTCCCCGGAATATTCTTGTTTTTGTTGAAACAATACATTTGGGGGTTTTTGCAGGCGGTCCCGGGCGAAAAGCCGATATGAAAATCACTTTCCGTTAGTCTTTTGGGATGTTTGTCCGCGGGAACGGTTGAAAGAAAAAGCTCCAGACAATCGCCGTTTAAAAGATCCAGTTTTGAGCCGTCGTTAACGACACCTCCCCGCTTTTGAACTATCGCGGCCACATAGAGATAAAGGGAATCGTAGGTCAGGAATACCCGGCCGGAAAAATCATCACTTGATTTCCAAAAAGCTTTTCCGCTGTTGACCTGGGAAAGCTGGTCCAGAAGGATCATCCGGGCCTCGGGCCAATCGGTTAAATGACCGTCCACGCGGATGGGGGTAGAGGCTTCGTCAACGGTCAGCTTTTCCGCGCGCGAAGAAAAAGGCAAAACCAAAGCCAGCGCCACTTGTCCGACGAAGCCGAGTATTAGCGATGTTTGGCGAAGGCGGAAGACGCCCGCCGCCCATCGATTAAACCCGCAAGGAGGGCGGCACGGCCCCGGCTTTCTTGCCGAAGGCAAGAAAGGGCCAAGACGCCAAGTTTTAACCATATTTTTCATTTCAGGAAAAATCCTTAGACCATGTCGTAATTAATGTTGTCATTGCGAGGAATGAGCGCCGAATAGGCGCTCGCAAATGACGTGGCAACCTCAGTTTAAATACGCCTTCCAAACCACCGCCAACATCACCCTCATCCTGACCTTCTCCCCTCAAGGGAGAAGGGATTTATTTAAAACTGGGGTTGCTTCGTCGTAACCGCTCACCTATTCGGTGAGCACTCCTCGCAATGACGGATCAACAACCCAGGCATTTTACGCCTCTGCCCTTAAACAAAAAAGGCGAACCATTTGGTTCGCCCCACATTAATTACTAATTACTCATTCCTAATTACCAATTCCTTGGCTGGCCCTCAGGGGGCCGCCAGAGTCGTCTCACCCATCAGGTACTGATCCACTCCCTTGGCGGCCTGGCGGCCCTCGGCGATGGCCCAGACGATCAGGGATTGCCCGCGGGTCATATCTCCCGCCACAAATATCCCCGGCACATTGGTCATCTTGTTGGCGTCCGCTTTAACATTGGAACGTTGGTCGAGTTCAATTCCCAGCTTTTCAAACAAGGGGTTTTTTTCCGGCCCTAAAAAGCCCATCGCCAAAAGAACAAGGTCCGCGGGCAATTCAAACTCACTCCCGGGAACCTCCTGCATTTTCGGCGGGCCGGCGGGTTGGGGAATCCATTCCACCTTGACACCCTGGAGTTTCTTGACCGCTCCGTTTTCGCCCAGGAACTGCTTGGCGGTAACACTATAGAGGATCTCGCCGCCCTCCTCGTGGGCACCGGCGACACGGAGGATACGGGCCCATTGAGGCCAGGGATTGTCCGCCGCCCTCTCATTCGGGGGTTTGGGCAACACCTCCAGGGAAGTGACGCTCGCGGCTCCCTGCCGGATGGCGGTTCCAATACAATCCGCTCCGGTATCGCCCCCGCCGATAACAATGACATGCTTGCCCTTGGCGTGGATCTGATTCTCGACCTTGTCGCCTTCCTGTACTTTGTTGGATTGGGGCAGGTATTCCATCGCTAAATGCACGCCTTTCAATTCCCTTCCCGGAATGGGAAGGTTGCGGGCCTGGGTGGCTCCGCC
>JAHFCG010000169.1 GCA_023249615.1 candidate division FCPU426 bacterium | reverse complement strand
AAGAAGTTAAGTTCCTCAAAATCCTCATTTGAAATTGAATCCGGCGGCGTGGTTTGCGGGGTTCGGGGAACCCAATACAGCTACCATTATGATCCCGTGACCAACCAGGTGACCGTGCATGTCAGCGAGGGAACCGTTTATATTCATTAGAACGGCCAGACCTATATTTTCACGGCGGGGCAAACAGGAACCTTTACGAATGGTCAACCCGGAACTCAGGCGAATCCAGGACAAAACAACGGCCTGAACGGGAATATGCCCAACGATGGAACCTCAAGTTTGGCGGATTTGAATGAGCAGTTCGGGGATGGTTTGTCGGTCAATGGGGACAACACCTTTACGGACCCGGGGGTTGAGGGCTCGGTAAAAATCAACGTCCACGCCAATGTGGCGCCAGGGGAGACGGTTCCATGAAAAAAAATAATCTAAAATTGGCGGCAAAAACGCTGTTGTTGACCGTGGCTTTGGCGTGTTATTCCAGGGCCCAGGCGGGAAAATTTGACCTTGGCGAAAAATTTTATGGATGGAGTTCAAATTATGTCGCCCCCGCCAATTTCAGCGGGTATGAAATTTGGACGCCGGTTTCCCTCAACTTCAAATTAGCCGGTGGATTGAATCTTTTCGCCCAGGGGGAATTTGGAAACGCGGGTTATACGGATTCACTGGCCGGGACAAGCACCACCTATTTCACCGCTTTTTCGGATACGGTGGCGGGAGGGGAATTAAGCTTCAAGAGTTTTGGGGTTCCGTCCCAGCTGACCATAGGCTTCAATATCCCCACCGGGAATCCCACCTGGGAGGCGAGGCAGATCGCGGCCAATATGCCGACGGATCTGGTCAACAGCCGTTATCAAGGCAGGGGTTTTGGGGTCAGCGGAATGTATGGGTTGTCCTTTCCCGCGGGTTCCGGGGAAGTCGGTTTGTCAGGGGGGTATATGTACTCCGGGGCTTACAACGCGAATTTAAATCTTGGCCCGGCGGATAACCTGGACCTTGGCGACGCGCTGTTTCTGGCCATGAATCATGTTCAGCAATTTAAGGGAAATCAGAACCAAATCATTCGTTTGTCGGGTTTTGCCTTTCTGCCCACCACCCAAAACGGGGTAAATAATTTTCAAATGGGCCCAAATATCAACGCGTCCTACAGCTGGGTAAATCCAAAAGCTCTTTCCTTTTCCCTGGGAGGCCAGTATTTTTTACCGGCTCAAAGGCTTTTAAATGGCACCCTCGGAACGGAACCAAAAAATTCCTACGGGCCCCGAATCTATTTGAACCCTTCCTATGCGATTGGGGATTTTACCCTCGCGGGACGCGCGAAATATGTTTTTGCCAACGGCTACGCCTTGACGGAATCTTTTTACCAGGGAGGCGGTTTACTGCTTGGCGTTGAACCTTCCCTCAAGGTAAGATTTGACGAGGGATCTTCTCTGAAATTTTTAGGATCCTTTGACAATATCACCGCTCAAAACGCTGGTATCGACTCGCTGGGAAATAGAACCAATGTCACCTACAGCCTTTGGACTTTTGGAACAAACTATGAGGTGAGGTTTTAAAACAGTATTTTTCTCGGGTTATTCGCCTCAAACCTAAGTTACGGTGGGTTCAATGTTTTCAAAAAGATGGTCCTTGATTTTACTGGTTTGCCCCGCCTTGTTTATAGGCTGTGAGGGGGCCAAACCTGTTTCGCCTTCCCGATTTGCATTCTTGAATGTTTCTGTTCCGGTGAATTCCAATTTCAATTCCTCCCTCATTGGTTCCACCGGCAACACCCTTTTGTACCGGGTTGATGGCCCCGGCATGGGTACCATCAAGGGAACCATCGGGCCTTTTACAACGGCCGGCTCCTATGGATCAGTCGATTTCAATTTGGAGGTTCCGACAGGTCCCTCCCGGATTCTTTCCCTCCAATTAAATGACGCCCCCACGGCGGCACCCCTGGCGGTCGGGGCGGCGAAGCTGGATTTTTTAGGAACCTCCGACCTGGTGGTGGAAATGGGGTCCGTGACGAGGAATTGCTATTACACCTATACCTCGTTCAGCGGGAGTTACGCTTTTTTAACCGACGCGACAAGCAATACGGCCGGAGCCTACGATATCGCCTACCTTACGGCGGCTGGAGCGGGGGGCCCCGCGACCATTTATGACTCGAACCCTGTTCCCGGAAATATCATCGCTTATCTTGGGAATGGAAATCTGGTGGATTACGACTTTGTTCCGCCCGACGCCAATTTTGCGACGACTACCGCGGTCGCAAAGGCCTCGGGGCCGATTCAAATTGGTGATATTTTTTGCGTAAAACTAAATTCTACCCTGGGGGCCCACGCCTGGATTCAAATAACCAATCCGGGCAATGGGATCATGTATCAGGGTCCTTTTTTCCGTTTTCGAGTGAATACGACCCAGCCTTGTTTTGCCTATGAGCGAACCCAGGCGGACGTTAACAATGTCTGTAGTCCGAACAATTAAAGCCTGATATTCTAGGCTTACCATGAACCCTTCCGAATTCCTCAGCCTCTTTCTCCCGCTTTTCGTGGCCATCGATCCCCTCGGAGTATTTCCCGTTTTTGTCCAAATCACATCCGGGCTTTCCCCCGGGAAAAGAAACAGGGTTCTGGCCCTTTCGGTTTTGACCGCGGGGATTGTGGGGCTCCTGTTTATACCCCTTGGGCCCCTGATCCTGAATTCCCTTGGCCTGAAAAACGCGGACTTTCAAATCGCGGGCGGCCTGCTTATTCTTCTGGTGGCTTTAAGGGATATCGTCATGAACCAGAAAATTTTCCAGGGAAAGGATCTGCGGGGAGTCGGGGTGGTTCCGATTGGAATTCCGCTTCTGGTGGGGCCCGCTGTTTTAACGACATTACTTCTTTTGGGCGACAGATTTTCGCCTTCGGCTGTGGCTTTGGGGCTCATTTTGAACCTTTTGGTGGCTTGGGGGGTTTTCGCCCAATCGACCCGTCTCATTCAATGGATGGGCCCCACGGGGTCCCTGGTGGTGTCAAAACTTGCCGCGCTTCTATTGTCCGCTTACGCGGTGATGATGATCCGGGTGGGTTTTTCGTCCCTTTTGAAATAAAAATTCCTGGGGTTGCGACCATGAGAAAACCCGATGTTCTAGTTGTTTACAAGGAAAGCGCCTACACCCGTTACTATTACTCGCGTCAATTGGCCGGCCATTTGAAAAAAGGGAATTACTGGAAAATTGTCCAGGGGAGCCATCAGCGTCATAACGAAACCTTGAAGGGGGTCCGGGAAACGCTCAAGGGGCTGGGAATCGGTTTTAAACTGGTTTTACGAAACCAGATCCAACTTTTAAAACGGGTGGACGAAACCTACCGTTTGGTGGTTTCGGTTGGGGGAGACGGCACACTTCTGGATTCCTCCCATCATCTGTTGAAAATACCAATCCTGGGCGTCAATTCCGATCCCCTTCGAAGCGTCGCGCGTTTCAGCGGGTGTGACCTGGGAACTTTTTCCCGAACACTTACGGCTTATTTGACTGGAAAACTCAAACCGGTCCTGGTTTCCCGTCTGGAGTTTTTCGTCAACGGTAAAAGAAACGAATGGCTGGTGTTAAATGACCTGTTGGCGGCCACCCTGAGCCCCGCGGGAACCTCCCGGTATGTTTTGAAGATCGGCGCGAAAGCCGAGGAACAAATGTCCAGCGGGCTCTGGATCAGTTCGGCCGCCGGTTCCACCGCGGCGATTTTTTCCGCCGGCGGGAGGGTGATGCCGGTGGATTCCCAAAAGTTCCAATATGTTGTGCGCGAGATTTACCAGAAAAAATTCGGGCCAAGGCGATTGCTCGGGGGGATACTGCCGCCCACCCAGGCCCTTGAGGTGGTGTCGCGCATGAAAGAGGGGCGGATTTTCGTGGATGGGACGAATTTGGTGGCGCCGTTCAAATTGGGGGACAGGCTAAGGGTCGGGGTTTCCAATTTTCCCCTGAAGGTGATCGGCCTTAAGAAGGGTGTTTAGCGGAAATTTTAAAAATAATTCTACGCCGACAACGACCGATCAATTCCGATCACCCTAAGTGATTTATCGATCTTTACCGGTCTTGATCTATGTACTGATTTCCGATTAAGTTTTTATGGCTTTAATTTTTCCCGTCCGCGAGGCATTCGATGTTGGTTGACTGAGTTTCTTTTTTCAGGATAAAGGGAAAATTTTTCATCAGATAATTCACCCTGGCTACCTTGATATCCATGATTTTTGAGAAGTTCCTGATTTCCAAAATCTGCCCGGCGTAAACTCTCGAAAAAGGGAAATAGCTCCAGTGCCAAGGTTCATCAACCACCGCCCCCCGATCGCCGAGATAAACCTTGCAAAACCCGAATTGCGGAGCGTTTTGTTCCATCCATTGGTAAAACTGGATCACCTTTTTCGGCGTATCGGGTTGAATTTTAACCAGCTGGCCCCTTAGCGTTTCCTCGGAAATATCCAAATCGGTGCCCCAGTGGTGCCGGGAAAGCCCCGGTACCGAAACCACGCTCATGATGGCTCTTACCCTGGCTTTTTCACTCAGGCTTTTCATGTTTTCGTAGGACTTGTCGTAGTTGTTCCATATCCGCCTTTGGGAATAAAAGGTGCGGTATCCCGAGACCAGAATAAGGTGCCAACCGTTTTGGGAAGCCTTTTCCTTCAAACTCAAATAATTTTCCATGACCTCCCTGAGGGCGTATTGCCCGGATTCAGGGTCGCTGATCATGCCGTGCGGGTTTCGAAGGCCGAAAAGCTGGTCGGTGGTTAATGGAGGAACGGGTTGGTGGGCGGGGGAATTCGAGGATGTTTCTTTAAAAACAATTTTATTTGGGGCGCAGCCCCAAAAAAAGCACAGGATCAGGGAGAGGGAAACCAGGCGAAAAATCACGGCAAGGCCCTCCTTCGGAACTTGAGGTGGCTGTCGGCAGTCCACGGTCGACAGTTTAAAAATATTTGGCTTGCGATACGGCTCCCTTGGGCCGTGGACCGACGGCCGTCGGCTGGTTACTTAAGATCCTTCATCGAAAGAATCCTTAAATCCTTGTCCATTTCATAAACACGGGGAACTGCGGTTTCCAGATTAAGCTCCAGAACCTGCTCCTTGGTCAGGTGTTCCAGGTGCATGGCGATGGACCTCAGGGAATTCCCGTGGGCCGCCACCAAAACATTTTTCCCCTCTTTCAGGCAGGGAATGATTTGGGCGTCAAAGTAGGGAAGCGTGCGGGCGGCGGTGTCCTTCAGGGATTCCCCGTTGGGCGGAGCAATATCGTAGCTTCGCCGCCAGATTTTTACCTGGGCGTCCCCGTATTTTTTCGCGGTTTCAGCCTTGTCCAGTCCTTGAAGATCCCCGTAATGGCGTTCGTTTAGGGCTTTATCCCTTAACACGGGAATATCCGGCTGGCCGATCTCCCCCAAAACAATCCCCAGGGTTTTCTGGGCCCGTTGAAGCTCTGAGGTAAAGGCGATATCGAACTTCATGCCCCTTAAATGCTGGCCGGCCCTTTTGGCTTCCTTTTCACCCAGGTCAGTCAG
>JAHFCG010000053.1 GCA_023249615.1 candidate division FCPU426 bacterium | reverse complement strand
CCGATTTCAATGATCCGTTTCGCGAAAAAAGGCCGGCGAAATAAGGATAATTTTTTCATGAATAAACCTCACAAAAATCAAAAGATATTTGGCCACAGATGAATGGGATTCATGGGAAGGATTTTAAGATTAAATATTCTTTTTTATAAAAAAAAATTAAACCGTGTCCATCCCATGCATCTGTGGCAAAAAAATGGTTTTCTTTCACTAAAAAAATCCTTCTTGGTGCCCTTCGTGGTTAAAGTTTTGGCTTTCTTTCAAGGCTACTCATAATAACCTTCCTCAGGGCCTCCGCCGCGGAGGAAAGTTTGGCCCTTTTTTTCCAGCTCAGATAAAGCGTCCGTGATGCGGGTGGTTGAACCAAATCCACATAAGCCACCCCGGGATAATTCGCCACCATCCTTGGCACCAGACTTATTCCCAACCCGGCCGAAACCAGCGCCTGGACCGTCTCAATACCGCCGCTTTCAAAAACAACCTTAGGCTCCAGTCCCGCCTTTTGGAAATATTCCAGGGTAATCTGGCGGAATCCGTGGCCTGGTTTCATCAGGATAAAGGGTTCCTCGATTATTTGTTTAAGCGCCAATCCCTTTTTTTTCGAGAGCGGATGCCGAACCGGAAATGCCAAGGCCAGCCCTTCCGTTAACAGGATTTGCCGTTCGAGTGTCGGCCTTAACCCCGCGTCGTCGACCAGAGCCAATTCCAGATCACCTTGCTCCAGATCCTGCGCGAGACCGGGTGAGGATTCTTCCTTCAGATGAATTTGAATCTTGGGATAGGCCTTCCGAAAAACCGTCAAGATGGGCGGAAGCAAATGGGCTCCAGTGGTCGGCATACAGCCTAAGCTCACCTTTCCCAAGGCGAGACCCGAAAGGGCCTTCGCGTCCTCCCTGGCTGATTCCATTTCTTCCAGAATGGTTTTTGCCCGTGGTAGAAAAGTTTCCCCCCGGGCGGTCAGCTTCCCGCCTTTCCTAGTTCGCTCGAAAAGCGGTCCGCCCAGTTCATCCTCCAGTTTGGCGATCTGAACGCTGAGGGAAGGCTGGGATACGTTGCAGGCCCTGGCCGCCTGAGTGAAGCGCCCGGCTTGAGCCACGGCCAGAAAATAACGAAGTTGATGTGTTTCCATAACACCTTCTTTTCACCGCCACGACGCCACGGGCGCCAAGGAAGGCAAAAACGAAAATAGTTAAAAACTATATATAACATAGATAACATATCTTTTACAAATACCTATGTCGACACTATATTTAATTCACAAGAAGGCAACCGCCGATCACGACCGATGGACGCCGATAAAGATGGGATTCGGCTGAGAAAAAAGAAGTCATCGGCGTTTATGCCACCTTTCAATAATAAAAATATTAAAGGGTGGTGGTATCATCCCACATTTCATTGTCATTTTTTTCAAATGGTTATGTGGGATATCGGGTTTTATCGGCGGCAAAATTCATTTGGTTTAAGAGGTGTGAAATGGCTAAAGGAACTCTCTACAACAAGGTTTGGGATTCCCACGCGGTGGAAAAACTCCCCACGGGGCAAACCCAGCTCTTCATCGGGCTCCACCTGATCCATGAGGTCACCAGCCCCCAGGCCTTCGACATGATCGCCGAAAAGGGTTTAAAGGTCGCATTCCCCGACCGGACCTTCGCCACGGTGGACCACATCGTTCCCACCAAGAGCCAGGCCCGGCCCTTTGAGGACGCGGAAGCTGAGCAAATGATGGGCGCCATCGAAAGTAACGTCAAAAAGTTCGGGGTTCCCTTTTTCGATTTCAAATCCGGCAACCAGGGCATTGTCCACATCATCGGCCCGGAAATGGGACTCACCCAACCCGGCATGACCATCGCCTGCGGGGATTCCCACACCTCCACCCACGGCGCCTTCGGCACCTTGGCGTTCGGCATCGGTACCACCCAGGTCCGGGACGTCCTGGCCACCCAGTGCCTGGCCATGGACGAACTAAAAGTCCGCCGTATCAATGTGAACGGAAAATTGAACCCCGGCGTTTACGCCAAGGATGTAACCCTCTATATCATTCAGAAGCTGGGCGTAAAAGGCGGCATTGGTTACGCTTACGAATACGGTGGAACGGCCTTTGACGCCATGACCATGGAAGAGCGGATGACGGTTTGCAACATGGCCATCGAAGGCGGGGCGCGCGTGGGTTACGTCAATCCCGACCAGACCACCTTTGATTACCTGAAGGGCCGCAAGTACGCGCCAGGCGCGGATAAGTGGAACAAGGCCGTCACCTACTGGAAATCCATGGCTTCGGAAAAGGACGCTGAGTTTGACGATGTGGTGAACTTTAACGCCGCCGATATCGAGCCGGTGGTCACCTGGGGCATCACCCCCGACCAATCGGTGGGCGTGAACGCGAAGTTGCCCTCGGTCAATAGTTTCTCCGCTGACGAGGTGAAGACTGTTGAGTTGGCTTATAAACATATGGACTTAAAACCAGGCCAGGCCATCAAGGGCACGCCGATCGACGTGGCCTTTATCGGTTCCTGCACCAATGGGCGCATTAGCGACTTGCGGGAAGCCGCCAAGGTCGCCAAGGGTCGTAAGGTATCGAAAAGCGTACGGGCTTTCGTGGTTCCTGGGTCCCAGCAGGTCAAGGCCCAGGCCGAAAAGGAAGGGCTTGATAAGATTTTTTCCGAGGCGGGTTTTGAGTGGCGGGCCGCCGGCTGTTCCATGTGCCTGGCCATGAATCCGGACAAACTGAAAGGCCACGAGATTTCCGCTTCCTCCTCGAACCGCAATTTCATCGGCCGCCAGGGCAGTAAAGAAGGAAGAACCATGTTGATGAGCCCCGCCATGGTGGTCGCCGCGGCGGTTGCCGGGACGGTAAGTGATGTTCGCGATTTGATGAAAACATCTTGAACCACAAAGTTCACGAAGTGCACAAAGTGAATCTGAATCTTTTGATTGAACCAAAAATCTCGGTTTTAACTTCGTGACCTTCGTGTACTTCGTGGTGAAAAATCCTTAAGGAGTTGTTTATGAACAAAATCAATCAAATTGAGGGCAAGGCGGTTCCCGTCGAAGGCAACGACATCGACACGGACCGGATTATCCCGGCCCGTTATCTGAAAGAAATCACCTTCACCAACATGGGCAAGTACCCCTTTTACGACGAGCGTTTTGACGCCCAGGGAAAACCCAAAGGCCACCCCTTTGACCTGCCCCAGTTCGCCGGTTCAAACATCCTCCTCGTGAACCAGAACTTCGGTTGCGGCTCCTCCCGTGAGCACGCCCCCCAGTCCCTCATGCGCTGGGGCATCAAGGCCGTCATCGGCGAATCCTTCGCGGAAATATTCGCCGGTAATTGCACCATGCTGGGAATACCGACCGCCACCGTATCCCAGGCTGAAATGGCCCGGCTTCAGGCTTTGGCGAAGGAAAAACCCCAGACCAAATTCCTGCTGGATTTGGACAAGAAGGTTCTGTTCAGCGAGGGGAAGGAACACCTGAAGTTTGATATCCATGAGTCCAAACGCAACGCCCTGGTCAACGGCACCTGGGACTCGACCAGCCTGCTTCTGGCCAACGCTCCCAAGACGTCGGCCGTCGCGGGGAAATTGCCATATGTTTCTGGATTTTAATTTTCCGGGTTGATTTGGTTAAGGAAAAAATATTTTCAAAATTAATTTCTATCATCCACCCTCCCCCTCGATCATTTTTGCCAATAATAATTTCGATCCTTTTTCACCCTATTTAAGGGTTTTGTCGGTTTTTAACTCCCCCCAAGTATAATTTTTAGGATTTTGAGGTAATATTTATATGTTTAAAATTCTGGTTTTGGAGGCTCCTTAAATGGCGTCTTTAAATAACCAGAACTTAATTTCGGAGGTGTCACATGATTCGTTTAAAAGCAAAGGGTTTTACCTTGATTGAACTGATGATCGTTGTCGCGATTATCGGTATTTTGGCGGCGATCGCGATACCGCGTTTTGCCCAAATGTTGGAAAAATCCAGGGAAGGATCGACCAAGGGTAACTTGGGTAGCATCAAGTCCGCCGCGTCCATTTATTACGGCGATACCCAGGGAATTTGGCCGACCACCTTGCAGTCGGCAACCAACTATGCCTTCAGCAAATACCTGGACAACATTTCGCCCGTGAAAGTAACGGGGGCCTTTGTTGCCGGAGCTCCAAGCCCGGCGGGTTCCCTTGTCTCGATGACCACGGGAAGCGGCGTCCCAAGCACCGGTAATACAGGTTGGCTTTATGACAGCAACTATGGGAACGTGTACGTCAACAGCACGGTTATGGATTCAAAAGCCATTCCCTACTCTTTTTACGGATTCGAATAAACGTCAAAAACACGTTTAACAGATCCGCATTCAAAACCAGGGATTCATCTCCCTGGTTTTTTTATTTTGGCCCCTGTTTATCATGGTAAATCGGTTTAACCGTTTATCTGCCTTGGCGAGGTTTCCTTGGACAAACTGGTTTGTCTTCAGTGCGGCAAGGAATTCGAATACGATTGGGCGCCCTGTCCCCACTGCGGCTGGAAGGCGCCTGAATCCTGGGAAGAATCCGAAGAGGAACAGGAAAACGACCCCGCCTCCGGAAAAGCACTGCTCGAGGCTCCCCGTAAGTGGATTAGTCTGACCGCTTGGATCCTCCTGGGAGCGGCATTCGCAGGACTATGGTTCTACCTTTTTAAATTTCCACGATAAAAAGGTTTAAAATGTTTTCCATGGAAAGGAACCGCCGGCCTTTAATCCCTCTTTTTGTTCTTGGGTTTCTCTTATGCCCCTTCAAAGTGGACGCGGAATCCCAAACCAGTTACCCAAAAGCACTCCAAACCTTTCAAAACCATCTTCAATCAAAGCAACGGGAAGTTGATCAAAGATCCGGAGGATTTCGAAAACCCGGCCTGCCCTTTCTGCTTACCCACGGCCATCCCACCCGTTATTGCGTGCTCCTGTTTCACGGCTTAAGCGATTCCCCCTACTTTATGCGGGATATCGCCGAATCACTTTTCCAGCAGGGGTACAACGTCGTGGCGCCCCTTATTTCCGGCAATGGAACCAAGTTAAGCGACCTTGAAAAAATTTCCCTTTCCGACTGGAGAATGGACGAAACATTGGGGATGCGAATAGCCTCCGGCCTGGGGGAAAAAGTGATCGCCGGGGGGCTCTCAGCGGGGGGAGCCTTGTCGGTGGATACCGCCCGGCGTTTCCCCGAAAAGGTAGAGGGCTTGCTTCTATTCTCCCCCGCCCTGTGCTTCCAGAAAAAAACAACCTGCTTGTCTTGCTGGTATAAAGGAGGTTACGTCGCGGGAAAAACGAAAGATGTTCCCATTCGTTACCAAAAAATATCCAACAATGGTGTTTGCCAGCTTTACCACCTGGTTCAGGAACTCGACCTGGCCCCGGAAAAATCCCAGTACCAGGTTCCCCTGTTCGCCGCCCTGACCGAATACGACGATGTCATCAAGGTTCAATGGACCATTGATTGGATCGAGGGGCAAAATTCACCGGATCACCTGATTTTGGCCTATGCAAAACACCCGCCGGAATCGGAGTTAACGTTCCCAAACAAGGATCGGGCGATTGTGATTCCGGCCGACGAAATCTGCCACGCCCAAATCACCCGCAAAACCAACGAGTACAACAATGAATGGAATCCATGGTTTGGGGAAATGGAAAAAGCCCTAATGGGTTTTATGAGGAAAAATTTTTACCCGGGGAAAAAAGAAAACAAAAAATAACATCAGGGCCTTTAGTGAACAATACTTTCCAAAAATCCAAAAACCGCCTTATTCCATTGGTCGGGGTCCCTGCTTTGAAAAGATTCATGACCGCAATTCAGGAATTCCTCCGATTTTTTAACCCCGCCCAAATGATTAAAAATAATCCGGGATTCAAAGGGTAAAACATTTCGGTCAAGCGCCCCATAAAGCAACAGGGCGGGGCACTGAACCTCCCTCGCGTCCTCGGAAGGCCGAAAGGTAAACCCGTTAAAACCCAATTGAATACTTCCACAAAACAACAAAAGGTCAGCCAAGGGAAAAGGCGGTAACCCCATGATGGAAAACCGGTTGTTGACGGTGTGATAGAGGCTGTCAAAGGGGCAGCCAAGAATAATGGCTTTCACATTCAAAGGATTTCGTGAAAAGGCGTGCAAAATCGCCACGCTCCCCATGGACTGGCCATAAAGAACGATCTTTTCATCGGGCCAATGCTCATGGATGGTTTGAACACTCGCCTTCACGTCCTCCGCTTCGTCATAACCCAGAGTGGTTTTAGTCCCATCCGAATCCCCGCTTCCCCGAAAATCCACCATGAAAAGATCGTAGCCTTGGTCATGAAAAGCCTTCCCGATGTTCAACAATTGCGATTTTGAGGCGGCATGCCCGTGAAACAAGGCCACGAGTCCCTTGGGGTGGGAATGGGGTACAACCCAGGCGGAAAGATTCACCCCATCCCCGGATTTGTAGGTCAGGTTTTTAAAACCCATCCCAAAATTGGCGGGGGTCGAGGAGTTAACGGGTTTTGGCAGATTGACACCCGTAAAGAGAACCAAACCCTTTTGAAGAATATTCATTTCTTCCGGCTTGATGGTTCTTGCCCCGTTCAGGGAATAATGAAGCATCTTGTAGGCTTGCATATAGGCTAAAAAATTCACCGCGAGAAACCCGGAAAAAAACAAGTAAAAATAAAATTTTCTATTTTTCATTTTTAATGGCGGGAAACAGCCTGGCGATCAAAAGAACCATGGCCAGGGTCACCAGCCCCAGGATTCCGTAAAGCGCCCCATTGGTCCCGTCGAAAGCCCGGAAAAGTTTCCCCTTCATGCCCTGTCCCGAAAAGGGCCCGCAATCCCCCATGGAAATATTTTGGGGTTCCTGCGTTAAAAGATCGTTCTGGACCAGGCTCAAGTCGTAGCGGGGCGCGGGGGCCGTTGGGTTCCCCCCCATCAATTGATACCCTTCCGAGGAATCGGCCAGGAAACAAAAGGCCGGGGCGTAATAGGAAAGTCCGGCCTTTTTCAGGGAAAGGGGCCGGTTATCCCCATGCTCCATGGTTAACCTCATTTTTATAACGCCCTCCAGGGCGCTCCCTCCCAGGGAAATTCCCATTTCGGTTTCCTTGTTTTCCCCGCTGTTCCAGTCCCGCTGTGCCACCCTTTCCCAGACCAGCGATCCGGGTGTTTGTTTTTCCAAAACCAGGGTCCTGCTGAATATGCCTTCCGCCTTCAGGGAAAGGCTCCTCCAAAGGGTTGAGGCCTCGGGCAGTTCGAACGGCCAGGTACTTTTGTTTTTGGTCTTGTCATATTCTTCCAAAAGGGTCAAAGGGATTTCCTCCATCCTTCCGCCTGCCTGAAAGGACGGTACTTGTCGGCCTTCCCGAACGACCCGGATTCCCTCAAAGTTTCCCCCAAGGCTCGCCCTTTTATTCAGGAACACCCTGTAATAGCCGGGCCCCAAAAGGGACAGGGGCGCCTGCCAGGCGTAACCTTTCCCCTCAAAAGGTCCACCGCCCAAATGATATTTCTCCACCAGGCTCTCCGGTTTCCAGTCGGTGTTGTCCTGAACATTTCCCCAAACCGCCGCCTGGAAATTTCCCCTGTTTTCGGCGCTGGGGTTTTCCAAAATCCCCGCCGCTTCCCCGCACCCGGCCCGGACATGAAAATCCCCGGCCTGGTCGGCCTTAAAGACGAGCCTGGGGAGGCGCAGAATCACGTTTAAATTTTCAACCTTTCCAAGGTAATTTTGGGGACGCAATTTTAAAAGCAGGGCTTTCCCGTTTAAAACATCATTCGGTTCCAACTTCAGGACGCTGGATCCTTTTCCCAGGGATTCCACCCTCCCTTCCCTCCAAACCACGAAAACGGTTTTCCCGCCCTCGATAATCTCGCGGCCAAGGGTCCAGGCCCCGACGAAGGGCTCCGAGGTGGTTAAATGGAGTTCCTTGATATAAAGCCCCGAACCCGGCAAGGAAGCCGAAAGCTGGATTTCATCCTTCCCGTCCGCCCTTTGCGGGGACAGGGAAAGGGGTTCCTCCGAAAATGCCTTCCCGTTCATTTCACTGGTTGCTTCCACGCTTTCCAGGGGAACCAGTTTTCGTTTGTATTTCTGGTCAAAGGAGATAAATTCCAGGCGGAAGGTTTTGTAAGTTCCCTCTGGTATCAAAATTTCGGCCCAGCTTTTTCCATTCACCTGGTAAAGCGCCGCATCATGAGCCAACGGCCTCCAGTCGGTTCCCCGAAGCCCGAAAACATTCACCTTCCCCACATAATCTCCCGCTGACAAATAGGCCTGGATTTTCCTTACTTTTAAAGGATTCTCCAAACTTCCCTGCCAACGGAAACTTCCGTTTTCTAAAAATTGAACGGTGTTTTCCTTGAGCCTTTCCACCTTTTCACTTTTTTCTTCCTTCCAGTAAAGCTCAAAGGGTCTTGTCTGGCCCTCGGGCCCGAGGACGCGAAGGTCCAGTCCCTTGGCGGAGGGATAATGAAGGCCGGGCAATAGTGGAACTTCCACCAATCCTTTTTCCTGGACCGTTAACGGGGCCTCCACGCGGTAGGACGAGTCCGCGGCTTGGGCACAACCCCAATTGAACCACCAAGACACCAAGACTCCAAGAACTGCCAAAAAAAGGTTTGGTTTTAGAAAAAACAATTTGCCTTCCTTGGAGACTTGGAGTCTTGGTGGTAAAAATGTTTTTTGTTTTTTTTTCATTTTTTCCTCCCGCTGGACAGGAACCGCTGGTAAAGGAAGGACACCAATATCAGCACCACCGCCAGGCCGATGAAGGAAGCCACCCGGTAAAGCTGGCCGAGGCTCCAAAGATCCATGAAGAAAATCTTCAGGGTGGTCACGAAGAAAAGGCACAGGGCGGTCCACCGAACGCCCACCGACGACCCCTTGATACCCACCCAGAGGAGAATCATGGCGAAAACAAGCCAGCTCAGGCTGTAGGCCAGCTGTTGTGAAAAGCGTCCGCCCGAATCAAAAGTAAAGGGCTGTCCCTGGAGGCCGAAAATCTGGACCACCTCCACGTTCAGGACGAAGAAGGAAAAGATTCCCATCACGGGCCCCCAGTACCAGCGGTCGGGAAGAATTTCGGAGGGCCAACGTCCCTCCTGGTCCTTCACGAGCAGGTAAAGCTGGACTCCGATAAAGGCCAGGAACACCAGGTTGGGAAGGTTCAAGATCGGGGTGAGACTTCCGAACATTTCGGGAAAACGGAAGGGGAAAACCATCATCTTCAGGAACCCCAAGGTTGCCAGCCCCACTCCCGCGATCCGGAACGGTTTTTCCAGCATCCTGGGCCATAGATACATCGCCAATCCGTAAACCACCCAACCGACCGCCGAGGCCAGGGCCATGGAGGCGTTATGCCGGAAGATAAGGCTGATGGGATCCTCGGGTTGAAGGAAGGTTCCCCCTTCCAGGTGCAGGGCCGCCAAACCCAAAACCGCCAGCATCCCGATAAAGAAGGGTTTCATATCGCCCCAAACCTTCTCCTCCTCCTGCTTGATGATCAGGAAAAACAGGATGACCAAAAGGGGAAGATAGGCAACCATGGTCAGGTTCAGCAAGGGATGAAGGCCCACCATCACCCCGTGGTAAAGATAAGGCATGATCAGGATCCTCAACCAGCCGGCGGCCAGAAGCAGAAGCCCCACAAAACGCAGGCTTTGGGGCAGGGACGAAACCCTCCACAAAACCGCCCCAAAAAGGGCCCAAAGCAGGTTGTAACAGATGAATTGGATTAGGGTGGGTTCCGAGAAAATTTGGAAGGCTATTCCCGTTCCGGGACCGCCAAACCAGTCGGCCACCATGAGGTTTAAAAGATAAAAGCCCGTGCCGACCGCGAGCCACAGGAAGTAGGCCGGATAGGGCACCGGCGTGTTTTTGGTTGTGTTTTCCGGCGCCAACTTTGCCGCGAAACCCAATGCGGCCACGGCCAAAGCCACCGCACCGATAGCCCAATTGAAAATAGGCTCACTTCCCATGGGCCTTAGTTGGTGAAGATTCGCCATCAGAAATACCAGCCCGGTGGGCGCCATGAAGGTGGCGACCCAGGGCAGGCCCGGATGCTCGATGCGCCGGTTCAGCCACAGAAGGGCCATCGACTCGAAAACCAGCGTCAAACCCAGCCACCCGTTGTCCAGCAACAATATCGGCATACAGGAAAGATAAAAGAGAAGGACTCCGCCGTGGAAGGCCAGGATGCCGTTGCGCTCGGCCTTCCCTTCCAAACTTGTCAGGAGGCTCTTTACCGCGGGCACCTTGAGGATAAATAAGGCCAGGGGAAACCATCCCATGATGTCCCTGGGCCAGAGGCAATCGGCCCCCCGCAGGAAATAGAACCCCTGAACCAGTTCAAAAAGGGCCCAGGCCTGCCAGGTTTGTTTTTGCTTTTCGGCGGGTCCGAAAAAGATAAAGGGAACCAAAAGCGAGCCAAGCCACAGGATCCCGCTCCAGTACAAAACTTCCGTATTCAGGGATTTATCCGGAAAATCCCTCATCATCCAGCAGGATTGGGCCAGGACAAACGCCGCGAGCGAGGTCATTACAAGAGGGGCTGAGGAAATTCTCCGTCCCATAAAAAGAGTGATGGCTAAAAAGCACAAGCCTGTCGCCATGCCGGCGTCGGGCTGAATCGGGTTTTGAACCAGGAAGGAAGTCCCCAAAAGGAGGAAAGCTCCCAGCGCCGGGAAGGCGGCCATCCATTCGGCCGCGATCTGGTCCATTTGGTTGAACTTGGCCTGGAATGGCTTCATCCCGGGAGCGGAAAGCCAGCCCGGCAGGGCCTTGAAGAAAAACACCGCCGCCCCGCATAAAAGAATCCCTGCCAGCAGGAAAAACCCGTAAAAACCCAGGTCAAGGACCAAATGGGGAGAGCGGGTAATCCAAAGTAAACCCGCCAGAAGGGTTATCCCCATAAGGGCGCACAATTCCAGAAGGCCCCCAATCAGAAAACCTATGAACATTCCCGCCAGGTGAAGACCGAGGAGCATCGGCCAGAACCAGAAGGAAGTCTCGGGACTTTTGAAGAGGATGAAAAGGGTGATGAAAACCGCAGCCACGGGAAATATCCTGAACCAGTGAAGCGAAATGTCCTTGAGTCCGTATTTTCTCACCAGCACCAGGGGTCCTAACCCGCCTACGATTCCATAGACAAGGAACAATAGAAAATCCATGGAAATTTCCTTGGCGTTGAAGCGCGCGACGACCCAAAGAAGGGCCACGATAAAGGTAAGGATGTTATAGGGAATAACCGCGCCGGCCCATACCTCCCGCTGGTAGCCCAGGCATACCGCCATGGTCATTCCGGCCGTCACCAAAACGAGGGGATAAAATCCAGGCTCCCCCATGAGAATAAAGGCCAGCCCCGCCAACCCCAGAAACAAGGTAAAGCCTCCCCCCTTGACCGGGCCGCTTTTGGAAATCTCGGAAGGCATGCGGAAAAGAAAAAAACAGAAAAGGGCCAGATTTCCGAGCGCCACGCTGGTGATGATCCAGGGCTCCGGTTGAACATGGGCCCCCCATGTTCCCAGGAACAACAGGAATAAGGTGCCCAACACGGAAAGCAAAAAGAGGCCGGCGGATTTTAACCGCCGAACCACCTCAAAAATCCCGGCGTTGACGATGGAAAGATAAACAAAAAGGGCTGGGAGGTTGGATTCACCTGTGCTTAATAGAATCGGGGCGGCATAGGCGCCCAGGGCGCCCAGGGTGGAAATGGAAATTCCTTCTAGGTAAATCGCCAACACGAAGGACGAGGCTGAAACAACCGCCAACAGGACCAGGCCGGCGAAGTTCGGCAGGAAATGGAAAATGTGGGAAGCGGAATAAACCACGGTATAGAGGACGCCCACGCCGCCCGCCGCCAGGATATGGCTGGTGGTTTCATATTTTTTCCGGTCAATCCGAAGTGACCATATTAAAAGGCCTACTCCGAGGATGGCCCCCACCGCGATGCGGAGGGCCGGCGGAATCAGGTTGCGGTCAATTGAATACTTCACGAAAAAGGCCGCCCCGCAAAAAAGGGCGATTCCCCCCAGCCAGGCGAAAAGCTTGACGCCGGTGAACTGTTCCCAATCCACGGTTTCAACGAAGTTTTCCCATTTCTTTTCAAGTTCGGTTTTTTGGGGAGGACGGGAAACTATCGGCTCGGGTTTCGCAACGACGGGAGCTTCATCAAACAACGGCTCCCTGGGCTTGGGTGGAACCGGGACCGGTAATTCGATTTTCTTTTCCTCGAAAATTTTTACAGGTTCCTGTTTGGGAGTTGGTTTGACCTCGGGTTTTTCCTCTTCCGGCCTTTCCTTCACTTTTTCTACAGAAGCCTTCTTCGGCTTTTCCCCCAAAACGAGGGATTCCAGCTGTTTGAGTTTCGCCTCAAGAAAGGCGACCTTGACCTTGAAATCATCCTCTAAATGAGTAATTTTCCGAAAAACCAGGATAAAACCGGTAATACCTATTAGAAAAATAAGGAAGGTCATCGCGGCACCACCGTCGAAAGCGGGGTTAAAATCACGGAAGGTGTGGAGGAAAATGGGGACCCCGGGGTCCCCGAAACGGGAGGAACGACGGAGGAACCGTATCCTTCCTGGTCCTCAAGTTCGTAAAAAGCCGTCAAGGCGGCGGCGATAAATAAAAGAGTGCCAAGAAATAACCAGGCGGTGTTTTTCATAACGTTTCTCCATTTCCTGTTCGGTTATGGCCGTTTGATGTTCCTAACTTTAACAGAAACGAACAACTCCCGGCCTTAAAATTTGGAATCTGCCCAAAAGTGAGCAAACCCTCCATTAGCCAAAACTCATTCAGAAACCACCGTCATTAGTAAATCCGACTTAAACATCCGTTCCGGGGAAATAACCTTCTCATTCCAAGGGATTTGATCACCATACTTCTCTTTTAATTGGGCTTGAACCTCTGGTTTGGAAAAATCAAATTCCCTCAAGGTTTGAAGTTTGCCCACCTCGAGACCCGTGGACCTTTGGTAGATTTTCCAAACTAGTTCAGAACAGTAAATCTTGTCGTCCGACCACTCAAAGATCCAGTCGTAGGCTTTACCTTTGAAACCGGCAGCCGTTGTTTCCATTTTTTTTAGAACTTCTGGAGTCAGTACCTTTATCCCGTTCTTTAAGCGGCGCGCGACAAAATGAGAACCTTCACCTTGTTCAATCCAGTCTTTTAAGCCGGTGAATTTCACAGGCCCCACCCCTTCATAAACGTAAGGTTTATTACGTTTAAATAATATAATTCCCACATGACTAAATTGGGAATGAGTCGCCAGTTTGATGGCCTGACTTTGGGAACAAGGCAGATCCTGGAACACAATGTCCCCTTCCTTCAGCGGACCCTGGTAAGCCGATCCACAACCGGTGAAAACGGCCAAACACAGAACGAATAAAATTAAAAAAAAATTCATTTTTTTCATTTGAGACCTCCTTGAAACCTAATTTTTCCCCGATGTTGAAGCATGACCATAATCCAATAGACGCTCATTGCCGCCAGAAGGTGCTTCAAGGTATGGCCGCTGATAACTCCCGTTACCGAATAAACCCATTCATCCTTGGCTTCGAAAAATTTAGCCAGAGCATAGAAAAGCCCTAATTTGACTAGTTCATTAATGCCATGAACTGGTTTTGGAAATAGGTAGAGGATCAACGGAATAAGAGCCACTGGATAAAAAAGCACGAATCCATAAAACCTCAAATCACCTTGCCCTATAGCCTCGGTCCAGATCCAATAGGCCACACTGGCGAATCCCACAGCCAAAAGCGGGCCCAAGGCCCGAATCCCGATTTTGGTTCCCGCCTTTTCCATGAGAATGATGGAAACCAAAGACATGATGACCATCGTCATAGGGAGACGGTCCCAAACCAGCCGAGGATTACCCGGCATCCAGTGGTAATAGGCGGAACCCAAACCTGTCAGGAACACCCCAATGAAGAATAAGAGGTATGGCCATTTTTCACTCTTTTCCTGAAACTGTCCGGCAGCCAACTGCCGCCGGATTTCAAAGAATCCTAAAAGCCCCACCAACAAAAAAGGGAGGTTGGACATCACATCCATGAAATGAGGTGTTCCCCAAATTGTTCTTTGGTCAGCGAAATGGTGGTAATGGGGGTCCTGAGGTATAGGCGGCAAAGCGAATAAAACACCCATCACGGTGAAGGTCAGCCCAAAAATAATTCCCCATCGTGTAAAATATTTCATCCTGGTTTCGTTTTCTTTAAATTAATTTTGCCCGCTTAATGAATTTCTCAACCACCCCTTAAACATTACCGGCTGTTCCAGATACAAAAACTCCGAATGATTTCCCTCAGGTATTTCCGTCCAGCTTTTATCATGGGGCGCCCTTTCGTAGATTTTTCGGCTCAGGAATTTCGCCACCAGCCGGTCTTTCCCCCCGACCAGGAAAGAAAGAGGTACCTTCAACCCGGTCACCAGCCATTTCAAATTAGGTTTTTTGGAAAATGGATTTCCCCAGCGAAAGAACAAACCAAAGTCCACCTTGAGGCGGTTTTGAATAAATTTCCAATCGGTGGCTATCGCGAAACCCTGGCGGAGCGGGCCAAGCGTCAGAAGAACATCTTCCAAACTGGTAGGACAGGAAACCAGGAGGACCTTGGTGACAAGGTGGGGCCAGGCATGGGCCGCCCTTAAGGAGTGATAGGAACCAAGCGACAGGCCAACCAATATTCGTTTCTTATACCCCGAACCCCATTTCAAAAGGGGTTCCAGGTCCAGGTACTCGCTTCCCCCAAAGCTGTACCTTCCCTCGCTCTTCCCCACCCCTCGGAAGTCCACACACAGAACATCCCCGTACTTGGTCAACTCCTCACAGATGTCCATCATGGGATAGGCATCCTTGAACTTCGCGAACCCGGGGGACAGAATCAATAAAGTGTTTTTACCCTGTAGGGGCGAACCTTGTGTTCGCCCTTTTCCTAGGTTCCCTGAGTAGAAATTGGCGGCCACGGTGAGGCCATCACTGGTCTTAAAAAACATCTCCTCAAAGTTTCTGTTTGTCATTTTCAGGTGCTCCTTTCGGTTGATTGTGAGCTGTCAACCGTCGACTGTTAGCTGCCTTTAGGCCCTTGACAAAGGGAATTAAGCTGTTATATTAATGAGCGAGTATTCGCTCAACTAAATAATACAGGAGACCCAGAGGTTATGTCAAGACCGATTCTAAAGCGCAAGGACATCCACGAGGCGGCCATGAAATTGTTCGTGGAAAAGGGCATCGAAGGCACCACTACCCGGGAAATTGCGGAGGCGGCCAAGGCCGGGGAAGGTACCATGTTTCGGCACTATAAAAGTAAGGAAGACTTGGCCTGGCACCTTTTTGACGAGAACCTCTCCCGTTTCCTCGCCGAACTGGAAGAAGACCTGGCCAAACAATCGACCGCCAAAACCAGAATCCGGGCCATGGTGGAAAAATGCTACGTCCTGTTCGAAACCGACCGGACGATGTGTTCCTATCTACTCTTGTCGGAACACACGGTGGCGCGGCAAATGCCGAATGGTTACAAAACACCGAACACGATTCTGGTAGGAATAATTGAGGAAGGCCAAGCCCAGGGGGCAATCGGCCCGATGGATTCCAAATTGTACGCCGCCATGGTGGTAGGGGCTATTCTCCGTGTTCCGATTTACAAGATTTACGGAAGAATCCGGGAAGATTTAAGGAACTTGATAGATCCTGTGACGGATTCGGTTTGGAAAATGATCGCGGTTTAAATATTTTGTAGGGGCAGGTTCTTGATTGGCCAGTGTAGGGGCAAGGCATGCCTTGCCCTTACGAAAACAATATTTTTACCGAAACTAACGAAATAAACAAGAACGCCAAAACGGTTTTTCGGAGGTTCCTATGTCCAACGGAAAATATTTAGACCTCTTAAAGCCCAAAGGCTTCCAGAGTTTTCTTTGGACCCAGTTTCTCGGCGCCTTCAACGATAACGTCAGCAAATGGATTGTCACCCTTTACGCCATCGACATGGCCGCTGGCAGGGGAAGCCTTTATGCCGCGGCGGTGGGCGGAATCTTTGTTCTCCCTTTCCTTCTCTTCTCAAGCTACTCCGGCTACCTAGCGGACGTTTACTCCAAACGCAGGGTCATGATCGCGGTAAAACTTTTCGAGATAGTCGCCATGGGCTTGGGCTTCTTCGCCATTTCCTCCGGAAATCTTTTCTTCATGCTTCTCATTCCGTTCCTGATGGGCCTCCACGCCACTTTCTTCTCGCCGGCCAAATACGGCATCCTCCCCGAAATTCTTCCGGAAAAGGATTTGTCCCGCGCCAACGGGATATTGGAAATGACCACCTTCATGGCCATCATCCTGGGAACTTCCCTGGGAGGCCTCTTGTACGCCCACTGGAAAGGCGAGCCTGGACTTTTAAACCTCGTTCTGATTGCCGTGGCCATTATCGGCGCGCTCTTTAGTTTCCGGATACCCCCTGTCCCGCCCGCGGCGCCCAAAACCCATTTTGGGTTGAATCCTCTGGGTGAGATTGGCAAAGGCCTCATGGAACTTCGGCAGACCGGAAATCTTTGGCTCACAGCCTTGGGCATCACCTACTTCTGGCTTCTGGGTTCTTTCCTCATGACCATCATCGCCCCGCTGGGAAAGGAAGTCATGGGATTGGGCGACGCCCAAACTTCCCTGCTGGAAACTTTTCTTGCCGTGGGTATCGGAGTCGGAAGCCTGTTGGCCGGTAAACTTTCCGGCGACAAGGTTGAACTTGGTCTTGTTCCCCTTGGTTCCATCGGCATGGGCGCCTGCGGGATCTTGCTTTCCCTTCACCACCAATCCTTCGGCCAGGCCGCCTTTGCCTTCTCCCTTCTGGGCCTGTTCGGGGGCTTCTTCGCGGTCCCCCTGAACGCCCTCCTCCAGCAAAAGGCAGAGCGGGAAGGAAAAGGCCGAATCCTCGCCACCAACAATTTCATGAACGCCCTGGGAATGATCACAGCTTTCGGAATGTTAAGTCTTTTCGGCGGAGTCTTTCATCTTCCCGCCGACAAATCCATTCTCATCATGGGTTTTATGACCTTCGGTGTAACCGCTTATCTGCTTCTCATCCTTCCGGACTTCCTCATTCGTTTCTCCCTTTGGCTTTTTACCCATACCGTTTACCGCATCAAGATCGTAGGCCAGGAAAACGTGCCATTCCGGGGGCCCGCCCTGTTGGTCTGCAACCACGTTTCCCTGGTGGACGGCCTGCTGGTCGGGGTCTGCATCCAGCGGTTTGTCCGGTTCATGGTTTACCGGCCCTATTACGAACACCCGGCCTTCCACTGGCTTTTCAAACTGATGAACGCCATTCCCGTTTCAAACAAGTCCAAGGCTGAGGTGATTGAATGTCTCGATCGGGCGAGGGAAGAACTTAAAAAGGGACATGTGGTTTGCATCTTCGCCGAAGGCGCCATCAGCCGGACCGGCAACATGCTCCCCTTCAAGCGGGGTTTCGAGAAAATCATGGACGGCCTGGATGTCCCCATCATCCCTGTCCACCTGGACCGCCTTTGGGGAAGCATCTTCAGCTTCAAGGACGGCAAGTTCGTCACCAAGATGCCCAAACAAATCCCCTTCCCCGTCACGGTTTCCTTTGGCCGGGCCTTGCCCGGGAA
>JAHFCG010000168.1 GCA_023249615.1 candidate division FCPU426 bacterium | reverse complement strand
GGGCGGGAGAACGGAATTCCAGAGACGGCATATCCTCCCAAGTCTTGGCCACCAGGAAACGGTAGCCCCGCAGGGGTTTGGTCACGTTGATGCTGTGAAGAAGCTCCGCCCAATTCAATTCGGTGGATAAACTGCAGGCAAAGGCGGTCGAGGAGATGTTTTTCACCTTCAGCGAAAGGACGAACCCCCGCTCCCCTGTCGGGGCAAAGTAAAGGCCCTCCAACTCCAAAGGCCCCGTCTTCATTTTAAAACGGGGAAGCCAATCCGCTTCCCTTTCCCAGATCAAACGACCGCTCAAAGGAAGGTCTGTCCCATTCACGATCACCCCAGGCTTCAGGAAAGGCTTGGACCCGCCCGAGAAGGCCAGGAGGCCGTTGAAACCCATGTGAAGCACATTGATCTGTTCCACCGCCCCGTCACTCGCGCGGAGGGTCGGCAGGGCGACGTATTCGTTGCCGGTTGGGTAGTAGGATTCTTTCATCAAACCTTCCTTGATTTGACTTCATGTGTCATTGCGAGGAGGTCGATTTTCGACCGAGGAAGCAATCAAAACCCATCCAAAAACTGCATTTTTTTGTTTGCTTCAGATTGCTTCCTCGGCCCAAAACCAGGGCCTCCTCGCAATGACATCATTTTAAACTACAAATCCTCGCACAGGTCTTTCCACGACCTATTCATTTTATGGATTAATTCTGTTTTCCTCTTGCGAGAACCGGCCTTAATTTGCTTCTCTCGACTTATCGCATTAATACTGTCCTCAAAAACCTCATAGTAAACCAGCTTGTTTAAATTGTACCTTTTGCTGAAACCATCTACCAATTTCTCCTTGTGCTGATACACCCTCCCTTTTAAATCGTTGGTGACACCCGTGTAAAGCACCTTGTTGTGGTCATTGGTCATGATGTAAACATAAAATTGTCGTTGCATGGTTACCTTGTTCGTCACTTAGGTGTCATTGCGAGGAGGCCAAAATTTTGGCCGGCGCAGCAATCAAAACCCTTCCAAAAACTGAATTTTTTTTGTTTGCTTCAGATTGCTTCCTCGGCCAAAAACCGGACCTCCTCGCAATGACAAAAAATACCCTTAATGCTTTAAGTACAAACCGTTCTTCACCAAATAATCCAAGCCGCCCTGGGCATTGGGATACTTCGGATCAAGATCCAAAACCTTCTCAAACAACCGGCCAGATTCCGCGTGCCGTTGAAGCTGGAGGTCCGCGACGGCCCAGTTGAAATAAGCGATCGTGTAGTCTTTTTTCAACTGGGTCGCCTTCTCATACCAAACCACCGACTCGTCAATTTTCCCCAGGTGAAAAAGCGAGTTACCGGTATTGTAGGCATATTGGGCTTCCCCAGGAATAAACCTCTGGGCCCAGGAAAAATGGTCATAGGATTTTTGATAATCAGAGTGAATTTTTAACAAATCCTCCGCCTTTGATTTTGGATTCAGCCTGGCCTTGGCGTCATCCGCCCGGTCCTCAAAGTAAACCCCCAGGGAATTTCGGAAGATCGCGTAATCCCGAACCACGTTGTCAAATGTCCTGGTATCCAAGGGAAACCACTTCTCCCCCAGGTGTCTGAGCCTCAAATGGTTCCAGCAAAATAGGGCTCTCCCCTCATCCAGAACCGGTTCCTGCCCCGGTAAAAAACCCTTGGAGGTCAGCCCGTAAAGGACCAACCTGGTTCCCGGCAAGGTTCCATCCTCAATTTTGTTGTAGCTGAAATAAAGCTCCCGGTTCGGGTTTCGTTTGACCATCCAATCCACCATCGGAGGAATGGACTCCACCCCCACCGGTTTCCCTGTGAACGGAACTTGAAGGTCCTTGTGAAAAAGGGCCAGGTTTTTCCGGACCCATTCCATGGGAATGCCGTCCACCCCGACCACGGCCAGGTCGGTCCTTTTTCCCTCCACCCATTGAAAATACCAGCTCGGAAAAACAACACTGTCACCCTTGCAGTAATAAAGGGCGTTTCGGGGCAAACCCTTGAAACCGTTCAAAACGTAATCGTAGGTGAAGGTGTAATCGGTCTGCCGGTCCTGGGAATAGCGGGAAACCCCCAACCAAACCAGAAGTATCACCAACGCGCCCACCACAAGCCTTTCCCGTTTGCCGCGGCTTTCAGGGCTCCCTTCCGAAAGCAACACCTCCAAACCCCAGGCGGAAAAAATAAGAATAAAAACATGGGAAGAAAGACTGTAATCATTGATGAGGTAGTACTGATCCTTGGGCAGGTTCAGGTAAATTCCCGTGATTCCAACAAGGGAAACCCAAGACAGCCCCAATCCCAAAATTCGATCTCGGTGTCGAAAAAACAATTTCACCACTCCAAAGAGGGCCAGCAGAAACAAACCGTTAAATTCCAAAAAAGCGGTTTTGAGGTACTCCCGCCACTGGGGAACCCAGGCCGCGGGTCCGCCGGCGCCCTCAGGTCCGCTGTATTGCCTTCTGAGGAAATTGAAAACAAAATTATGCCAGGTCGAGGGGTCTCCCCAGTCCAACCAAGGATTAAAGTGGGCCCTTAAGGGCAAAAGAATATAAACCGAGAGACCCAAAACAAAAAAAGCCGGAAGAATCAGGAAACGAACCCTTTCCTGGCCCAAGGATTCCCCTTCCAGGCTTGGATTTTCTTTTTTGAGAAAATAAGCTAAAAGGAAAAACCCGGGTAAAAAAGCCACCATGCTCATCCAGTGGTTCGCGAAGGAAAGACCGAGAAAAAAAACGGCCAAGCCAATACGTTTCCCAAGGATTGCCCAGAGCACCGCCAACAGGAAAAGAGCCGTTAAATGATAAATGCCGGTCTTGGCGCTTAAGGAAGCCGGATAGGCGCTGGTGCCCGCGATCCAGAAAAGCGAAAACAACAAGGCCAGCCGGGGCGCGACTGACAAGCGGTCCTTTAAAAGGAAAAATAAAAAAACACAAACCGCGCCGGCCAAAACAGCGGAAAAAAGATTGATCCTAAAGGGTAAATGGCCTACCGGAAGGCTGGAGAAAAAATGACCGATCATCGTATGAAGGGGATACCCGGGCGGGTGTGGAATGCCGAAGGTCAGACAGGCGGTCACCGTCTCCGGGCTGTCGTTTAGAAAGAATGTGGGATTAAGCCCGGCCAGGGCAAACCCAAAGGCCAAAAGGAAAATGAAGGAGGGGGTTAGTTTTTCAAACCAGTCGGAGGAAGGGTTTTCCATAAAACCTCAAAAAAATTTCTCACCACCAAGACACCAAGACTCCAAGTTAGGCTGGAAAAACAGGACGGACTATCGATTGATTTTTTAAAAGATACTGTGGTTTTTTTCTTGGAGTCTTGGTGGTGAACCCTTTCTAGAAAAGAATCGCCTTTAATTCCGGCGGGACATTATCCCTGATCAGCTTGAGCACCTCTTCGGAGGTCTTCACCTGGAGCGCCGCGAGGGCTATTTCCCTGGCCTTGTCAAAGGGCATCAATCGGATGACTTTCTTGATTTCGGGAATGACCGAAACACTCACGGAAAATTCATCCAGGCCCATTCCCAAAAGTAAAGGCGCAAAAATCGGATCCCCCGCCATTTCCCCGCACATGCCCACCCATTTGCCGGCCCGATGACAGGCGTCTACCGTCATCTTGATCAGGCGCAAAATGGCGGGATTTCCCGGGTCGTAAAGGTAAGCCACCGACTCGTTGATCCGGTCCACGGCCAGGGTGTATTGAATAAGGTCATTGGTGCCGATGGAAAGGAAATCCACTTCCTGGATGAGCAGGTCCGCGATGATGGCGGCCGAGGGAATCTCGATCATGGCCCCCACCTCGATCCCCGTCCGGAAGATCTCGCCCTCTTTTTTCAATTGCTGAATGCACTGGTTCAAAATAACCTTGGACTCCCGAATCTCCGCCAGGGTAGAAATCATCGGGAACATGATTTTGATCGGCCCATGGGCGGCGGCGCGGAGTATCGCCCTCAACTGGGGCTTGAAAATTTCAGGTTGTTTCAGGCAAAGACGGATGGCCCTCAGGCCAAGAAAGGGATTGCTTTCCTGAAAGGGATTCAGATGGGTTAGAAATTTGTCCCCTCCCAGGTCCAAGGTTCGGATGATCGCTGGGCTTACCCCCGTCTTGGTGGCTAGTTCCTTATAGGCGACATATTGTTCTTCCTCGGTCGGAACCGACTCGCGGTTCATGAATAAAAATTCGGTCCGGTAAAGCCCGATGCCCTCGGCCCCGTGGCGGGCCAACTCGTCAAGCTCCTGGGGAATTTCGATATTGGCGGCCAAAGTCACCTGGTGTCCGTCGGGTGTTTTGGCCGGAAGGCCCTTGAGGGTTTCCAGGCTCTTCTGAAACGCCTCGTAATTTTCCTTGAGTCTTTCATATTGTTTGAGGGTCTGGGGCAGGGGGTTGACCACCACCAAACCCTTGTTTCCATCCACGATGACCATGTCCCCTTCCTGAATTTCGGAAGTGATGGTTTGCATCCCCACAATCGCGGGAAGGCCCAGGGAACGCGCGACGATGGCCACATGGGAAGTCCGGCCCCCGACCTCGGTACAAAAACCCTTGATGGTGTCGGTGGACATGGTAACCGTGTCGGAGGGGGCCAGGTCGTTGGCGATGATGACAACTTCCCTGTCCAGTTTCTTCAATTGGTCCTTTTCCCCGCCGTCCAGGTTCCGCATCAGGCGGTTGCTGACATCCTGGATGTCGCCGCCCCTTTCCCTGAAATACCCGTCCTCCAGGGATTCCATCACAGCCTTGAACTTTTCCAGGGATTCATTGAGCAGGAATTCTGCGTTCAGGCGCCGGGTTTGAATGGCGTTGGGAATCTCCTCCTTGAAAAGAGGATCCTCCAGCACTACCTGGTGGGCCTGGAAGATGGCGGCGTGCTCCTTCCCCAGTTTTTCCTTCATCTTTTCTTCCATTTCGGAAATCTGGGCGCGTGTTTTCTCCAGGGCCGTTTGATAACGGTCCAATTCTTCCTGAACCTCATCCGCCTTGAGATTCCGGCGGGAGATGGAGAACCCCTCGGGGTGATAAAGATAAGCGGGACCGATGGCGATTCCGCCGGAAGCCGGTATCCCGTTAAAAACTTTTTCTGGCAAATGAAACTCCTAAAGCGTTTTGAACCACAGAGTGCACAAAGGTCACAGGGTACTGAAAAGCAATGTTTTAAAAAATCCTAAAGCCTTACTCTGTGTACTCCGTGACCTCCGTGGTAAAAATTATTCCTTTTCCCCAAACTTATTCTCAAGCAACTTCCTCAAGGCCGCGATGGCGTCCTTCGCGTCTTCCCCGTCAGCGACGAACTCGATTTCCGTACCCTTGGCGGCCGCGAGTGTCATGAGCCCCATCAGGCTCTTGGCATTGACGTTTTGAATCCCGTGGTGAATCGTGATATGACTTTTAAATTTATTCGCGACCTTGACCAGTTCGGCCGCGGCGCGCAAATGAAGGCCCAGTTTATTGACGATCATCATTTTTTCGGACATTTTCATTTACGCACCTCTTTTTCTAAACGGCAGGGGCGACATTTATGGCGCCCTAAGGGCTTGATAAATCAAGCCCCTACAAAAACCTATTCAAAACACGTCCCCGAATTCATTGGCCTACCTCCAAAT
>JAHFCG010000052.1 GCA_023249615.1 candidate division FCPU426 bacterium | reverse complement strand
GTTGGTTGGAACCCCATGTGTAATGCCCCGTATACATAAAACCCAGGTAGGGATCGTTGGCCTGCTGGTTCATGATGTAGTTGTCGCACTCGTTCTTGAGCGAATTCTTGATGGCCGTGGTGACTGCCGCGGTCGCGCCTGGCGCCAGGCAATAGGAGACCATTCCCAGTTGAAGCGGCTCGCAAAGACTGGGATCGAAATGGTCGCTTCCCGCGGGAGGATTGGAAACCGGCCGAAAGGAGTTCTCGATAATGGCGGCCGAATTATAATTCGCGTCAAAGTAGGTTCGATAGGTCGCATTTCCCGTAAGAGCGTAAAGCTCGGCCGCGGCCCCTACCCGGGCGCCGGCGTCCCAGGCGGCCGACATGTTATCGTTCGCGTAAAGGTTGGTGGGCACGCAATTCACGGGGCTCGGATTTGCCGCGAGGTAATTCCACGCGGAAACGGCGGCGCTTTGAAGGGTCGCGGCATAGCCGGGATAGGCCGCGCCGTAAGCGGTGAAAAGGCGCGATCCCAGGGCGAAAGCCATGGCCCCGGTGGCCGTGGACGCGGTCGTAACGTTGGAATAATATCGCTGGGTCAAGTCCGTGTTCGGACTGCCCGTCGTGCTGTAATTGACCTGGTTGACCATCGAGTAAAGCGCCCCGTCGCTGGCGCGCTGCATCCGGAGCATCCAATCCAGCTCCCACTTGGCCTCATCCAAAATATCAGGGACGCCGTTGCCCGACTCCGGGATGTTCGTATTATCCGGATAGCCCAGGGGGTACCACTCAGCGGAGTGCATCAGGTACCACATGGTGGCGTGGGCCCAGGGAACATATTTGCCGTAGTCCCCCGCGTCATGCCAACCGCCGTGCACATCGCGCGGGGACCCTTGGTCGGCCCCGTTATCGTACAGATGCGCCACGAGGTCCTGGTTCGCGTTCTCGTGACAGGCGATATGGTTCCAGTTGGCGCCTCCGTTCGCGGCTGAAATATTTCCTCCGCATCGCTGGTAGAAAAAAGCGCGCTGGGACGCCGTTACCACGCCGTTATAAACATTGTCCTGGATATTGAAATTGTAGGATTGGCTTCCGGGGTTGGACCCCCCAGGAACCTTGATGTAATAAGTTCCCGGAGTGTTTAAAGCGGTAAAGGTTCCCTGCCATATCTTGTCCCCCGAATAGGTATTATCCGTGGCCCCGCCGTTCCAGGTCACCGCGTTTCCGGTGAAAACGGTTGCCCCGCCGGCGGAATTGATAACCTGAAAGGTCGCCCCCGCCCCAAGGTTATAACCGGAGGGGCTCCCCACCCCCGTGTTCGGCTGGGCGAATAGGACGATCTTGGGGTCGGCGGTCTTGTAGCCAAACTGATCCACGATGATGTTGGGAACCACTGCGGAGAATGCCCGCGAAACAAAAAAGAAAACCAAGCCGATGGTAAAAACAATTTTAGGTTGGGTTATTAAATTCATAATTTATCCCGCATTCCTCGAATAAACGAATATTCATTCCGCCTTTTCCTTGGTAGGGGCAAGGCATGCCTTGCCCTTAAAAAAGAAATTCAACGGCGAAAACCTTTAATGTTTAACCATGGGGCATAAAAAAACCGGAGGTTAAAAACCCCCGGTTTAAAATTGTATCTCTTTTCGCGCAACGGCCACTTATCTTTCAATCAGAAGTTTGCCGACTGATCTTCCGGGGGCCTGCCCGGTGTTGGAGGACGGCTCGGTGAAAACAACCACGTAATAAAGACCGCTCGCCAGGGGGGTTCCCCATTTGTCCTTGAGATTGACATCCACATCCACCCCGACAGGTTGGCTGTTGAAGTTTTGTTCCAGGACCTTTCGGAATGCCGCCGTGTAAATCTTGACCTTGATGTTGGAAGTACCCGTTAAGGCGGGCAAATTAATGTGGATGGGATTGGTCCCATCAACCGGGTTCGGATAAATGACAATCGTCGGGGTTTTGGTGGCGGCGCTAAGGGTATTGGTGTTGGTCGGCGTAAGGGTCGCGGTAAAGCTGGGCGTGATGGTAATGGTAGGGGTCGGGGTTTGTGTGGCGGCCGCGAGGGTGATCAAGGCGCCGTTGAGGGACGCCCCGCTGAAGAGCACCGGTTGTCCCGTGGTTCCATTGACGCCCGTCAGGTCGGAATTATTCACAAGGCTTGCCTGATAGGTTCCTGCCGGAGCGGCGCCGGAAAAGTTATAAGTCACCAAATATTGGGAGGTGCCCGCGGGTGGAATCGGGCTGGAAAAGTTGAGAACCGCGTTTCCATTATCCGATGGATAAGTCCCGGTGCTTAAAAGCACATCCCCCGCGTCAACCGTCCCATTGTTGTTCGAATCAAGGTAAAGGGAAATTCCGGTAATGCCTGCCGCGTCATTTCCGGACCCGGAAGCCTTAAGGTTCACACTGTTGATCGTGGCCGTGGCGTTTCCGGTGTTGACCGCCTGGATTTGAAGAACCGGCAATCCAAAGACACCCGGCAGCTGGGTGGAATTGGGGGGAGAGGCGGCCCCTTGGGAAACCACGACGGTTTCGGGAGTCGCGGTGGAGGTGCTGGTGAAGGTATTCGTGGGGGTGGCGGTGAAACCAACGATGGTAATGACCGCGCTATTGATAACGGGCCCGCTGAAGTTGACGGCTCCAAGTGAATTGGTTCCCGTAAAGTTGACGGAGGGGTTCAGGGTGGATTGGTAGGTTCCCGCCGGCGCGGATCCGGAGAAGGTGTAGGAAACCAAATAAGTCGCGGTTCCGGAAGCCGGAATGGTATCAGCCACAGGTACCACCGCCGTGCCATTATCCGAACCATAGGTAGCTGAGCCTAAAAGGGTATCTCCACCATCCACGACGCCGTTACCGTTGTTGTCCAGGTATAAGTTCACGCCGGTAATACCCGTGTTATCAACCCCGGTTCCCGAAGCGGTCAGGGTCATGGTCGAAATAGTGGCCGCGGAGGCGCTAGTGTTGCTCAAAACATATTGCATCACAGGAACATTCACCGCGCCAGGAGGCTGACTGGTGTTGGGCGGAACAACCCCATTGGCGACGGAGATCGTCACCGTGGTCGGAGTAAAGGTTGGGGTAAAAGTATTCGTGAAAGTAGAGGTGGGGGTTTGGGTCGGCGAGTTGGTGGGCGTAGTGGTGGAGGCTAACGGAGTATTGGTGGAGGTATTGGAAGGGGAAAGGGTCGCGCTATTGGTAGGTGTGTTCGAGGGCGTGACTGAAGGGGTGTTGGAGGGCGAATTAGTCGGGGTTTTTGTGGGAGAGGAGCTTGGCGTGTTGGTGGGTGAAAGGGTGGCGGTATTGGTGGGGGCAAGGGTTCCGGTGGGGCTGTCGGTAAAAGTGGAGGTAATGGTGGGGGTCAAGCTGTTGGTAGCGGTACTTGTCGGAGTCCTGGTGGGTGTCGCGGTGGAACTATTGGTAGGGGTTTGGGTTGGAGTCGTTGTGGGGGTACGGGTCGGTGTATTGGTAAAGGTGTTGGTTGGCGTGCTGCTGGGAGTATTGCTGGGGGTGCGGGAAGGGGTGTTGGTCGCGGTGTTTCCAAGTGTGTTGGTGGAAGTGGGAGTGGGGGTGGCGGTGGCGGTGCGGCTGGGGGTGTTGGTGGGGGTAATGGTGGGTGTATTGGAAGCGGTATTCGTGATGGCAGGGGTGTTGGTGGAAGTGTAGGTAATGGTGTTGCTTGGGGTTGAGGTTGGGGTTTTGGTCGCCGTGTTGGTAGTGCTGTTCGTTGGGCTATTCGTTAGGGTAGGGGTTGGAGTCCTGGTGGGGGAAAGGGTGGGTGAAAGGGTCGCCGTATTGGTCGGAGCCGCAGGGGTATTGGTGATGGAATTCGTCGGAGTGGACGTGGGGGTTCTTGTGGCGGTGTTGGTAAAAGTATTAGTGGGACTATTGGTGGGGGTATTGGTGGAGGTCCGCGTAGGGGAGTTGGTGGGGGTATTCGTATTCGCCCCTATAGTATTCGTGGGACTGTTGGTAGGGGTACGGGTGGGGGAATTCGTCGCGGTGTTGGTCGGGCTATTGGTGGGACTATTCGTCGGGGTTCGAGTGGGAGTTGTCGCGGTGGTATTGGTGGGGGTCAACGTCGCGGTATTGGTCGGCAAGGGGGTATTTGTTGGCGATTGAGGCAAGGGGGTCAAGGTCGGAAGAGGGGTCGGGGTGTTGGGTTTGCAATTTTGGAAGGTCATGCAAATATTGTCGAGCCAAAACCCGATGGTGGCCGGATTGCCCTGGGTTTGCCATTGAAGGGAGGTGACGTTGGATAAAGCCAAAGTCTGCGTGTAGGTTGTGCCGCCGCTGACGGGCGGACAAGTTCCGGCTCCCCAGTTTTGACAGGCAATGGACACGAGGGGAACAACGATTTGCTGCCAAACGGTCGTGACCGCGATGTTATATCCGTATTGGTTCCCGTTACCTCCGCCGGTCACATCGATGGCGGGATTGAAGAAGTTCAGGCGTAAAGTACAGCCCGCCGTTCCTTTTACATAGAAGGAAATTTGAGTCATGGGACCGCAGCCGCCTGGTTGGCTGACCAAATTCCGGAAGCCGGTGTTGAGCTCCGCCGCAAGCGCGAACCCTCCGTAGGTGGCCGGGGTCGATAAACCGTTATCCTGCCAATAACCCGTCACACGGCCCGCGAAACTGCTTCCCGCGACCGCCCCGCCGCCCGTAGCGGTACCGTCCACTATATAAGTAGGACCCGAAACACCCGATCTGGTCGGAGCCACGGGGGTATTGGCGACGCTCACATAGGAGAAGGTGAACCAGTAGCCGTTGGTGTTGTCCTGGGCGTTGCCATCCTCAAAGGTGTCCAGCATGAAACAAGGTTGAGGTGTCGCGGTCGGGACCGGTGTGGTAGCGACGCAGGCGCTGGCTCCGGCGCAGACCAGGTTGGGGAAATTGCCCGACGCGATCAAAGCGCACTGAAGGGCCAGGGTATCCTGGAAATAATTTAACCCAGGGCATCCCGCGCTGTTCACGCGGTTCCAAAGTTCATCCCAGGTGGAATTTACGAAAGATTGGTTCGCTGTGGACATCACCGCGATAAGGGCGGGCCCAATTTGAAGGGAGGAACAGGGGGAGCCGGTGGCCACTCCCGTGGTGACATCCCAATATTCCTGGATATAGTTAATGTAGCCATTCGCGCTAACCCCGCCGATGATCGTGGTGGCAAAAGCCTGGATTTGGGTTGGGGTTTGTCCGTTCCAGAGATAATCCAATCCAATGCGCATAGGCCAGCGGGATGCGTCATAACCCATGCTGTTCGCGCCTTCAGTCCCGCCGGGAATGGGAACCGATGTGTTGTAAGGGGCGCCGTTGTTGATGCAATTGGGGACCATCCCATTGGGCCACTTGGTTTTGCAATTGGCGAGGAATGTTCCGTAAACCCAGTTGGTGGGAAGGGTCCAGTTGTGTGCCGCGTTGGTGTCATTACCGGCCGCGCCCCAACAACGGTACCAGGCCGGCGTCATGTAACTGGAAAAGAGAGGGGTCGAGTAGGCGTCGCCGGGCAATATTATCGAGGAGGGAGTTTCATAAAGCCAAATACTGTTGATCATCGTCTGGAATTGGGTTTTGTAATTGATCGCGCCCCCGCTTCCCCATTGCTTGTCCGCCATCAGAAGCGCCATGCAAATATCCTCGTCCGCGTCGGTCGCTCCGTTGGTTCCGGTGGTTCCGCCGCCGCTGCTGATTTTCCAATTCATCAGCTGGTTGGCATCCCGGTGAATGTTCATGTAATTGTAGAGGCCGTCGAAAAGGGTTTTGTCCGCCATCATGACGGCAATCAACATCCCGTACCCGATGCCTTCCGATACGGTGTCGTTGCCATCTGCGGCATCGCGTTGGATTCGGAGAAACCCGCCCGCCCCCGTGGCGGTGACAAACTGGGTGTACCAGTTGACATACAAGGTGGAGACAGCGGCGTTCATCGTGGCGAAGGAAACGTGGTTGGGTTTCAACCCGTAGGAATAGGCGACGTTGTGAGGCCAGGCGCAGGCGGGACTTCCTGAATTTATGGCGGGTGCTGAAAATGCCCTGGATCCGGCCATTAAGATTAAACCGGTTAAAGTCAGGCCGAGAATTTTAGAGGTTTTTAATTTCAATCTGATTTTCGCTTTCACGTTGAAATGCCTTATTCCATCAAGCAAAAAGTGCCGGGGTTAGTAAGGGTACCGCAACCCCGGTTACCTGTAAAGGAAAGGAGAACTGCAATTTTGGTACCTTTTCAGGATTTTGGTTTATCGCTAAACCTTCATTCGAAAAGCGGTACCAATTTTTGCCCCCAAACCGAAAATTTCGGACTTTGTCAGTAAAAGGTTATTTTCAAGCCAAATTCTGACAAAACCCTTTGACGGGGTTTTAAGAAAAAATCTTTTTCATTTCGGAATATTATTTTTTGTTTCAATGAAAAAACTCGCGGGAAATATCAGGCTCAAAATTTTCAGTTTCCTTTTCAAATGGTTCAGGATTTAAATCTCACCGAATAATTAAATACTTGAGAATGTAATGATCCTTGTTCGTGTCCACCGCGAGGTAATAAAGCGAGTTGGCCAGGGGAGTTCCCGTTTTGTCCGTAAGATCCAGCGTCAGGGTTTGGGGCCCCGCGGGGACTCCGGTAAAAATTTCGTCCCTGACCTTTCGGGAACCCTCGGTGAAAATCCTGACCGTCACATCCGAAGCGGACCCCAGGGTTACCAACAGCCTCGGCGGAGCGCCCGGATTTTGGATGTCCGGATAGGGGTTGGGGAAAACGACCGGCGCGACGGCGGAAAAACCGGGAACCCGTGTGGGAGTAACCGTGGGCGAGGGACAAACGTAGGCCGAAAGCGGACAAATGGACCAGGCTCCCCTTCCGTGGGTGGCGGCCACGATCGCTCGGGGGCAGGTGAGCGACATTTTGATTTGTAAAACCGTGCTGTCCGGCAAAAGGGTTCCCATTCGCGCCCAGCTGGCGCCGTTGTTTTGCGTCGCGAAAACTCCCACGTCGTTGGCGGCGTAAAGATCGGTTGGAAATTGCGGATCAACTAATAACCAGTTAATGGGAGCGTCGGGCAGATTGCCGGTAATATCCGTCCAGAGCCCCCCACCGTTTGTAGTTTCAAAAACATGGGCCGCTCCGCCGGAAAAACCCATGACACCCACGTAGGCCTTCTGGGGGTCCAGGGGATCCACCGTTATTCCAACCAAAGGATTGGCGGAGGGAAGTCCGGTGGAAACATTGCTCCAGGTTGCTCCTCCACCATTCGAATAAACCTGATAAACTCCAGAACCATTATCAGTGGTGGCGTAGATAAAGTTTGAATTGCTGGGGGCCACATCCAGGTTGATCACGGACCCAAAGTCGTTCCCGGTCAAATATCCGCTGATGGCTCCCCATCCCCCGCCGTTGTTCGCGTTCCCCGGCCCCTTCCAAATTCGGGAAGTGCCCATCACCACCTGGGGACTGGACCCGGGGATCACCTTAAAGGGAACCACAATGGCCGAGTTGTCCGGAATCGTCGAGGTTCCCACGACCGTTCGGACCGGCGGCCCAAAATTATCCACACGGTAAAGACCGACATTAAAATATTCCGCGTAAAATTGCCCGGGCACCCCGGGATTAACATCGGTATAACCGCCGTCCCCGCCAAAAAAATCCGACCAGGTCACTCCCCCGCCGGTATAAGGCGTCCCGTTATCCTGGGTCCCTCCCAAAAACGCGCCGGAGGCTGAGGGGTCGGGGCTCGCGCTGTAAAACTGGATGGTTCCTAAATTGTTATTGATGTCGGTGAAAGTAGCCCCGGCGTTCGAAGTGGTCCAAACCCCTCCGTCGTTGCCGATGTACCAATTATTCGCGTCGACCATCGCCGAGGCGTGCTGGTCCGGGTGGACATAACCCGTGGTGTAAGCGTTGGTCAGGTTTGTCCAAACGGTACTGGTTCCGTTGACCGTGTTGGCCTTGAAAAGGTCGATACCCGCCGCCAACAGGGCCGTGGACCCGGGAGGCGCCGCGACGTATTGATCATAGGTCCCCTGCAAATAGGGGGTTGTGCCAAAAAGCGTTCCGGGCAAATTAACCGCCTGCCAGGTGCTTCCCCCGTCGGTGGATTGGGAAAGCCCCGTGTCCCCTGCCCCAGGTTTTGAAATATTTTCATTGCTATCCGCCGCGAGGACAAAAAGGGTTCCTCCCCGGAAAACCAGGGAAGCCCTGGCGAAATTACTGGTATCCGGGGCCGTGTTGCTGGGGAAAGGCGAGGACAGCTGGGTCCAGCTTCCTCCGTGGTCGGTGGATTTGTAAATTCCTTGGAACCGGACGGACGCGTAAAAATTTCCGCTCCCGTCGTCAATGACATCCGTAAAGGAATGGCCGTTGATGGCCTGGCCTCCGCCGTTGACCGCGGCCACCTGGGTCCAGCTGGCGCCCTGGTCCGTGGACCGGTAAAGGCCCTGGTTGAGATTTGTCACACCGTCATGACAGCAGGCGAACCCCGCCGCCGCCAAAACCGTGGAGGGGCTGGAGGGGTCCACCAGGATTTTGGAGAAAGCCAGGCCCAGGAAGGAAATGGCCCCGCTGTTCGCCGTGCTTACCAGATTCCAGGTTCCACCGCCGTCGAGGCTTCGGAGAATTCCAACGCCATAATAGGAATCCCCCGACATGTTCAACTCGCCCGTTCCCACATAAATCGCGGGAGGATTCACGCTGGTATCCAGGGCGATGGATCCCATCGCGAGGCTTTGGGTTTGATCGCTGATGGGAACAAAGGTGGGAACCGCCGCCAACCCGTTGGTGGTTTTCCAGACCCCCCCGTAGGCGGTTCCAACGTAAAGGGTATTTCCGGTAGGGTCATTGGTCATATCCAGGACCAGGCTGACAACCCGCCCCGAAATTTTTCCATAAAACTGGTCCACCTCGGGCGAGGGTCCCATCTCCGTCCAGTCGCAAAGGGGCCCCAGGGGCGGCGCCCCGGGAAGCGGCTTCAGGAGTGATTGCCCCGGCGAAAATCCCGGGCGGGCCACCGGAAGGAATTGTTTTTGTTGAAAAGCCTTGAGCCGGTGGAACGCCCCTGTTTTCCGGTCGGGACTCCTCCGGCCCTTGTTGAACCATTCCTGCCATTTCCTGGGGTTGTCGTCTTTTTCCTCTTCCCTGTCGCGTTCGCGCGGGGAAACCTTGGCCCTTTCCAGATAAAACCAGGCGGAGAATAGGAAAAGGATTCCCGGCAGGAAAAACAAAAGGGTGGTTGGTTTTTTCAGGTTCAATTTCATTGGTAGTCCCAAATATAACACGATGGCTTTAAAGATTCGTTATCAACGTTCGAGCTGTCATCGCGAGGAGGCCGCATTGGCCGACGTGGCGATCTGAACCATTCAAAAAAACTGCAGTTTTTGGATTGCTTTGGGTTGCTTCCTCGGTCGAATCGACCTCCTCGCAACGACAGATTAAATCAACGTCCAAATGAAATTTCACGGACTCTTACTTTCTTTTTTTCTTCCGGACCTTTTTAACCGGTTTCTTCTTTTTCCCGGCGGCCGGTTTCGGCTTCTTCCCCGGCTTCGGCTCGGACCGTCCCGAGGCCAGCCAGGACGCCGCGACTTCCTCGATGCTGGAAGCCTTGGCCCAAAGAACCGCGCCTTCCATTTCCTGGGGGGAAAACCTGGATTTCAGCTCCATCGAAAGGGAGACCACCCGGTCCTTGGTTTGTTGGCGGCAGGTGGGATGATTCATGGCCACCAAAAGATAGCTGATGGCCTTCTGTTCCTCGCCCTGATCCTTCAACATCCGGGCCACCCCCACCAAAGCGTCCACCAACATGGGTTTTGCCTTGGCCTGGAGCGCCAACCGAACGGCCCCTTGAAAAAGATTTTCCGCCCTGCCGAAGGATTTTTTGACGCAGGCCAATTCCCCCAGGTGAATCAGCGAAGCGGCCTGGCCCAGGTTGTCTTCCAGGCGATCGAAACAACCCAGGGCGCTGGTAAATCTCTTTTGGGCCTCCTCAAATCTTTCCCGGTAAAGGGAAACAGCCCCCAGGTGGTAATCGTTCCAGGCGTTGTTTTGTAATTTGACCCCCTCTTTTAAAACCAGGGAGTAGGCCTTCAGGTAAAGTTTTTCCGCTTCCTGGTCCTCCCGTTGGGCCAGCTTTAAATTTCCCATCAAATCGAGCGACCAGGCTTCCCCCCTTAAATCCCCCACCTCACGGTAAAGGAAAAGTCCCTCATCATAAAAATTGGACGCGGACGCGTAATTCCCCGTCGCCCAATCCACAATGCCCTGCAGGATGGTGGACCAGGCCAAGGAACGGAGGTCCCCCAAACTCCTCCAGATGGCCATGCTCTCCCGGTACATTTGCCGGGCGCTCGGGAAATCCCCCATGACCTCCGCTTCCCGGCCAAGGTTGGAATAGGACCAGGCCACCCCCCTCTGGTCGCCGCTTTCCAGATAGGAACCCAGTCCTTTTTGGAAATAAATTTTGGCCTCCTCAAAATGCCCCAGTTCATGGAGGGAATCCCCCAAAAGATTGTAGGAAAAGGCTTTCGCTCTTTCGTCCCCGCTCCCCTCCGAAAAAGCGAGGCTTTGGCGGATCAGGGTTTTCGCTTTTTTATGATTTCCCATGAGGGTTTCCAAACGGCCCAGGAGGTTAAGGGAGAGGGCGGTTTCAAAACGTTTTTTTGCCTGCTTGTAAATTTTAAAACTTTTTTCCAGGTAGCCCCTGGCTTCTTCGTAGTGCCCTTGGAATTCCGCGACAACCCCCAGGCCGTCATAGGCGATTCCCGCCTGTTTCAGGGCGGAGGCGCCCCTGAAAAGGTTAAGACTTTCCTCGAAAAGTTTCTTCGCCGTTTTGGACTGCCCCAGGAAATTTTCGAAAAAGGCCCATCGGGCGGTCAACTTGGCCGAAAGAATCATGGATCCCGGGGGAACCTTCACCCCCCCCCGGTATTTTTCACGGAGCGCCTCCACCGCCCTCTGGTAGGTTTCCATTCCTTCGCTGAAAAATCCCTTCAATTCAAAAACGATGAAAAAACACGCCAGGGAATCCCCCAGTTCCTTTTCCATCACCTTTTCGACGGCCCTTTTCCAGGATTCCCTCAAATTATCAAGCTCCACGATCATTTCATCCAAAACCTCCCTCTGATGGGCTCCCCGGACGAGCTTTTCCCTTTTCTTGAGCCATTGGGAAAAATAAAAACAATGGGCGTCCATCGCCCTTTCCTTTTCCAGGGCGTCGTCGAAAAGTTTTTCCTTGGCGTAATACTTGAGAAGCTCGTGTATTTCAAACCGGCCGTTTGATTTTTTACGCACGAGGGACTTGTTTTCGAGATACCCAAGGGCGTTTTCCTTTTTGCCGGTCACGAACAACGCCGCTTCCTCGTCAAAACCATTCCGGAAAACGGAAACGGTTTTTAAAAATTGCTTCTGGGGTTCGGAAAGTAAAATCCAGGAATACTCAAAAACCGCGCGCAGGGACCTGTGCCGCGGCGGAAGATGCGGCATGGAGGTGGCCAGGAAATCACGGCTTGTCTTGATCTTGTCCACGATTTCGGGGAGTGACAGGGTCCCGACCCATGTCGCGGAAAGTTCGAGCCCCAGGGGCATGCCCTCCAGAAGCCGGCAAATTTCAACCATGGCTTCCCTTTCCCCGGGTTTCAGCGAAAAATCCGGGCGGATTCTCGCGGCGCTTTTAATGAACAATTGGACGGCGCTGGACGCTTCCATGTTTTCCGCCGTTCCGTTTTCGGGATACCGGAGCCCCCGGATTTCAAAAATCTTTTCCCCCGGAATTCGAAGCCCTTCGCGCGAGGTGACGAGGATTTTGAGCCCCGGCGCGGCCTGGAGCATTTCACCGACCAGTTGGGCTCCCCCGATGATGTGCTCAAAATTGTCCATGACCAGCAGCATTTGCTTTTCACGCAAATGATTCAGGAGCTGGTTTTTGGGATCATCCGAGCCGAAGAAAAAAAACTTGATCACGTTGGCGATGGCGCCGACCATCAGCTGGTCCAGCAAAAGGGGGGCCAATGGCACGAAATAAACCCCATCCTTGAAATGCTCGATCACTTCCGCGGCAGTTTGGAAGGCAAGCCTTGTCTTGCCGAATCCCCCGGGTCCCACCAATGAAACCAGCGGAGTGGCGGACCGGGTCAAAAGCTCGACCAGTTCCCGGATCTCCTCCTCGCGTCCAAAAAAAGGGGAACTTTGCGGCGTCAGGTTTTGGGGAAAGGTTTGAAGGGAGCGGGGAGGGGAGGTTTGTTCCGAGGTCAGGTCGGGATGCTGAAGGAGGTAAACATTTTGCGGCTCGCTCAAATCCTTAAGAAAATGAACTCCCAGATCAAGGATTCGGCCCCCCGGGGGAAGGGGAATAAAATGAACCGCGGGAAGGGTCAGGAGAATCTGTCCCCCCCAGGCCGCGTCCAGAAGCTTGAGCGCGTGGTTCACCTCCGGGCCGACATAATCCTGGCCGAGCGGTTCGGCCTGTCCGGAATGAAGAACAACGCGGATTTTGGCTTTTCCAAAACCATCCCAAACGTGGTCCTGAAAATCTTTTTGGAGGGCCATCGCGGCTTTCGCCGCCTCGCCCGAATCAAACGCCGAAAGGACGCCCAAGTCGGTCCGTTTCATCCATAGAACCCCGTGCTTGAAAAGCATTTCCTCGATGAGAAAAAATTGACAGGAAATGATATGGTCCGCTTCAGGTTTTCCTTTTTGCTTAAAAAGGGCGGGATGGTCGATTTCAGTAAAAAGGAAAATCATCAACGCCTTCTCAAAGGAATTATTGATCAACCAGGAGAACCTATTATAACAACCCGAAACCTTGGAAAAACTCCCGCTGAGAACATCCGTTGTACGGGCAAGGCATGCCTTGCCCCTACGGAACCTGGCGTTTCCGGCGATTACCCTTAGGCCGACAAGAAGGGTTCTCGACAATTGGACTATCTGTTAACATTTCCTCAGTTTCTTTGGGGGAAGTGCCCATAGCTCAATTGGATAGAGCTTCTGACTTCGGATCAGAAGGTTGCAGGTTCAAGTCCTGCTGGGCACACCAGTTTTTGCCCGAAGGGCAAAAACAGAGCAATGGAACAATCGAAAATTGAAAAACCAGGTTTCCATTGCGGTCTATTGTCAATTGATCCATTTTCGGGGTTTTAGTGTTCCTTGATTAATTTCTCAATTCTTGATGTTTTTCCGGAGGTTCCTTTGCCCTTTCTTTTTGAAAAATTAAATGCCTATCAAAAAGCAGTTGATACCGCCGAAAAAATATCCACCCTTACGGATTCTTTTCCGCGGGGCAATTATTATTTAACTGACCAATTGAACCGAGCGGTCATATCCATTAGCGCCAACCTTGCCGAGGGTAACAGGCGTTGGCATAAAAACGACCGAAAACAATTCTTTTGGATAGCCCGCGGTTCGCTTCAAGAGTGCATTCCTCTTTTAGAATTAGCGAAAAGAAAAAAACTTATTCAAACAATAGAACACGCGAAAATCAAGGAAGAACTGGACGTGATTGGAAAGATGATTACAGGACTCATACAAGGAATAAAATAAACCATGCCCAGCCGAAAAAAAATCATCCTCCTCTTCCTCTCGCTTTTTCTCTTCCGGCTTTTTTTCGGCCTCTGCCAGTCCCATTGGCGGGACTACGATGAAAAACAAAGCTACCTGACCGGACTTAAGTTTTACACCACCGGAGCCTGGCCCTATTTTGGGCCCGATGCGGCGGGGTCTGAAAATTCCTTTTACAGCCAGATCCCGGGAGCCCTGGAAGGCCTGATGATCGGACTCCCTCTTTATGTTCTTCCCATTCCCGAGACCCCCTTTATTCTCGTGAACTTGTTGTCCGCCTTCGGCGTCCTTTTACTGGCCTGGTATATTTTCATGCGCGTCCCCGGCTTTTCCTTTACGTGGCTCTGTCTTTGGATCGGGATTGTTCCCTGGGGACTTCATTACCCCACCCATATCTCAAATATGTCCTATCTCTTTTTCTCCAGCATCCTTTTCTTTATCGGTTTTCTGGAAAGCGTCCCCACCTTTTCCCTCAAATTAATTTCCCTTTCCCGGGCCAACGCCTTGATGGGATTCTCCTTCTTTTGGATCATGCAGTTCCACCTTTCCTATGTTTTTCTGGTTCCGCTGGCGTTGTTTTCCCTGGCGGTTCAGCTCAGGAAAAAAGGCGGTTTGAAAAGCCTTTTTCATTTCCTTCTCGGTTCCCTGATCCCCTTAAGCTTCGCCATTCCCACTTATCTCCATTATGGTTTTGGCCGTATCAACAGCCATTCGGGATTCGTGACGGTTTTTAACTGGGACAACGTCCTCAATCTTTATCTTCTCCTGCCGCGGTTTCTTTCCCTCGCCTGTTTCGAGCTTCCCTCTTTCATCGGGGCCCATACGGTTGACCGTTTGGCTTTCCTCAACAGTCATCCCTGGCTTTGGATTCCCGGGGCTATTCTTTGGATCGGCGGCATCGCCCAGGCGGTTATTCTTTTGCTTTTCTGGTTTCGTCGCAACCAGGCCCCTCCGGGTTGGCGGGAAATCAAATGGTTGTTTTTGATGGTTTTCGCGGTTGTATATGGAAGCTTCTGGTTTACGATCAAGCCCCCCTTATCCCATATTTACCTGGTTCTTTTACCCCTGGTGATGATTTATTCTTGTTACGTCTGGAGGTTCCTCGGGGAAAATTCCCGTCTGAGGTTATGGGCCAAGGTTTTTGTGCTGTTGGGGTTCCTTTTCCAGCTGGGATACGCGGCGGCGGTCCCGCTGGATGATTCCTTTTCCGCCCAGCGGAACCTCGTGGAAAAGGCCATCCAAGAAAAAAATTACCACTTGGTGGGCGAACGGGATCCCCGAAGCCTCTATTGAGGCAATTTTCAATGCTTAATTTTTAATTAAAAATCCAGAATTCAAAATTAAAATCTGACTTCGAGGTATCAATGCCTAGTCGAACCAAACTCATCCTCCTGTTCGCGCTCCTTTTTCTCTTCCGCCTGGGATTCGGGCTTCTGGAATCCAAATGGTCCGGGGAAGACCAGCTTCAAACCTATCTCATCGGCCTCAAGTGCTATACCACCGGAACCTGGCCTTATTTCGGACCTGACGTCAACGGAATTGAAAACCAAACGGTTCAAAATCAAATTCCCGGCGCGCTGGAAGGCTTGCTGATCGGGCTGCCGTTTTATGTTTTTCCCATTCCCGAGGCCCCCTATATATTCCTCAACCTGATGTCCACGGCGGGCGCGTTCCTTTTGGCCCGGTATATTCAAAAAAGAATTCCTACCCTTTCCTTCCCGCTTTTATTTCTTTGGATTTCCATCTGCCCCTGGAGCCTTCACGAGGGCACGACGATTTTGAATCCTCCCTTTAATTTTCTTCCCAGTGTTTTGTTTTTTATCGGCTTCCTGGAAACCCTTCCCGCCCTTTCCCAGAAACTCCTTAAACCCTTTTGGGCCAACGCCTTGATGGGCTTCTCGGTTTTCTGGACCATGCAATTCCATTTTTCCTTTGTTTATCTTCTCCCCCTGACCGCCTATTCTTTTTGGATCCAATTCAATAACCCGGCAGGGACCCTCGGGATGAAAAAGCCAATCGGGATTGATCGGTCTTTATCGGCGTCCAAAGCCTTCATTTCAGGTTTTAAAAAATTCAGGTTTTTACTTTACTTCGTCGCGGGAGCGGCGCCGATGCTGGTTCTCATTATTCCGACCTATTTAAAATACGGGCTTTTTCGGGGCAACGTGGCCTCGGGGTTTGGAGTGCCTTTTAACCCGGGGAACGCCCTTGAAATCCACACGATCCTCGCGCGGTTTTTATCTCTGGCTTGTTTTGAAATGCCCCGATTCATCGGCCAGCACAATTCCGAACGCTTTCAATTCCTGCTCCAGAATCCCGCCATTCTGGTTCCCGGGGCGGTTCTTTGGATCGGCGGAATTCTTCAGGCCGTTTTCCTGTTTTTGGCCTGGTTCAAAACAAGCAGCCCATTTCCCCAGTGGAACCCCCTTAAAAAGGTTTTGGCGGGAGCCTTTCTGATGGTTTACGCGAGTTTTTGGTTCACGGTTAAACTTCCCATGTCGCACATCTACTTCATCCTTTTTCCGCTGATCATGATTTATTCCTGTTACGTCTGGAGCTACTTCGCGGACAATCCCCGTTGGGGATTCGCGGTAAGGCTGTGGTTGATCCTGGCGGTCGGGTTTCAGGCCGGTTACGCGGTCGCGAAAGCTCCCCAGGATTCGCTTTATACGCAACGGGAAGTTGTGGCGAAGGCACTGCGGGAAAAAAATTACCGGCTCCTCGGCGAAAGACGAGCAGGTAGTCTTTACTAAACAAACCGAATTTTGCCGCCGATAACGACCGGTCAAGGCCTTAACAATTTAAATTTTCACCGGCGTACATCAGCCTTGATCGGCCGTAAAAAGGAGTTTACTTTGTCTGGAAAATTAAAATTTTTCCTTCTTTTTGTTTCCTTGCTGTCTTTTCGGGTTGCTTTCGGTTTGTCCGCCCCGTTTTTTTCCCCTGATGAATTACAAACCTACCTCATCGGCTTGAAGTGCTACACCACCGGGACCTGGCCTTATTTTGGCCCCGACCTCATCATGACAGAAACAGGTTTCCAGTCCCAAATCCCCGGAGCCCTGGAAGGCCTTCTGATCGGGCTCCCTTTCCATCTTTTCCCCATACCAGAGGCCCCTTTTCTGCTGGTCAACCTGCTGTCTTTGTTGGGCCTTACCCTTCTCTCTATATACATCTCCAAAAGACTTCCTGAGATTTCGGTTTTCTTCATCCTTCCCTGGTTGGCCCTCCTGCCCTGGAACCTCCATGAATCGGCCAATATCATCAACCCTTCTTACCTGCTCTTCGGAAGCTGTCTTTTCTTTGTTGGTTTCCTGGAATCTCTTCCGAACCTTGCCATCAACTGGATTTCAACCAGAACCGCCTTCACGTTAATGGGTTTTGGGTTGTTCTGGAATATGCAATTCCACTTTTCCTGGATATTACTCCCGCCTTTTATCTTGGCCGCGTTCTTTAAGCGTTGGCGATTTGGCCTTTCCCCCGAAAATCCTTCCTCTGTGCCCTCTGTGGTGAAAGCGAGTTGGGCTTTCCTTATCGGCTCCGCCATTCCCCTGGCCTTTTTAATCCCCACTTTTTTTAAGTACGGGCTTTCCCAGGGAGCTTCCGGCATGAAATTGTCCGTGGGTTTCAACCTGGACAATTTCCTGCAATTCTTCACGATCCTGGCCCGGTTTTTCTCCCTTCCCTCCTTCGAATTACTGCGCTTTATCGGCTTGAGTTCCCTTGAACGAAAACAATTCCTGTTGGATAACCCCTGGATTATTCTTCCTGGCGTTTTCCTGATCCTCCTGGGTTTCGCTCAGGCCGGCGCTTTGATAGTCCTGGGATGGTTTAAGGATTCCCGCCACCCCGGGTCCGCCGCCATTCACCGCTGGACCTATCTGGCTTTCCTGGGGGTCTGGATTAGTTTCTGGTTCACTTCCAAGGAACCGGCCGCCCACATTTATTACATTCTCCTGCCGCTCATCGCGGTTTATTCCTTCCATGTTTGGAGCCGTTGGGTGACCCGCCATTGGTGGCGGACGCTGGGGATCGTCTGTATCATGGCGAATCTTTGGTTCGAGGCGGGATACATGGTTCAGAAGTTAAAGACCCAATCCCTCTATCTCAACCGGCCCTTGATCGTCAAAGCCATCCAGGAGAAAAATTACCGTCTCCTCGGCGAACGCCGGCCGAACAGTCTTTACTGATTACCTATTCACCGCAGAGGCGCGGAGGTCGCAGAAAAAGAGAGAAAGAATCATGGGTTCTAAAAGAAAATATTTCATCTTGGTGGCGATTTACTCTGCGGCTCTGCGGTAAAAGAGGTT
>JAHFCG010000167.1 GCA_023249615.1 candidate division FCPU426 bacterium | reverse complement strand
GCCAGGGAGGGCGGCACCTGGGTGAAGATGGCCAGGGGCAAAGCAACGAGATTGTAGGCGAAGGCCCAGAAAAGATTCTGGCGGATCACTTGAAAAGTAGCCCTGGAAATTTTGAGGGCTTCGATCACCTTGGTCAGGTCGCCCTGAATCAAAACCATATCCCCCGCTTCCTTGGCCACATCCGTTCCGCTTTCCAGGGCAATCCCCAGGTCCGCCGCGCTCAGTGCCGGCGCGTCGTTATAGCCGTCCCCCACCATCGCCACCTTTAGACCCTGCTTCTGCAATTCACGGATGTAATTCAATTTCCCCTCGGGACCGACGCCTGACTTGACACTGTCCACGCCCACCCTTTCGCCCACCTTTTGCGCCACCACTTCCCCGTCGCCGGTGAGTAAATGGATTTTCAAGCCCAGCCTCTTTAGATCTTGGATCACCTCGCGGGAGTTCGCCCTAGGCGGGTCCTCCATCACCAGCACCGCCGCGATTTTTTTGTCGAGGGCCATCAGCGAAACGGTTTGCCCCCCCTGACGGTAGGCCTCAATGTTTGCCCGAACCTGGTCCGAAGGCACGATCCCATCCATCGATTCGATAAAAGCCTTGGTCCCGACAGCCACATGATGTCCCTCCACGTATCCCTGAATCCCCGCTCCAGGAGTTTCCGTAATCCGCTCGGCAACCGGAAGAATCAGGTCCAGCACCATGACTTCCTTTAAGATGGCGAAAGCCAGGGGATGGTTGGTTCCCATCTCGATGGCCGCGGCGTAACGCAAAAGTTTTTCCTCTTCCAGGCCGTCCAAAACCATGATGTCCACCAGCCGGGGCTTTCCCTCCGTCAGGGTTCCCGTCTTGTCGAAAACCATCGTGTCAATTTTCCGGGACTTTTCCAAAACATCCGCCCGCCGAATCAACAGGCTCCGTTTGGCGGCCACGCCGATGCCGGCGATAAGGGCGATGGGAGTGGCCAACCCCAGCGCGCAGGGACAAGCGATCACCAGAACCGCGATGGCGTGTTGAAGCCCTTCGGAAAAGGAACGCCCCGCCAAAAACAGCCAGCCCAGCAGGGTAGCCAAGGCGACGCCCAGAACAATCGGCACGAAAATGGAGGCGGCCAGGTCGGCGGTTTTTTGAATCGGGGCCTTGGACCCCTGCGCTTCCTCCACCAGCCGGATGATGCGGGCCAGGGTCGTGTCTTCCCCCACGGAACGGGCCTTTATGAGAAGCGTCGTGGTTCCGTTCAGGGTTCCCGCGAAAACCTTCTGGCCGGGTCTTTTTTCGACCGGAAGCGATTCCCCGGTTAAAAGGGATTCATCCACACGGCCCTTGCCCTCAAGAACCTCCCCATCCACGGGAATGGATTCCCCCGGCCTCACACATAGGGTGTCGCCCTTCCCCACCATTTCCACCGGCATGTCCAGCTGGTGGGTCTCCCTGACCACATGGGCCACCTTGGGCCTGAGGTTCATCAGGAGTTCCAGGGCCCGGTTGGCGCGCCTTTTGTAAAAAATTTCCAGAAATCGGCCGAGAGTCACGAAGAAAAGAATCAGGCTGGAGGCGTCAAAGTAAAGAACCACCGGAAACTTCGCCAGGGCGGGCAGTGAGCTGAAAAACGCGGCCGAGGAACCGAGGGAAATCAGGGTGTCCATGTTCACCTCGCCCCGCCTCAGGCTCTTCAACGCGGTTTCATGAAAAGGCCACCCCACCAACAAAAAAACCGGAGCCGCGAATAAAAACTGAACCAGGGGCGAAAACTGAAAAGGACTGAAAAACATGATTAAATGCTGAAAGAGGAAAGGAAGAATTAAAAGCCCGCCTAAAACCAGCCGCCACCCCAAATTGTTTTGTTCCGGTTCGTACATTTTGGCCGCGTGGGATTCGGGTATATAAGGCTTGGCTGAATAACCGGCATCCTTCACGGCGGTTTGTAGCGCCGTTAAATCCTTGGGATTGGTGGCGAGTTGAACATAGGCCTTTTGAGAGGCGAAATTAACCGAGGCATCGATGACCCCGGGCACGGTTTTTAGTTTCTTCTCAATACGGGAGGCGCAGGAGGCGCAGGACATTCCTTCAACCGCCAGAATGACGGACCGCAAGGGGGCTTCGTTGGACGGGGTCGGTTCGGTTTTCAGCTCGGTTGACATGAGTTTCCTTTTGTTTCGTAAGGGCGGGTCTGAGACCCGCCCCTACAACAGCCGACCGCAACAAAATTCAGGAGGTTACAGGCTTAAACTCGCCCGATACCCCTCTTCCTCCAAGAGCCGGATGATCTCCGGCATTTCGAGATCCGAACCGGACGTCACGACAGCTTTCTTTTCAGCGAGATTCACGACCGCAGTCCTGACATCCCGCACTTTTAACAGGGCCCCCTCAACGGTTTTGGCACAATGCTCGCAGGTCATTCCCTCGATATTTAACAAGGTGGTGGTCATGAAAGTCCCCTTTGCTTATCTAAAATAGGCAGTCCCCTTTAAAAGTTAAAGACGTTTAACAAATATTTAAAATAAAGCTTCCTTTTTACGGTAGAACAAAAGGTAAAGCAAAAACCCTTTAGCTTTTGGGGCTTTGAAAGGGCCCTTTAGGGTTGAATTGAGACGGGAGGGCAACCCATAATAAGCCCCCTGCCAATTGAAAAAACACGCAGGGATGACTTACAACCTTACATAGACCCATCGGAGGAAATCATGGCCGCCACCGCCAAGCGTTTTAACCTGGTTCAAAAGATCATCAATGCCCACCTCATTTCGGGCAACCCTGTCGCGGGGGAAGAGGTCGGCATCCGCATTGACCAAACCCTGACCCAGGACGCCACCGGCACCATGGCTTATCTTCAGTTTGAGGCCATCGGCGTTCCCCAGGTCCAAACCAAGCTGTCCGTCTCTTATGTTGACCACAACATGCTCCAGACCGGCTTCGAGAACGCTGACGACCACCGCTACTTGCAATCCGTGGCCGCCAAACACGGCATTTTCTTTTCCCGTCCCGGCAACGGCATTTGCCACCAGGTTCATCTGGAACGCTTCGCCATTCCCGGCCAAACCCTTTTGGGTTCCGATTCCCACACCCCCACTTGCGGGGGCGTTGGCGAGCTTTCGATCGGCGCCGGTGGATTGGATGTGGCGGTCGCCATGGGCGGCGGTCCCTTCTATATGACTATGCCGAAAGTACTGAGGGTGGAACTCAAGGGCAAGTTACAACCCTGGGTCACCGCGAAAGACATCATCCTTGAAGTACTAAGGAAGCTGACCGTGAAGGGCGGCGTGGGCAGGATTTTGGAATATACCGGTCAGGGCGTGAAGAGCCTGTCGGCCACCGCCAGAGCCACCATTACCAATATGGGCGCCGAACTTGGCGCAACCACCTCCGTTTTCCCGTCGGACGAAAACACCCGTGAATATATGAAGGCCCAGGGGCGCGGCAAGGATTGGACGCCTCTGGCGGCTGATTCCGGCGCCACTTACGATGAAGAACTCATCATTGACCTGAACAAATTGCCGGCGCTTATCGCCCAGCCCCACAGCCCGGACAACGTGATTGAGGTTTCCAAGCTGAAGAACATCGACGTACAACAAGTCTGCGTCGGATCCTGCACCAACAGCTCCTACAGCGACCTGATGATGGTGGCCAAGATGCTCAAGGGCAAACATATCCACCCGAACGTTTCGATGACGGTGACCCCCGGTTCCAAACAGGTGTTTGAGATGATCGCCAAGAACGGGGCCCTGGCCGAAATCATCGCCTCGGGAGCCCGCATCATTGAATCCGCCTGCGGGCCCTGTATCGGCATGGGACAGTCCCCTTCCTCGGGAGCCGTCTCCATCCGTAGTTTCAACCGCAACTTCGAGGGCCGTTCGGGAACCCGCGACGCCAAGGTGTACCTGGCTTCCCCCGAAACCTGCGTGGCCTGCGCCTTGACCGGCAAAATTACCGACCCCACCACCCTGGGCAAGGCCCCCAAGATCGAGATTCCGGACAAGTTCGTGTGGGATGACAACGGAATTATTCCCCCGGCCAAGGACCCGAAGAAAGTGGAGGTCGTCCGCGGACCCAACATCAAGCCTCTCCCGATTAACTCCCCGCTTTCGGATATTTTGGACGGCCCTGTTCTTTTGAAAGTACCGGACAACATCACCACCGACCATATCATGCCGGCAGGTTCGAAAGTTCTGCCGCTTCGCTCGAACATTCCGGCCATTTCGGAATTCGTATTCAACATTGTCGATCCCACCTTTCCGAAGCGAGCCAAGGAAGCCGGCAAGGGGTTTGTGGTGGGCGGGGACAACTACGGGCAGGGGTCTTCCCGCGAGCACGCGGCGCTTGCCCCGATGTATCTGGGTTTGAAGGCGGTTTTGGTGAAAAGCTTCGCCCGAATTCACCGCGCGAATTTGATCAACTTTGGAATCCTACCCCTGACCTTCGTGCAGGCGGCGGATTACGACGGTATTTCCCAGGGGGACCAGCTGGAAATTCCGGATTTGAAACAGGTATTGAAGGTGGATCATCCCTTCCCCGTGAAGAATATCACCACCGGAAAATCCATCCAGGTGGTCCACGGTTTGACCGGCCGCCAGCAGGAAATCATCACGGCGGGCGGGTTGCTCAACTGGACCAAACAGCAAAGCACCGCGGCCCCGGCCCCCAAGGCCTCCAAAAAGCAAAAGGTTAAATGATTGTAGGGGCGAAGCTCGCCTTCGCCCTTTGTTTGTTTTCGGGCCCCGTCTAAATTGATGGGGCTTTTTTTATTAAGCCGTCTTTGCGAGGAGGCCCCGCTTTTGGGCCGAAGAAGCAATCGGAAGACATCAACAAACTGAAGTTTTTGGAATGCTTTAGATTGCTTCGTCGCTAATTTCGCTCCTCGCAATGACACAGAAATAATTAGGCAGGTGATATGGAAATCTCACTTCGAGCATGTCCTTGTTGCGGTTATAAGGTCTTCGAGGAACCAGAAGCAGGGTCCTTTGATATATGCCCTGTTTGTTTTTGGGAGGATGATCCTGTTCAGTTCTCCGATCCAGACTTCGAAGGAGGGGCTAATAGTCCTTCCCTTCGTCAAGCGCAAAGAAATTTTAATAAACTTGGTGCTTGTGATCAAAAATCCATTTCAATCGTTCTTAAACAACCAGGCAAGAAATATGAACGGGATATTTTCTGGAAACCCTTGGAAACATTACCTTCCGGCACTCCCCTTGACCCCCAAGCAAACCCCTCCGCCGTCTCAAAACCAGGCGCCGCCCGGATGAACATCGACATCTCGGGACGAAAACCGGGCGAAAAAATCCTCTATACCGGTCCGCACCTTTGCGTGACCTGCGCGGATGAAAACCGTGTGATGAACATCTACTTGAAGGCGGGTGAAACCGCTCCCGAATGTAAAAACTGCGGTACACGCGCCGTTTGGGAGCCTTGAGGGCCCCTTAACAGGGGTTAAATCGTTGCAAAAACAATTGTTTTTGGAAATAATGACCTAGTTCCGGGCTTTTATATCGCCGAAAAAGAGGCTGAATGGCGCACGATTTCACAATCACTTTCCGGGGGGTTCGCGGAAGCATCCCGGTCCCCGGTCCTTCCACACTTAAAATCGGCGGCAATTCTTCCTGCGTTCAAGTGAATGTCCTGG
>JAHFCG010000166.1 GCA_023249615.1 candidate division FCPU426 bacterium | reverse complement strand
ATCCGCCGCCTTGCGGGAGCCGCTCCCGCATTCTTCCTTGTCACGGTTCACGAAACGCATGTCCCAAACCTGGTCGAAGGGGGCGCCCCAATTGTCGTAGGTGGGGTCCATGGCCTTGCCGGCGGCGTTTTTGATTGTCACCTGGTGGCCGGCTTTTCGAAGAACAACCGCGCATCGGTAGACCGCCCCGTTGACGCCGGACCCGTTGTAGTAAAAAAGAATGTTGTAGGAACGCGCAGGGGGGGCGGCAAGGAGGAACGAAAGAAACACCGTTAAAAGCAAAAAGCCTTTCCCAATCTTCAGGTTTCGCCGCTTGGCTTCGCCTGACAAGTGAAAAAGGCTTTGCAAGGATGGGAACATTTAAGCCAACCTAAACTTCCATCATTTCATTCAATGGGGGCTGTAAAAATAATCCCCAATATTCACGAATTTCTTTTTGGTCTTTTCCCACTGGTAAAAAGAGGCGATTTTGCAGAAAGGCCCGCCGAATTCATTGTCCACCTGATGATATTTTTCCTGCATTTTGGTCTTCAGCTCCGCCGGATATTCGGTCTGGGTACTATTGACGATTTCCACCGACCCGTCATTGTCGATGTCCTTATAAAAAGTGTATCCGTTCAACCAAACGTTAAACTCAAGAACCTGCTTCACGTAATCTTCCGGCTTGACAGATTCGGGGTGGTCGTACAAATCCTGGGAAAGGTTCTTGATGGCATCCAAATCCAACGTGTAAAGAATTCTTTTACAAGCGGCTCCCCCGCCAAAGGCCGACGTTTCAAAAAAGAGGGGGGAGTCCTTCCCCAGGGTCATGATTCTCGCGCAGCCCCTGTACCCTTCCCCGTGGAAAACATGGCGGTACATCAGCCCGATTTTAATGTAAATGTCGGAACTGGAATGGAGAACGTCGTAATCGTCGGCATAATCGGCGGCCAGGAAGGAAAAACCGCCGGCCTTGGCCTGATAGAGGGCAACCAGGGGAACAGGAGTGGCGCTGGGGAAAGGCTGGGTTAAGGGGACATGGTTTTTCGCGGCGTAGCCGGCGCGAATCCTTTTCATATGGACAAGGTGCCGTTTGCGGGAAGCCACGAGGAATGAATTTTTCCTGGCCCTGATCTTTTTAATGCCGTCCTTGATGGGTTGGACAAGCTTGTCGTTATGGCGGTCAACCCAGCCCTGCTCGATTTCATCACGGCCTTCTGTTTCCTCGTTCGTCATGGCGGTCAAAAACGCCGGGGAAATTAAAAGGGCTAAAAACGGAAGAAGTATGAGAGTCTTTTTCATGGGTCAGGCGCCTCCAGGGATTGGATAACCGTCTTTTCGAGGGGACAGCTTACCATAAGCCCTAATAGGCTTCATTCCAAAACAAATGGAAAAAGAGGCTGTTGAAACGATAAAGAAACCTAAAGCCAAAAGTAGAGGGGCTTTAAATAATGGCTTCACTTTTAGAAAGGGCGGTTTTGGGAAGAAAAGACGCGCCGAATGAACCCGGGTTTATTGAACCACAATCGTACCAGCCATCATACCTGGTCCGCCGCAGGTACCGTCGCACCCAGGTGATCCCTGAGCGGGCCCGAATGCGCAATTGGAATGGATCCAGCAATGGTAGTTGATGGTAAGGGGGCTTGAGTAAACAAGGGTAACCGAATCACCGGGATTTAGGAATTGATTCACTCCACAGTTTCCGAATCCATCATCCGCTTGAACAGTGTGGGCATAAGGATCGGAATTGGTAAAAACCACATTGGTTCCAGTCGAACAGGTTACGGCGGCGGGACTGAAGGCTGAGCCAATTAAACCGACGTAAACAGGGGGAAGTGGGGTTGGTGTTGGTGAACATACGGGACAGGGGGTATCCGTTGAGGTTGGGGTTGGGGTATTGGTGGGGGATTCGGTAAAGGTCGGAGTAAAAGTTATGGTTGGGGTATTTGTAATGGTTAAGGTATCCGTGTCGGTGGGTGTAAACGTAAAGGTACAAGTGTTTCCGGGATAACCACAGGGGGTCTCGGAAAGTGTATGGGTGGGCGTGAGGGTAACCGTATAGGTCACGGTAGGCGTATCCGTTAGTGTAAAAGTGCAGGTGTTTCCAGGGTACCCACAAGGAGTTTCCGTTGAGGTTGGGGTGTCGGTAAGCCAAGTACCCGTAGGTGTAACGGTCGGGCTATTAGTTGGCGTAGGAGTGGCGGAATTAGTTGGAAAGCAAAAGGGGCATGGGGTATCGGTTGATGTGGGTATGGGCGTAAAAGTCCAGGTGTCAGTTGGAGAAAAAGTTGCGGTGTAATAAGTCCCTGTCGGTGTGGGGGTAATGGTGAAAGAATTGGTTGGTGTGTCGGTAAGCCAAGTCCCTGTTGGTGTAGTGGTGGCAGTATTGGTTGGGGTTGAAGTAAAGGGCCAAGGGGTAACCGTTGGAGAATCGGTGGCGGTAGAGGTAGCTGTCGCTCCGCTCCCCGCGACGCCCCAAGGTGAAAAGTGATTGGTCACTACGGTGAATTTCTTTAAACCCGTATCCTGGATGGAAGGAGCGATCACCCAGTTGGATCCGTTGTAATAAATAACCACCAGGTTGCCTTCGGTATAACCGCCGGGGATATCGGCCACATTGTAGGGTATCGTCAGGGTTACGCTTCCGGTGAAAGAGGCTCCTCCCGAGCTGAAATAATAAACGTATTTAAGCAGGGCCAAGCCATTGGGCAATGCCGGGGCGGCGGTAAGAAAACTCTGGGAAACACTTATGGTCGTGCTCTGGTTAAAGGCGTTTGCGGGAACCTGAACACTTGTTCCATCGGGCAGGACCACGGACCCACCTGTTGAAATATTGATGAATTGGGATTGGTTGCCTAACTGTTGGTAAGCGGGGGAGAGGGGCGCGTTGATGCTTCGGTTGCAAGCCTGGAAAACCAGGATGGAAAATAAAATTGAAAATACAACAATCAAATATTTAAAACTCTTCATATAACCCCGTTTAATTCTAAAACTTGAAAATACAATTGAAGGTAACCTTACCACAAATTAAATTTTTTATGAGCTTCCCTGTACCCTCTAGACGGAAAACTCCGGTTTTATTTCAAAAAAAATAAAAAATCGAAAATAAAAATACCAAAAAAATCGCCTGTTTTACGGTCTCCCTTCCCGAAATACCATGGGTTTTAGGTTTTCCCGGTGGGGCGTGGTGTATCCAGGTTCCGGTTTCCCCCCAGAATTACAAGGGCCGCCAAACAACTAAGGATTCCCAGACCAAAAGCCCAGGAATAACCTGCGCTGTTGGCCAGCAAACCCACAAAAAGCGGTGCCAAAGCCCAGGGGCTCATCAAGGTGTTAAAGAGCCCAACCTGAAGGGTGCTTTTTTGATGACCGGACATTTTCAAAACCATGACAAGTGTTACCACCGGAAAAGCCGAATTGATAAACCCTGAAAAAGCGAAGGCCAGGGTCGGCCAGGACGGGTTTCCCCAAAAAAAGATGAAAATCAGGGAAACCAACCCAGCGGTAAATGTCCAGGTAAAAGCTACCCTTAAACCCTTATGATCCACCACCCAACCGAGAAGAAAAGCGCCAATCATCCCCCCGATCGTTACCGCGGGGGTAAAAAATTCAAACCATGAAACCGCCAACTCGGCTTCATTGCGGAGATAAACGGTAAAAATATTTCCCGGAGCCGAAGCCAGGGTCATAAGAATCGTCAGGAAAAGTCCTGATCGAAAGGGGCCGGACTCCATAAGTTTATTTTTTAAAAGCTTGAAACTCCCTCTTACCGCCTTGGGAGGTTGTGCCTGAGGCGCCGGAGTGATGGGTTTCAAAAAGGTTAACACCATCAAACTCCCCAGCATGGGGACGCCCGCCCAAAGAAAACACCAGGCGAATCCCCATTCCAGCCCCCCCTTGTCCGCCCATCGGGAAGCCAGCCAACCGGTCAGGGTCGCTAAAAATCCCGAAGCGCAAAAACTCGCCCCGAAATAACGCCCCCTCATTTTTTCCGGTATACAACGCCCGATGGCGCCGATCCAATGGGGAGCGACCAACCCTATACCGAAGGAAAAAAGGGTAAACCCGGCGAAAAGAAAATAAAGAATTTCCCTGTTTCCTGGGGGGAGAAGGGCAAAGCCAAGACCCATCAACAAGGGCCCGAATAGCGCAGGAAGGTGCAACAAGGCGGTAAGCCTGGGGTTGGTAAATCGGGGGGGAATGACGAGAGCTGAAAAAACCTGGGGTAGTAAAATTCCCATGGAGAAAATGGACCCCAGAAGGCCCGCCTCCGAGGCTGATTGGCCCAGGGCTACCAGAGCCAGGGGAACTATGGTGTTGGGAAGGACCAAACCCATCCCCGCGCCCCAGAATGCCTCGCTGACCATTCCAAGGATAAAGTTTTTATTGGCTTGTTTCATGAAATGCTCAATTCTTTATTTAAAACCCTGAAAAATTCATCCCTTGCCTGTTTTTCCATCCAGGGCGAATGCCCGCATTTTTCAAGAAGAATAAACCGAAAATCCTTCAAGACCATTGAAAGGGGTTTTTGCACGCCCTCCGCCGGATGGGGATCATGGTCCCCATGAATGGCCACTACGGGAAATGGAATCCTCTTCCCCGCCTCCAAAAGTTTCCCGTTTTTTCTTATTTCCGACGCTTCCTTCCAAACCGAATTAAAAATATCCGCCCGAAGTTCTACCCCCTCCACCCTCATGGGAATGGGGTCATAGTAATCCGTTTGGGCCAGGATCTCCCCTACCCGCTCAAAGGCGGCTGGATTTTCCATTTTGCCCATCAGACTTTTAAGCTCTTTTTGTTCATCCCGATTCAGGCGGTTGAATCGCCTTTGGTGGATTTGATCGGTGTACTTTTCCTCAAAGGGTCCGCTCCCCACAAGGATTAGTTTTCGAACCAGACCCGGGTATCGGGATGAAAAAAGAAGGCCAAGCCAGGCCCCCCAGGAATATCCCACCAGGATCATGGGACTTTGACCGTGTTCCTCCAGGGTCCTTTTCAATTCGGCGACTTGACCGTCAATGGAGGAGGCTGTTTGAAGCGGTTCCAGAATTCCCCCCTTCGAGGACAACTCCATCGCCACAGGCGCCATTTCGCCCGCGACCCCGGGGCCTCCATGGAGAAGGGCCACGGAATAAGGCGGTGTACCATGGGTTCTGAGGTTATTCATGGAGATAAACTTTCAGAGGAAATCAATTTTTCGGTTTGGCGGTTCTATCGGGGGAATTCAAGCTTGGCGGGAAACCTTATCCAAATGGACCGCCAAAGCTTCCAGATCCTTTTCCTTCAGGACCAAAAAATGAAGTCCGGCCCCTGTTTCATTGGACCATGCCACCTCGGCGAAAGCGGAGATGGGAATCATCACCCCCGGAAGGGCGATTTTAAGGCTAAGAAGGGATCCCTTTTGAAAAATCTCATCCGCCACGATATACATCCCGCCAAGGCTCGTATCCAGGGTTTGGGTGCTTTTGGTTTGCTCCCCCAATTCCTTGATATGTTTAATTTTCTTTTTATCGTCAATGTGTCGGTAGGTCACGGGGATTTTCGCCTGGACGCGGGAATGAGCCCGCTTGTCGGAAAACATATTGGCTTGTGGCATTTCAGATCCCTTGGGAACTCCTATTAAGTCTCCGGATAT